>CAZGCB010000116.1:0-7519 GCA_964524065.1 uncultured Caulobacterales bacterium | reverse complement strand
GGTGGATGACGCCGCGGGCATGGACATCCGCTATGCCGTGCCGGTGCCCAATCTCTTCCGCGAGGGCCAGTGCGTTATTGCCCAAGGCGCCTATGCCGGACCCGGCCCGTTTGAGGCGCGGCGCGTGTTGGCCAAGCATGATGAAAGCTACCAGCCGCGAGAAATCGCGCAGGCGCCCCAGCTCGCCAACAGCTGTGGCGACGTCTCCGCCGAAGCGGCCATGGGCGTCAGCGCCGACGCGGCGGGCTTTGTGACGGCGAACGACGCTGCCTCGCCCTCCGATGGGGGCTATGCGCCATGATGGATGCGCTCACGACACCCGATTGGGGCCGCTGGGCCGCCGCTTTGGCGCTGGCCTTTTGCGTGGTGCAAGCTGTCGCCGGCGCTGCGGACCGGTTGGCGGTGGCCAGGCGAGCGAGTCTCGCGGCGTTCGGCCTCACCGCTTTCGCGATGCTGAGCCTGATTTCCGCGTTCCTGGCGTCCGATTTTTCGCTGGCGTTGGTGGCGACGCACTCCCACACTGACAAGCCGCTGCTCTACAAGATCACCGCGGCCTGGGGCAATCATGAAGGCTCCATGCTGCTCTGGTGCCTGGTGCTCACGGGCTTCAGCGCCGCTTTCGCCGCGCGCCCCGGTGTGGGGCCGGCCCTCACCGTGCGCGCGCTGAGCGTGCTTGGCGCTCTGTCGGTGGCGTTTTTCGCTTTCACCCTGTTCACCTCCAACCCTTTCGCGCCCCTCAATCCGGCGCCCTGGGAGGGGCAGGGCTTTAATCCGCTGTTGCAGGACCCGGCGCTCGCGCTGCATCCGCCCATGCTCTATCTCGGCTATGTGGGCTTGGCCGTGCCCTTCGCCTTGGCCGTGGCGGCGCTGTGGTCGCCGCCCGCCGCCATCGCGGATCAGCAGCGCGCCTGGGCGCGCGCGCAGCGCCGCTGGGCGCTGGCGGGGTTCGCCGCGCTGACCGCCGGCATCGGGTTGGGCTCCTACTGGGCCTATTATGAGTTGGGTTGGGGCGGTTGGTGGTTTTGGGACCCGGTGGAGAACGCCAGCCTCATGCCCTGGTTGCTGGCGGCGGCGCTGTTCCACAGCGCCTTGGTGACGGAGCGGCGCGGCCTCGTCGCCGGCTGGACGGCGCTGCTGGCCATTTTGGCGTTCAGCCTGTCGATCTTTGGCACCTTCCTCACCCGCTCCGGCGTGCTGACATCGGTGCATGCCTTCGCCGTGGACCCTTCGCGCGGGGCGGTGTTGCTGATGATTTTGGCCGCCGCGCTGACGCCGGCGTTGGCGCTGTTCGCCTGGCGCGGCGGGGCGCTCGGCGCGCCGGGACCGACGCCGCGCCTGTTCAGCCGTGAAGGGCTGTTGATTCTCAACAATTTGTTTCTCGTATCGGCGGCGGCGGTGGTGCTCACCGGCACGCTCTGGCCGCTGGTGGTGGAAGGGCTCGGCGGCCCACTGCTCAGCGTCGGCCCGCCCTATTTCAACGCCGCGGCTCTACCGGTGTCGGCTTTAGCCTTCGCCGTCACGCCCTTGGCCGTCATCACGGCCTGGGGCGGGGGATGGGCGGCGCGCGAGCGGTTGTGGGCCGGCGTCGCGCTCGGCCTCGCTGGCCTTGCGGCTGCGGCCATGGCGCTGGCGGGCGGCGGCTTTGGGCCGTCCTTCGCCGTGTTCACCGGTGCATGGATGATTCTCGGCGGCGGTCTGCACGCGGCGCACGCCCTGGGCCTGCGGGAGGCGGGATGGGCCAGCGCCCTCAGCCGTGTGCGCCTGCGCCCGACACTGATGGGCGGGCCCATCGCCCATGCGGGCATCGGCCTGCTGGCGCTGGGCGCGGGCTTTGGCGCCGCGTTTCCCATGGAGCGCCAAGGCTTGCTGGCGGCGGGCGAGCGTCTCGCTTGGCCTGGCGGGGTGGCGGAGTTGCGCCACGTGGTGACGCTGGACGGGCCCAATTATGTCGCCGATCGCGCCCGCGTCATCGTCACGCGCGAGGGGCGCGCCCCGCTGGTGTTTGAGCCGGAGCGGCGGGTTTATCTCGCCTCCGACGGGGTCACCAGCGAGGTGGCGATTGAGGGCGAGCTGAGCGGGGATGTCTATATCGCCCTCGGCCCGCCGCAGGTGCGCGAGGATGGCGGCGTGTCCTGGACGGTGCGGGTGACACTGCATTCCATGATTTGGATGGTGTTTTGGGGGGCGGGCCTCACCGCCCTCGGCGCCGCGCTGGCATGGGGCGGTGTCGCATGGCGCGCGCGACAGGCCTCCTCCTCTGATGCGACTGCGGACGCAAAACGGCCAGGGCCGGCCGCA
This sequence comes from uncultured Caulobacterales bacterium, assembly GCA_964524065.1. Lineage (GTDB taxonomy): Bacteria > Pseudomonadota > Alphaproteobacteria > Caulobacterales > Maricaulaceae > CAZADA01. The sequence goes on along the minus strand of CAZGCB010000116.1, from coordinate 5,221 downwards.
CCACCCGCCGCCGCGCCCGCTTCCGTGTCCGCCGGCGCTGCGATGGATGCTGCGGGAGGCCGGTCATGAGCCGGTGGCGGGAGGCGGCGCAGCGCGCGCTCGCCATGCTGATCCCGATCGCTTTTGGGATGCTGTTGGCGCTGGCCTTAGCGGGCCCGGCGGCCGCGCGCGAGGATGCGGCGGAGCCTAAGGTGCAGCAACAAAGCCTAGCGGAGATCCGCGCGCGCTCCTTGATGCGTGAATTCGCGTGCATGGTCTGCGACGGCCAGTCCATCGCCGACTCCGACGCCGAAATCGCCGTGCGCATGCGCCAGGTGGTGTTGGACGCCGTCGCCGACGGCCGCAGCGATTCCGAGATCCGCTCCTTCATGGCCGAGCACTATGGCGAGAGCGTGCTGCTGCGTCCGCCGGCGCAAGGCTTTGGCGTCGCCCTGTGGCTCGCCCCCCTCGCCATCGTGATTTTGGGCGCCGCTGCACTGGTCACCGTCTTCCGCGGCGCAGACGACACACGCTAAACGCGTCTCAACCGGTGTCGGCCATCATCGCCGCAAGAGGCAGGCGAGGCGCCCGCCGACGCCCCACACACCAGGGCCCGCACCGGGCAGGGAGGCCGCCATGGCGTTCACCACGGACAAAGCCGAGTTCACCGGCTCAGACGGCGCGACGCTGGCTGCGCGCATCGATCGGCCGCGCGGGCCGGCGCGGGCCTGGGCGCTGTTCGCCCATTGCTTCTCCTGCTCCAAAGACATTGTGGCGTCGCGGCGCATCGCTCGCGGTTTGGCCGATAGCGGCATCGGCGTGATGCGCTTTGACTTCACGGGCCTCGGCAATTCGGAGGGGGATTTCGCCAACACCAATTTCTCCTCCAATGTCGAGGATCTGGTGCGTGCCGCCGACGCCATGCGCGCGCAAGGCCAAGCGCCCGCCATCCTGATCGGTCACAGTCTGGGCGGGGCGGCGGCGCTTGTGGCGGCCCATCGCATGCCGGAGGTAAAGGCGGTCGCCACCATCGCCGCCCCATCGGATGCCAAGAATGTCAAGAAACAGCTGGGCGATCGGCTCGCGACCATCGAGGCCGAAGGCGTGGCGGAAGTGTCCTTGGCCGGCCGGCCCTTCACCATCAAGCGCCAGTTTTTGGACGACATCGACCAGCAAAACGTGCTGCAAGCGGCGACCGATCTCGACCGAGCTTTGCTGATCGCCCATGCGCCGCTGGATCAAACCGTCTCGATCGATCACGCCACGGCGCTGTTTCTGGCCGCCAAACATCCCAAAAGCTTCATCAGCTTGGATGGCGCGGATCATCTTCTCTCGCGTCCCGTCGATGCGGATGCGGTGGCGCAGGTCATCGCCGGGTGGGCCTCGCGCTACGTGGACGATGGCGCGCCGACCGCGCCCAAGCCCCATGGCGGCCCGGACGCCGTGACGGTCGCTGAGACGGGGACGGGCCTCTACACTAATCATGTGGTGGCGCGCGATCATGTGTTTTTGACCGATGAGCCGGCGAAATTCGGCGGCGCCGACGCCGGCGCGACGCCCTATGAGCTGCTGAACGCGGCGCTCGGCGCCTGCACCTCCATCACGGTGCGCATGTATGCCGATCGCAAGGGCTGGCCGCTGGAGCGCGTCAGCGTGCGTCTCACGCATGAAAAGACCCATGCTGAGGATTGCGCCGCGTGCGATGAGGACCAAAAGGCGCGCGTGGACGTGATCGAGCGGGACCTCATCCTCGAAGGCCCGCTGGACGCGGGTCAGCGTCAGCGCCTATTGGAGATCGCCGACAAATGCCCCGTGCACCGGACGCTGCACAGCCCGGTCGTGGTGCGCACGCGCTTGACGCCGCCCCGCGGCGAGGGATGAGGCATGGCCTGTCGGGGCTGCGGCGGGCAGGCGTGTGTGTCTGAATTGTAAGCTCCCGCACCATAGGAGTGATGGCCGCGACATCCTATGTGACACAGGAAGCAGGATCCGTCGCGACGCGTCGGCCGTCCCCGGCGCTGGGAGTTTGGACGCGTTTGGCGGCCGGAATACGGGTCCCCATGATGAAGGGAGCATGTCTGTGCCATCAATGAGACGCTTGGGTTTTGCTGTGATCATCGGAGCCGTGCTGACGGCCTCCGCCGCCGCCGACCAACCGCGCCTGGCCAATGGCGCGCCTTACTCCTTCGCGGATCTGATCGAAGACGTCAGCCCGGCGGTGGTCAGCATTGATGTGGAAAGCGAACAGCAAGTCGCGCAGTTCGACGGCTTTGAAGAGCAATTCCGTCAGCTGCCGCCGGAGATGCGTGAGTTTTTCCGTCAATTCGGCGCACCCAACGCCGATCCGCGCACGCGCCGGCGCATGTCGTCGGGCTCTGGGTTTTTCATCACCGCCGATGGCTATGTGGTGACCAATTTCCATGTGGTGGACGGCGCGACGACTGTGCGGGTCTCCATGCGTGGCGGCGATGAATATGAGGCGGAGATTGTCGGCCTCGACGCTGCGACGGATCTGGCGGTCTTAAAGGTCGATGCGGATCGGAGCTTCCCCACCGTCGAATTCGCACAGGGCGAGGGCCCGCGCGTCGGCGATTGGGTGGTGGCCGTGGGCAACCCCTTCCGCCTTGGCGGCACGGCCACGGCCGGCATTGTCTCCGCCACCGGCCGTGAGCTTGGCGGCGAGTTCGGCGTTTACAACGATTTCTTGCAAGTGGATGCGCCGATCAATCCGGGCAATTCCGGCGGGCCGACCTTCAATCTGGAGGGCGAAGTCGTCGGTGTGAACTCGCAGATTTCCTCGCCCATCGGGGCCAATGTGGGCATCGGCTTCGCCATTCCGGCTAACATCGCCGCCGATATTGTCGAGCGTTTGATCGACGACGGACGCGTGGTGCGCGGCTGGTTGGGCGTCTCTATCCAATCGATTTCCGACGATCTTGCGGAAAGCTATGGCCTGGACGACGCCAGCGGCGCCTTTGTGGGCGAGGTGGTGCCCGACAGTCCCGCGGCCGAAGCGGGCTTTCGCCCCGATGATGTGATCTTGGCCATCAATGGCGATAGGGTGGCTGACGCCCGTGACGTGACCCGACGGGTCGGCGCGTTGGAGGTGGGCGAGCGGACCCGCTTCACCGTGTTGCGCGGCGCGCGTGAGCGCACCATCACGGTCGAGATTGGCGCCCGGCCGACCGGCGGTGATGATGAAAGTGCGCCGCCGCCGCAGGCGAGCCAAGACTTGTTCGGCATGCGCCTGGCGGCTCCAAACGCCGATGATCGCGAGCGTCTCGGGCTGGATGAAAATGGGCCGGGCTTGGTCATCATGGCGGTGACGCCCGGCGGCGAAGCGGCCGAGCGCGGCCTGCGGTCGGGGGAAGCGATCTTGTCCATCAACGGCGAGAGCGTCGACTCCGTCGCCACCTTCCAGGGTATCGTGGACGACGCCAGAGACAAAGGGCGCAATGTGGTGCGGGTGCGGGTCACCAATGGCCGCGGCGCCCGGGCGGTGCCCTTGCGCTTTGCCGAGGAGTAAGCTCATCCTGGGCGCGCTTGGGACGGAGAGGCAATGCGGCTTCTAATCATTGAAGATGACGCCACGGCGGCGACCTATCTGCGCAAGGGCCTGACCGAGTCCGGCCATGTGGCGGATCACGCCGCCGATGGCGCACTTGGCTTAGAGATGGCACAGTCGGGCCAGTACGACGTGTTGATCGTGGATCGCATGTTGCCGGTGATGGACGGCCTGTCCGTCATCGAGAATCTGCGCGCGGCCGGCGACAGCACGCCGGTGCTGATCCTCTCGGCTTTGTCGGAAGTGGATCAGCGCATTGAAGGCCTCAAATCCGGCGGCGATGATTATCTCACCAAGCCCTACGCCTTCGGTGAATTGCTGGCGCGTATCGACGCCCTGCTGCGGCGGCGCGATCCGCAAGCGGTGCAGACCAAGCTTGCGGTGGGTGATTTGGAAATGGATTTGCTGGCGCGCACGGTCAGCCGCGCCGGGGAGAAAATCTTGCTCCAGCCGCGGGAGTTCCGGCTGTTGGAGTTTTTGATGAAGCATGAGGGCCAGGTGGTGACCCGCACCATGCTGCTGGAAAAGGTCTGGGATTATCATTTTGATCCGCAGACCAATGTCATCGATGTGCACATCTCCCGCCTGCGATCGAAAATCGACAAAGATTTCGACACGCCCTTGCTGCACACCGTGCGCGGCTCCGGCTACCGGCTGCAAGCCTAGGCAGGCGGGCCATGGTCAGCCTGCCGGCGCTCCCCGCGTTCATCCGCACCACCACCTTTCGCATGACGGTGCTGTCGGCGGCGATTTTCGCCGCCTCCAGCGCGTTTCTGCTGGTGTTCGTGTACGCCGCCGCCGCCGCCGCCATGGACCGGCGCGTGGATCGCGCGGTGGCTGCGGAGCTGCAGGGCGTCGCCGCCGTGTATGCCCGCGGGGGCGTCAACCGCGTCAATCAGGAAGTGGTGCGCCGCAGTCTGCGTGACGGAAAGTGGTTGTATTTGCTGACCTACCCCCATGGTGGGCGCCTATCGGGCAATCTCAATACGCTGCCCGCCGGTGCGCAGGACGAGGATGGGCGATCGCGCTTTTCCTTTAGCCGGATCGGTGAGGATGGGACGGCCGAGCGCCGGCGCGCCCGCGGTCTTTCACACACGCTGCCGGGCGGTTACCGGCTGCTGGTGGGGCTCGATGTGGAAGACGAGTCCCGCGCCGTCGGCCGTGTCGCCAATGCTGGCTGGACGGCGTTGGGCCTTGTGCTGAGTTTAGGGCTGGTTTCCGGCGTTATCGTCAGCCGCCGGTTCAACCAGCGCTTGGAGCAACTCAATACCGTGGCCCAGGATGTCATGGGTGGGGACTTCAGCCGCCGGGCGCCGCGCACCGGCGCGGCGGACGAGTTGGATGTGCTCTCCGCCAATCTCAATGCCATGCTGGAGCGCATTGAGCAGCTCATGGCCTCCATGCGTCATGCGGGGGACTCCATCGCCCATGATTTGCGGTCGCCGTTGACGCGCTTGCGCAATCGTCTGGAAAGCGCACGCATGGATTCTGACCCCGCGACGCAAAAGGTGTTGGAGGGCGCCGTCGCCGATGCGGACGAGTTGCTGGCCACCTTCAATGCTGTGCTGCGCATCGCGCGTTTGGAAGCCGGCGAGCGGCGCATGCCGATGCAGCCTTTGGATCTGGCGGATATCGCCGCGGATATGGGCGAACTCTACGAGCCGTTGTGCGAGGAGC
>CAZGCB010000115.1:0-7760 GCA_964524065.1 uncultured Caulobacterales bacterium | reverse complement strand
CAGGAGCCGCAGGAGCCGCAGGAGCCGCAGGAGCCGCAGGAGCCGCAGGAGCCGCGGTTTTAACACTCGCGGTCCCTATCGCCAAGCGTGGGGCTCTGGAGCCCTGGGTAGCCGGAGCGGTTTTAAGCGCGGCGGTTACACAAGGTGCGCCTAAGCCCCGCAGGCCACCCTGACGATGTCACGGACATCCCGCCAACGTTTGGCGCTGGCCTGATCGCCGGCGGCGGTCGTCAGTTCCACCTGATTGTTCAGCAATTGCTCGGTCGCCACGCAACCAAGCCGGCGCATGGACAAGATGGCCGCGGCGTACACGTCGGCGTCGCAGCGTTCCCGATCGGGCACCTCATACGCCCACAGCACACGTCTGTTCCTATTTTGGCGAGGCTCAAGTATGCAGCGCTGCTGCGGCTCCAAGCTAAACCAGATAACGGACCGGAAATCGTCCAGAGCATCGTCAAAGACATCATTATGGCCTTGTCCCGAACGCAGGGACGATCGCGGCGCCCGCGTCGTGTCCACGGTCTCCAAGCCACGCAGCATCACAGGCGAAGCCGCATCGCCGGCCCGCAGATACCCGCCATTGATGCGCTTCGACAGCAGCAAAGCGCGGTCCTTCGCACTGGCGTAAAGCGTCATGCGAGCGGCCAAGCGCTGCACATCGGGCAAACGCGCGGCGAAATCGGCCGCATCAATGTCCGGCGCGGCGAACACCATCTCATCGAAAAGCGGCGCCGCCCCTTCACGATGCTCGCGTTCCAGCTCCTCCAGAGCCGCCATCAAATAACGATTGCCCATGGAGTGGGCGGCGATATGCACACGGCGCGCTCCGGAATTGCGCGCGATCACCGTTAGAAATTGCGCCAAATCATCCACCACGGGCCGCACCAACGATGCGCCGTCAGCCACATAGCCAAAGACACGCCCCCGCGACGGCCAAGAATACAAAATCGGCGCGCCATCCAGCTCCAAGTCGACCGCCAGCTGCGCCGTGCGCTCCGCAGCCGCGTCAAAGTCGTTGTTGAACCCATGGATGTAAATGAACGCTTCGCGCTTTTGGGATCGTCGCAGTGTTGTGCGAAGCTCGTCCACAAAAACCGCCAAGTTGGGAAATGTTTCTAAGTCTTCCACGATGACATGTTTTTGGGGATCTGGGCGAAACTCCAAGCGCCACACACTAGGCTTGGGAATGGAGCCCAATTCGCGTTCATCGGGCACCGATACTGTGACGATTCCCGTCTGCAAGGGGCCGCGCGCGCCGCCATAATACGCCGTGGGGGTTTCGCGACCGGTTGGCGCCCGATTGGCGCCGTAAAACACCCGCACCAACTGAAAGCCGGTTTCACCGTCGAGGGCGCGCGCCGCCGGCGCCTCATCGCCTTCGCGCCGCGCATCGCGGGCGCGCTCAATGCGTTCCATGCGATCGGACGTGCTCCCGCTGCGGGCGGAGAGGCCCATCTCCGAGCGCGGCGAGGCGGGCGGCGCCGGCGCGATGGCGGCGCGCTCCTGCAAAAGAGGCAAAAGCGCCGGGCTTTCGACGCCTAAGACGCGTTCAGCAATCGCGATCGCGGCGTCCAAATGCGCCAGAGCGGCGGCGCGGTCGCCTTGCGCCGCCTCCCAGCGCGCCAAGAGGACGAGCACCTCGACTTGCGCGTAGGCGCCCTCCCCCTCAGCGCGCCGGATGTGTTCCAAAACCATGCCCGCACCATCGATGGCGCCGGACAGATCGCCCGCCTCCGCGCGCACTTCAGCCAACTCCAAACGGAACAAGCGCGCTTCACGGGCTTCTAAACCAAGTTCCGCGAGAGCATCCGCATCCAAACGCGCCGCCAGCCGAGCGGCATCCGCCCCGCGCCCTTCGTCGCGTGCCTGCAGATACGCGCCCAGCGTTTCAAACGCATCGGCATAGACCGGCGCGGGCGTCCACAGAACTAAACCAGCCAGCATGGCGGCGCAGGCCCACACATTGCGGCGATAGGCCATGGTCCCTCTCATCAAATCACCCCGTGCGCCAGCGCCAAAGCTGGACACGCGGCCGCGCGGATAGACGATCAGACATTCACGCTGACACTCCAGGCCAATCGGTGCGTGATGCGCGGATCCACCTCATCGCCGCGGCCGCCTCAGCTCCACCGCTCGCGACAAGAGCGCTGCGACTGCATGTGACGTGATGACGCCTCATTCCCAATAGCACGCCCCCCCGATGGCCGCCCCAATGTTAATTGGGCACCACAGGCCGGCCGGCCAGAAAAACCTGGCGGCCGCCCAACGCGTCTTCAGACACAGGGTTTTGTTCGCCACTCGTTTCACGCAGCACTTGAGCCTGTATGGCGCGCACCACGCCCGTCACTTGACGGCGTTCGCCCACTTGGCGCGCCAGCGCGCGCGCAAACGGGCTGTTCATGTCCCCCACCGAGACGCGGTCCAGTGCGACGTCCCCCGCCTGGGTGGCGAACACCACCATCACCCCTTCGCCCACACCACGTCGCAAACGGGCCAATCCGTCCTGCGCCGCGGCGGCTTCACGTACGGAGATCGCGTTTGGCAATCCAAACGCGCTCGCTCGCACGGCGGAGCGGGTCACGCGCACCTGCAAATCGGTCCGGGCCGGCGCCGCGGTGGCGAAAGGATTGTTTCGGCAGGCGTCGAAGAACACAACAACGGCGCGCGCTTCAGCACTCAAGCGATCCAGAAGAGGCAGCACCGGCACCAGGGTGCGACCGTCGCCAAGAAGAATATAATTCTCGCCATTCACCTGCAGGCCATGGCCCGCAAAATAGAACACCGCCGTTTTGCCGCGAGATGCCGCGATAAAGGCGTCGGTCGTGCGTTGGAAGCGGGGAAATGTCAGCGTCCCGGGCACATCGCCCCGTGACGGCCCCGCATTGAGAAAGTCCTCGAAGGCGATGGGCGTTTCAGACGCGCTGACTCCCTCCGCCAACGTGGTGACGCCGGCGCCGCGAATGCGCGAAAAGGCTTCACCGATCAGGCGGCTGTCACGCACCGCGTTGGCCAAAGGTTCAACGCCGTTGGGCCGTGCGGCATAAGAGACACCCACGGACAACACCTCCAAGTCGGAATTGGCCCCTGTGGAGACGTCGCCAACCGCCGCGCAGCTTGTCGTCAAGCAGGCCATGCCGGCGGAGCCCGCCAGCCGCCAAACAACCCATCGCCTGGTCACACCCGCCATGCCCCGCACCACAACTTTCCCCGACGGCTCCGACGCGTGATCCTTGCCGCCGCTATTATCTATCACGCTGAAGCTGGCGAGATTTTGACGGTCTATTCCCCGTCATCCCGGCACAAGCGACCTCTTGATTCGTGTCCTTCGTCGACTGTCCGCCGCGACCGCGGGCGCATGGAAACGGCCAGCACTGTCCCGCCTTGCGATCGGCCTGGAGCGGCCACAGCGGCTTGCGCAATGGGCGCCGATCGCCGACGTTATCGGCTCAGATGACACCTCAATTCAGGGGAAAGACATGGGGTATGGACGATCGCTCGCCGCCGGCGCTGCTGCGTGCTTGGTGGTTGGGGCCTCCAGTTTGGCTCAAGTGGACGGAAATGGCGGAGCCGAGGGGGACATCGCCGCGGTTTCCGACGCATGGCGGCGCATGCCCGCGATTTCGCCCGATGGTGCGCAGATCGTCTTCTCCGAACGCGGGGATCTTTGGCGCGTCGGCGTCGAGGGGGGCGTGGCCATCCCGCTCACCACCGGCGAGGCGTGGGAGGGGCACCCGGTCTGGTCACGTGATGGGGCGCGCATCGCCTTCGCTAGCGATCGCTTCGGCGATTTGGACGTGTTCGTCATGAATGCCGACGGCTCGGATGTGCGCCGGCTCACCGTCCATGCCGCGTCGGACATCCCCAGCGACTTTTCACCCGATGGGCAGCACGTGCTGTTTTCATCGGCGCGCCAGGATTCGGCGGCGTCGAGTTATTTTCCCACCGGCGCCCTGCCCGAGCTTTATGAGGCGCCCGTCACCGGCGGCACGCCTCGCATGGTGTTCACCAACCCGGCCGAGCAGGCGAAATGGAGCCCCGACGGCGCCCAAATCGTGTATCGTGAGGAAAAGGCGTATGAAAACGAGTGGCGCAAATTCGACGTGTCCTCGTTTGCACGCGATATCTGGATCTACGACGTCGCCTCGGGCGCACACCGGCAAGTGACCACAAACTCCGGCGGCGATCACGCCCCGGTTTGGTCGCCGCGTGGTGATGGCTTGTACCTGCTGTCGGAAGTCGATGGCGCGCCGTTCAATGTGTACAGCCACGATCTCGACAGCGGGGATCGCACAGCCCTGACGACCCACACCGTGCATGCGGCCCGCCAGCTCAGCATCAGCGCCGACGGCGTCATGGCGTATTCCTATCATGGTGAGATTTATGTGGTGCGCGCGGGTGCGGCGCCGCAGCCGGTGGCGATCACCTTGCCGGTCGGCGCGATGCGCGATGCGCCTCAGCCCTTGAACCTCAATCGCGGTATCTCAGAGTTCGCGGTTTCCGCCGATGGGAAGGAAATTGCGTTTATCGCGCGTGGCGAGGTCTTCGTGACCGCGGTGGATTTCTCCGCCACCGTGCGCGTCACCGACACGCCGGAGCAGGAGCGTTCGGTGTCTTTCGCGCCCGATGGTCGCAGTTTGATTTATGCGGGCGAGCGCGACGGCGCCTGGCGGATCTATGAAAGCACGCTCACCGACGATGCCGAATTGCGGTTTTCAGCCGCGACGGCCTGGGAGGAGCGCGTGGTCTACGCCGCGGAGGCGGGCGACGCGTTCCAACCGGTCGTGAGCCCTGATGGCGAACGCATCGCCTTTTTGGAGAACCGCGACGCCATCCGTGTGATCAATCGCGATGGCGGCGATCCGGTGACGTTGTTCACAGCCGAGCAGAATTACTCCTATTCCGATGGCGACATCGCATACGCATGGTCGCCGGATTCCCAGTGGCTGGCGGCGGACTACATCCCCCGCGGGTATCTCTTTTACCCCGATATCGGCATCGCACCCGCGGATGGGTCCGCTCCGCCGCGCGACATTTCGCTCAACGGCTATTTCGACGGCTCCCCCGTCTGGCATCACAGCGGCGACGTTGTGATGTGGTTCACCGATCGCTATGGCGAACGCAGCCATGGATCCTGGGGCGGGGAATTCGACGTCGTCGCCGGCTTTCTCACCCAAGATGGCTGGGATCGCTTCAACCTGACGGAACAGGAGCGCGCCCTCCTGAAAGAAGCTGAGGAGAACGCCCCCCAACCCGATGGTGAGGACGCGGCCGAGGGCTCCCCTTCGCTACTGGACGGCGTGCTGGCCTGGGTGGGGCTGGGCCCAGAGCCCGCAGAGGACGCCCCCTTCACCATCGATTGGGACGGAATCCAAGACCGCACCACGCGTTTGACCATCCACTCCTCAGACTTGGCGGACGCCGCTCTCGCCCCGGATCTGTCGGCGCTCTATTACCTTGCGGCCTTTGAGGGCGGCTATGATCTGTGGAAGAGCGATTTGCACACCGGCGGCGCCTCCTTGCTGGCCAAGCTTGGCGCCGGTAACGCCAGCCTCGCCATTTCACAGGACGGCGACACGCTGTTTGTGCTGGCGGATGGCGGCCTCATCACCATCGCCGCCGGACATGGGGCCGTGAAGCCCATCGCGCTTAATGCGGAGATGACCCTGCGGGCCGATGCTGAACGGTCCTATTTGTTCGAGCACGCCTGGCGTCAGGTCCAAGACAAATTCTACGATGCCGATATGCACGGCGTGGATTGGGATGACATGCGCGCCCAGTACGCCCCGAAAGTACGCGGCGTCTCCAACATGCGGGATTTCGCCACGCTCATGTCGGAAATGCTCGGTCAGCTGAACGCCAGCCACACAGGGATGTATTACCGTGGCGGCGGCGACGCCGCGTCCGACCGCACCGCATCTTTAGGCGTTGTGTATGATCTCACCGCCACGGGCCCGGGCGTGCGGATCGCCGACATCCTGCCCGGCGGGCCGTTGGACAAAGACGGCCTCGACATCACCGCCGGGGATCGGATCGTGGCGATCGGCGAGGTTCGGCTGGAGCGCGGCGCCAATCTCTTCGCCCTGCTGAACCGCAAGGTCGGCCAGCGTTTGCGGCTGACAATCGCGTCGGACGATGGGAGCGACGAGCGCGTTGTGACCGTACGGCCCTATGCCGGCGGGCGCGAAAGCCAAGCCCTCTATAATCGCTGGATCGAACGTCGGCGCGCCATTGTCGAGGAGGCGTCCGCGGGCCGCATCGGTTATCTGCACATCCGCTCCATGTCCGATAGCGGCTTTCGCCAAACCTTCAGCGAACTCTTCGGCCGCAACTTCGACAAAGATGCGGTGATCGTCGACACCCGCTTCAATGGCGGCGGCTGGCTCCATGATGAGTTGGTGACCTTGTTGTCCGGGGAGGCGTACTTCAATCTGCGCCCGCGCGGACGGGTCGTGCAAGGCGCGCCGGAAGAACGCTGGTCCAAGCCGTCGGCCGTGGTCATGAATGAGGGGAATTACTCCAACTCGCACATGTTCCCCTATGCCTATCAGCTGTTTGACATCGGACCGCTTGTGGGCATGCCGGTGCCCGGCACCGCCACCGCCGTGTGGTGGGAACAGCAGATGACCGGGGATCTGGTGTTCGGCATCCCGCAATTGCCGGTTCTGGATCAGAACAACCAACCCCTGGAGAACCAGGAGTTGCAGCCTGACATCCTCATCGACAATCCGCCGGCGGACGCCGCCGCCGGCCTTGATCGGCCTTTGGAGGCGGCCGTGACCGCTCTTCTGGCGGAGCTGGACGGCGCCAACTGACGCCAAGCCACGATGGTGATCGCCGCCCAGCGGCGATCACCATTGGCTTCAGGACACGCTTTTGCGGTCGCTCACACGCGATCACTCACAGCGGCGTCAATGGCGAAGACGGCGTTACGGCCTGACGCCCGCCATTGTGTCCAAGAGTGTCAGGCGGCGACCTTATTCAGGTGGCCGCCTTCCTTCTGTGGGGAGCGGCTTCTCCGGGCTGGAGCCGCCGTAGGCGCGGCCTTACCGTCCAACAGCGCCACCAGATGCGCCGCGAGATCCGATTGCGACAGGTCCGCCGGGGGTTTCTTCTTCGGATCCCATTTGCGCGAGAGCTTTTTCAAATCCGCTAGGGCGAAAATATCGCCGATAAGCACCTTCAAGTCAGCGCGAAGGTCCGTCGAAAGCGACTTCGCGTCCTTCAGCGGGATCTGCAGGACGTAAAGGCTCGCCAACTTTTCATATAAGCCCTGTGCTTTCTTTGCGTCGGACGCGGATAGCTCGGACACGTCCACAAGCTTTTGCACTGCTTTAAATCTGTCAAACGACATGGTCCAACCCCGCTTTGATCGCCGCAACGACCCGCCGTAATTGCTGAGCTCCCGCACCCCCATAGAGATTGTTCAGAGATCCGGGCGCATGACGCCCCAACCTATGGACGAACTGAATGCGATCACTCACAAATAAGGCGGAGTTTGACGCTCGCCTGTCTTCGGAGGGATCGAAGCCAAGCGCGAGGCGCTCACGCGCCTGCTCCCGCAGCCTGTGAGCGGTTTTCAATCCAACCTCAGTGGATTGACGAGGCTCTCCTCGCACAACAGCGGACAATCGCACGATACAACGCTCTGATTTTAATGAAGGATCAAAGGTCACCGGATCGAACAAAACCGGTGTGTGGTGGCGGGGGAGGGACTCGAATTTTCTGGATGTTTCATTATTATATAAACACTATCAAATCAC
>CAZGCB010000114.1:0-8106 GCA_964524065.1 uncultured Caulobacterales bacterium | reverse complement strand
GTGTCCGTCAAGGAGGCCATCCCGCGCGGACGCGTGAAGAAGGGCGATGTGCGCAAAGCCGTGGTGGTGCGCACCGCCAAGGACATCAAGCGCCGCGATGGCTCGGTGATCCGCTTCGACACCAATGCAGCGGTGCTGGTGAACAATAATGGCGAGCCGATCGGCACGCGGATTTTCGGTCCGGTGCCGCGGGAGCTGCGCGGCAAAAACCACATGAAGATCATCTCGCTGGCGCCGGAGGTGCTCTAGTCATGGCCGCACGTATTCGCAAAGGCGACAAAGTCGTGGTGCTGGCCGGCAAGGATAAGGGCAGCGAAGGCACGGTCGTGAAGGTCATGCCGACGGAAAACCGCGCCGTGGTGCAGGGTGTGAACATGGTGAAGCGTCACCAGCGTCCCACCCAAGGCGATCCAGGCGGCATCAAGGACAAAGAAGCGCCGATTCATCTCTCCAATCTGGCGCTGATCGACCCGGAGGACGGCAAGCCGACCCGGGTGGGCTTTAAAATCGTGGGTGAAGGCGAGGCGGCGAAAAAAGTGCGCTACGCCAAACGCTCCGGTGAGGTGATCGATGTCTGAGGCGGATGTGATCGATGGCCCTGCGGCGCCGGCTGGCGACAATTATGTGCCGCGGCTGAAAACCAAATATTTGGACGAGATCCGCGCGAAAATGCGCGACGAGTTCAAATACGGCAATGACATGCAAATCCCTAAGCTCGATAAGGTCGTGCTGAATATGGGGGTCGGCGATGCGACGGCGGATTCTAAGAAGGTCCAGTCGGCTATTCGCGATTTGACTTTGATCGCCGGCCAAAAGCCGCTGCCGACCCGCGCGAAGAAGTCCATCGCAGGCTTTAAGCTGCGTGAGAACATGATCATCGGCGCCAAAGTGACGCTGCGCCGCGATCGCATGTATGAGTTCTTGGATCGGCTCATCACCATTGCGCTGCCGCGGGTGAAGGACTTTCGCGGCCTCAATGGCAAGTCCTTTGACGGGCGCGGCAACTACGCCATGGGCTTGAAAGAACATTTGGTGTTCCCCGAGATCGACTATGACAAGATCGATCAGATCTGGGGCATGGACATCATTGTGTGCACCACCGCCAAGACGAATGAGCAGGCGAAAGCTCTCTTGGCGGCGTTTGACTTTCCGTTTCGGAATTAACCTGAAGGCAGGCCAGCGTCGGATCGGGTTCGGCGCTTGAGGAGACAGCGCAATGGCGAAAAAAAGCGCGGTGGAGCGGAACGAAAAGCGGCGGCGCATGGCGGAGCGATACGCCGCCAAGCGTGCGGAGCTGCGCGCCATCGCCCGCAATCGCGATCTGCCGATTGAGGAGCGGTTCGCCGCTCAGCTGAAATTGTCGGAATTGCCGCGCAATTCGGCGCCCACGCGGTACAAAAACCGCTGTGAGGTGACCGGCCGTCCGCGCGGATTTTATCGGAAGCTGCGCATGTCGCGGATCGCGCTGCGCGAGCTTGGCAACCAAGGTTTGGTGCCAGGCATGGTGAAGTCGAGCTGGTAGGGACAGTCCATGGCGATCAATGATCCCGTCGGGGATATGCTGACCCGCATTCGCAACGCGTTGATGCGCGGGCGCTCTAAGGTCACCTCGCCGGCCTCCAAGCTGCGCGGGCGGGTGCTCGATGTGTTGCAAAGCGAAGGGTACATTCGCGGCTATGCTGAGGTGGAGCACGCGAACGGCTCCAAAGAGTTTGAAATCGAGCTGAAATATTATGATGGCGAGCCGGTGATCTCAGAGATCCGCCGTGTGTCAAAGCCGGGCCGGCGGGTGTATTCCTCCGTGCGTGACTTGACCCGCGTGCAAAATGGCCTCGGCATCGCGATTTTGTCGACGCCCAAGGGCGTCATGTCAGACCATGTCGCCCGCGAAATGAATGTGGGCGGCGAGGTGTTGTGCCAAGTCAGCTAGGGCTGACGGGCTGAGACGATACGCAATGCGGTCCGGCTGCAGCGCTGGACCGACGCAGGAACGAGTTCGGAGACGCTCATGTCGCGCATAGGAAAAGCGCCCATCGCCGTGCCCGCCGCCGTCACCGTGACGGTGGATGGCGCCACTGTGCGCGTCAAAGGGGCCAAAAACGAGCTCAGCTTCACCGCGCCGGGGGATGTCGCCATCGCCATGGGCGAGGATGGCGTCAGCGTCACCCCCGCGCGCGAAGACAAGCGCGCTCACGCCATGTGGGGCATGACGCGCACCATGATCGCCAATATGATTGAGGGCGTCACCAAGGGCTTTGAGAAAAATTTGGAGCTGCACGGCGTCGGTTATCGCGCGCAAATGCAGGGCTCCAATCTCAAACTGTCTCTGGGTTTCAGCCATGATGTGGTGGTGACGCCGCCCTCCGGCGTGAAGATTGAGGCGGGCAAGCCGACGGAAATCAAAATCTCCGGCCCGGACAAGCAGCAAGTGGGCCAAGTGGCGGCGGAGATCCGCCGCTATCGGCCGCCGGAGCCCTATAAGGGCAAGGGTATTCGCTATGCGGGTGAGTACATCCGCCGCAAAGAAGGTAAGAAGAAGTGACCACGATCACTGTTCAAGAAGCGCGCCGGCGCCGCGCCCAGCGGGTGCGCCGCCGCTTGAAGAAGCACGCCGGGGATCGCCCGCGGCTGTGCGTCTTCCGCTCGTCCAAGCACATTTACGCGCAAATCATTGATGACTCTGACGGCGTGACCTTGGCCTCGGCGTCGTCCGTGGAAAAAGACTTCAGCGCCGAAGGCGGCAAATCGTCCGACCAAAAAGCGGCCGAACGGGTGGGCGAATTGCTGGCGGCGCGCGCGAAGGAAAAGGGCGTCACCGATGTGGTGTTTGACCGCGGCGGCTATCTGTATCACGGGCGGGTCAAAGCCCTCGCCGATGCCGCCCGTGAGGGCGGTTTGCAATTCTAGGAGGGCGTGATGGCGCGCGAAGAACGCGGCGGCGGACGCCGTCGGGACCGGGACGATGATCGCGACAACGAGTTTGTCGATAAACTCGTGCACATCAACCGGGTCGCGAAAGTGGTGAAGGGCGGCCGCAATTTCGGCTTCGCAGCTCTGGTGGTCGTCGGTGATCAAAAGGGCCGTGTCGGCTTTGGTCACGGCAAGGCCCGCGAGGTGCCTGAAGCCATCCGCAAAGCCACCGATGAAGCGAAAAAGACCATGGTCCGCGTACCCCTGCGCGATGGCCGCACGCTGCACCATGACGGCAAGGGCCGCCATGGCGCGGGCAAAGTCATCCTGCGCGCGGCGCCCCCGGGGACGGGCGTCATCGCCGGCTCGGCCGTGCGCGCGGTGTTGGAGACCCTTGGCGTCCAGGATGTTGTGGCCAAATCGCTAGGCACATCCAATCCTTACAACATGGTGCGTGCGACGTTCGATGCGCTGAAAGGTCAGCGCAATCCCCGTCACATCGCGTCCAAACGCGGCATGAAAGTCGGCGAAATCGTCGCCCGTCGCCAGGACGGCGCCAGCTCGCCCGACAGTTTGGAGACCGCTTGATGAGTGAGGCGAGCCAACCGGAACCAAAAATCCGCGCGCGCCAGCGCCGCGTGGAAGCGCGCCAGCGTGATGCGGCGGCGCCCTCGGGCCCGACCGTCACCGTGCGCCAAACCGGCAGCCATATTCGCCGGCCGCAGGATCAGCTGGCGACGCTGAAGGGCCTCGGCCTCGGGCGCATCGGAAAAGTGCGCACTCTGGAAGATACGCCGGCGGTGCGCGGCATGATCAAGAAAGTGGCGCATTTGATTGAGGTGGTGGAGGAGTAAGGCCACGGCCTCCCTGGGAGGGCCACGCGGGCCTTCCGCCCAACATCAGCAGGCGCGACTGCGGGGGCGGTTCCCGCGAGGCCGGCGCCGAGTCTGCGAGGAACGACAATGGTGAAGCTCAACGAGCTGCGTGATAATCCCGGCGCGACAAAAGCGCGCAAGCGTGTGGGCCGCGGCGTCGGTTCCGGCACGGGCAAAACCGCGGGGCGCGGCCAAAAAGGTCAAAAATCCCGTTCGGGTGTGGCCATTAAGGGCTTTGAGGGCGGGCAAATGCCCATCCATATGCGCCTGCCGAAGCGCGGCTTTACAAAGCCTAACCGCTTGGCCTTCGCTGAGGTGAACCTTGGCCGGCTTCAGGAGTTTATCGATCGCGGCAAGCTTGACGCGTCCCAGGCGCTGGACGAAGACGCTTTGGTGACTTCGGGCCTGGTGCGGCGCAAGCTGGACGGCGTGCGCCTGCTTGCGCAGGGTGAGTTGACCACCAAAATCACACTGACGGTCACCGGCGCGTCGCAAGCAGCTGTCGAGGCGGTGGAAAAAGCTGGCGGATCGGTGACCGTACTGCGTCCGCCCAAAGCCGCCGCCAAGGCGGCGCAGGACGCGGACGCCTAAGGCGAACGCATGGTTCACGCGACGGCGCCGCTCTCGGGCGGGCCGGCTTTACGGCGCGCAGCGCCAGGCATGTGACGCCAAGACGGCGCGCAAGCGCGGCGAAGGGAGACGATATGGCTTCGGCGGCGGAACAGCTGGCGCGGAATTTCGACTTCTCCACCATCACCAAGGCGAAGGAGCTGCATAAGCGGCTGCTGTTCACCCTCGGCGCGCTGGTGGTCTATCGGCTTGGCACCTTCATCCCCATTCCGGGCGTCAATAAGGACGCTTTCACAGAAGCCTTTCAAAGCCAGGCCGGCGGCCTGATCGGGGTGTTCAACACCTTCTCCGGCGGCGCTGTGGAGCGCATGGCGATCTTTGCGCTGAACGTGATGCCCTACATTTCGGCGTCCATCATCATGCAGTTGATGGCGGCGACGGTGCCGAGCTTGGAGCGCTTGAAGAAAGAAGGTGAAGCGGGCCGCAAACAGATCAACCAATATACCCGTTATCTCACCGTGGTGTTGGCGGCGGTGCAAGCCTTCGGTTTGGCGTTCGGATTGCAGAACAGCGAGGGGATTGTTTACGAGCCTGGGATTCTGTTCCTCGTCACCACAGTGGTGACGCTCACCGGCGGCACATTGTTTTTGATGTGGCTCGGCGAACAGGTCACGGCGCGCGGCGTGGGCAATGGCATCTCGTTGATCATCTTTGCCGGCATTGTGGCGGTGGTGCCCTCCGCCGTGGCCCAGGTGTTCTCCACCGCCCAGCGCGACCAAAGCGCCGTGTTCCCCATCGTGATGTTCGTTCTGGTGACCGCGGTGATCGCCTTTGTGGTGTTCATGGAACGCTCGCAGAGGCGCTTGCTGGTGCAATACCCCAAACGCCAAGTGGGCAATCAAATGATGGGCGGTCAGCGGTCGTTTTTGCCGCTGAAGCTGAACACCGCCGGCGTGATCCCGCCCATTTTCGCCTCTTCGCTGTTGTTCTTGCCGGCGACGGTGAGTGGTTTCACCAACCAGACCGGCACCGGTCCGATGGCGCAGGTGTTGGCGTATCTGGGCCAAGGTCAGCCGCTCTTCCTGTTGATTTACGCAGTTCTGATCATCTTTTTCTGCTTTTTCTATACCTCCATTGTGTTCAACCCCGAGGATACCGCAGACAATTTGCGCAAGCATGGCGGTTTCCTACCCGGCATTCGCCCGGGTAAGCGGACGGCGGAACATATCGACTATGTGCTCACGCGTCTGACGGTGATCGGGGCGGCGTATTTGACCTTGGTCTGCTTGCTGCCGGAGTTTTTGATCGGCCAAATGAATTTCGCCTTCTACATTGGCGGGACCTCGATTCTGATCGTGGTGTCGGTGACGATGGACACAGTGTCGCAAGTCCAATCGCACTTGCTGGCGCACCAATATGAGGGGTTGATCAAGAAGACCAAGTTGCGAGGGCGTCGCTGATGAACATTATCCTCTTCGGGCCGCCGGCCGCCGGCAAGGGAACCCAGGCTAAGCGGTTGGTGGAGGAGCGCGGGCTGGTGCATCTGTCCACCGGCGACATGCTGCGCGCAGCGCGGGCCGCTGGGACGCCCTTAGGCCAGAAGGTCGCGGCCATCATGGACTCAGGATCGTTGGTGTCCGACGACATCGTCATCGCTCTGATTGATGAGCGCTTGCCCGATGCGGCGAAGGCCGGCGGCGCGATTTTCGATGGGTTTCCGCGCACGGTGGCGCAGGCCGAGGCGCTGGACGGGCTGCTCACCTCGCGTCAAACGCAAATTGACACGGTTGTTCGTCTGGCGGTGGACGAGGACAAGTTGATCGAGCGCATCACCAAGCGCTTCGAGGAAGAGGGCCGCGCCGACGACAATCCGCAAACATACAAAGTGCGGTTGGCGACCTATCAAGAGCAAACCGCGCCGCTGCTGCCGTATTACCAAGCCCAGGGCAAGCTGCGCGATGTGGATGGCATGGACATGCCGGACCGTGTCGCGGCGTCCATCGCATCTGTTCTGGATAAAGTTGCGGTCTAGTTGGGAAAAGCGAGGGGCAACGCTATTTTCCTGGAATGGGGAGTTGACGTTCTCATTGTGAACGTTAGAACTGCGGGATTAGGCATGGCGTGTTCGCGCGCCTTTTCTCGATCATCACAGACACCCGCGGGCGGATCGCCGCTTGCGGGCTCATGGGTTTAACAGGCGCCGAAAAGTTGGGCGGCCGTTGAAAATGCTAGGAGAACGGGTGTGGCGCGCATCGCCGGGGTCAATATTCCCACCAATAAACGCGTTCAGATTGCTTTGCGCTATATCCACGGCATCGGCCCGGCTTTGGCGCAGGAAATCTGCGAAAAGAACAATATCGAAGCCAGCCGCCGGGTGAATGAGCTCACGGACGCGGAGATCCTGGCCCTGCGTGAATCCATCGACCGCGATTACATGGTCGAAGGCGATTTGCGCCGCGAGGTGGCTGTAAATATTAAACGGTTAATGGATTTGGGCAATTATCGCGGCCTGCGGCACCGTCGGGGCCTGCCGGTGCGTGGTCAACGCACTCACACCAACGCCCGCACGCGCAAGGGCCCCGCCAAGCCCATCGCCGGCAAGAAGAAGTAAAGCGAGACCCAGATGGCCAAAGAAACCGGTCGCGTAAAACGGCGTGAACGCAAGAACATCACCTCCGGCGTCGCGCATGTGAACGCGAGCTTTAACAACACCATGATCACCATCGCCGATGCGCAGGGGAATGCGATTTCCTGGTGCTCAGCCGGCGCCATGGGCTTTAAAGGCTCGCGCAAATCGACGCCCTATGCGGCTCAGGTCGCGGCGGAGGAAGCGGGTAAAAAAGCCATGGAACATGGCATGAAGACCCTTGAGGTGAACATTTCCGGGCCCGGCTCTGGACGGGAATCGGCTCTGCGCGCGTTGCAGTCCGTCGGCTTCACCATCACGACCATCCGCGATGTCACCCCCATTCCGCATAATGGATGTCGCCCGCCCAAGCGTCGGCGGGTCTAGCTGGGGTCTCCCTTTTTGACGCGGCCAGTCGGGGCTTGGACCGCGCCGCCCATTGCACACGCACGAGGTTTCGACCGTGATCGAAAAAAACTGGCACGAACTCATCCGCCCCATGAAGCCGGTGATCGAACCGGGCCTTAATCCCAAGCGTGAGGCCGTCATCATCGCCGAGCCCCTGGAGCGCGGCTTTGGCATGACGCTCGGCAACGCGCTACGACGGGTGCTGTTGTCCTCGCTGCAGGGCGCGGCGGTCACCGCTATCCAGATTGACGGCGTGGTGCATGAGTTCTCCTCGCTGGACGGCGTGCGCGAGGACGTCACCAACATCATCTTGAACATCAAGAAGCTGCCGCTGCGCCTGCACTCTGAAGGGCCGAAGCGCCTGCTGTTGAAAGCGTCCAAGCCGGGCCTGGTCACCGCCGCGATGATCGAAGAGGTGGCCGATGTCGACATTCTCGATCCCGGCCATGTCATCTGCACCCTGGATGAGGGCGTGGAGCTGCGTATGGAGCTGACGGTCAATGCCGGCAAGGGCTATGTGCCGGCCGATCGCAACCGGCCGGAAGACGCGCCCATCGGCCTGATCGGCGTGGATGCGCTGTACAGCCCGGTGCGCCGCGTCGCCTATCGCGTGGATAACACGCGCGAGGGCCAGGTGCTCGATTATGACAAGCTGATCATGGAAATCGAGACTGACGTGTCCGTGTCGCCGGAGGATGCGCTGGCCTATGCCGCGCG
>CAZGCB010000113.1:0-8111 GCA_964524065.1 uncultured Caulobacterales bacterium | reverse complement strand
CATCAACCTCGGGGATGTGGCGGATCAAGGGCTGGGCTTGGTTTTTGAAGGCGGCGTGCCGAATGGCGGCATCGGCGCCGAGCACAGTTTCGCGCCCGCCGGTGATGTGAATGGCGACGGTTTTGCGGACATCATCATCGGCGATGATCGGTTCGACGCCGAACGCGGCGGCGCCGTCCATGTGATTTTGGGCACGTCCGATCTGCTCAGCCGTGGTGTGGACGGCAAAGTGGATCTGTTTGACGTCAGCGGCGCCGGCGCCGGCTTTACGTTTAACGGTTTTGACGCCGGTGCGGGCCTGGGCGCGGCGGTGGCCGGCGCTGGGGATCTTGATGGCGACGGGTTGGATGACATCCTGGTGTCGGCGCGCAGCGCGGCGGCGACCCCGGGCGACCCGGACCCGGTCGCCAGGGCGTACGTCATCTTCGGATCGCAATTGACGGCGCCCTTCACGCTCACGCTGGAGGATTTGTCCGGCGCGAACCCGCCTGACGCCGTCGCGATTTTTCCCGAGGCCGACAATGGAAGCTTCGGCGCCACCATCGCTGGTGTCGGCGATTTGGACGCTGACGGCGTCGGCGACATCGCGGCGGAGGTCGCCGACGGCGAGACGGTGTTCCTCCTCTCCGGCGCTTTCGTGCTCGATGCGCGGGCGGGCGATCGGCTGATTGTGATCGACTAACGCACGGGGTCTGACGGGAGACGACCACGCGGTGCGCGCCCGTCACAGCGGCGCCGGCCGTCGCAGCGGCGCCGGCCGTTGGCGGGGCGTCGCGCCTGCGCCATCGCAACAGAGTGTTCAGCTTTGACGCGGCGGTGCGTCGACAGCAGACGGGTGGCGCGCTAAGCCAGCGGGTATGGCGGTTCTCAAGGCGTATCGTGAGCGGGTGGAGAGCGGGGCGCTCGATCGCGACCCCGCGCAAGAGGCGGCGGCGCGTGCGTTGTCGGCGTTGTCGCAGCGGGTTGGCGGCTGGTCGCGGGGCTTGAGCGACACGCTGGCGCGGCGCAACGGTCCGGGCGGACAGGGCGTCTACCTTTGGGGCGGAGTCGGGCGCGGCAAGTCCATGCTTATGGACCTGTTTTTTGACGTCACGCCCGCTAACCGCAAACGCCGCGCGCACTTTCACGAATTCATGCTGGAGGTCCATGGCCGTGCGGCGCAATTGCGCGCCGCGCGCAGCGGCGATCCCATGGCGCGGATCGCCAAGGAGATTGCGCGGCGCAGCTGGTTGCTCTGTTTTGACGAGTTTCAGGTCTCTGACATTGCCGATGCGATGATTTTGGGCCGGCTTTTTCAGGGCCTGTTTGAGTACGGCGTGGTGCTGGTGTGCACCTCCAACCGGCCGCCGCAGGATTTGTACAAGGACGGGCTGAACCGCCAGCTGTTTGTACCCTTTATCGATATGATCACCGCCCGTTGCGCGGTGCTGGAGCTGGATGCGGCGCGCGACTACCGCCTGGAGCGTTTGGAGGCGGCGCGCGTGTGGCATGCGCCGCTGGGCGCGCAAGCGACGGCGGAGATGGACGCGGCCTGGCTGCGCTTGCTGGGCGGCGATACCGAGCGCGGTGAGGTGCTGACCGTGCAAGGGCGCCGCTTGGCGGTGGAGCGCTCCGGCGCGGGCGCGGCGCGCTTCAGCTTTGAGGCGTTGTGCGGCCGGCCTTTGGGCGCGGCGGATTATCTCGCGCTGACCCGCCGCTTCCATACGCTGATGGTGGAGGAGGCGCCCATTTTGGGGCCGCAAAGGCGCAATGAAGCCAAACGTTTTGTGACCTTGATCGACACGCTTTACGAAGCGCGCACCAAGCTGATCATCTCTGCCGACGCCGAACCGCAGCATCTTTATCCCGCCGGCGACGGCGCCTTTGAGTTCGAGCGGGCGGCCTCGCGTCTGCAAGAAATGCGCTCCCACGACTATTTGGCCGCCGAACGCGTGGCGGCGACGGCGCTGGATCCCGCCGCCGCCTGACGCCCGTAAGCGGTTCGCCGCACGGACTCTGCCGGCGAATCGTGGCGTTCTGCCAGTGACAATGATGAGCGAGGCGGCCATGGCGAAGGCGACGCGCAGACGAAGACCCTATCGCAATCGCGATGCGATGGCGCAGCTCCAAGCCGAAGTGGTGGCGCTGGCGCGCCGTGGCGCGGCGCCCGATCATATCGCGGCCCAGTTGGATGTGGGACGAGACTGGGTGATGTCCGTCTTGTTCCGCTATCGCGTCGATCCCGACGCCCGCGCGCAGATCGACACCGCGTTAGGCGCGGCGTAAACGCCCCCCTTTAAGCCTTCACCAAGGCGCTCGCCCGCATATGACGATTGCGCTCGCGCACGCGGCGGGCTACCTCCCCTCCAACGCCAATGCGGGGATGTCCATGTTTAAAAAGCTGTTCGGCGGCCAGTCGAAGACGCCCCAGTCGCCAACCTCGCCACAATCCGCTGCGCCTGAACCGGCGACGCCGGACGCGGCGTCTGCCCCCTCCACCACGCCCGTCGCGTCCGCTGAAGCCGTCGCCACGGCCACAGCCGCCGCCGGCGCGCCAGCGCCTGTGGGCGCCGCGCAGGGCGATCCCCAACCGAAGAAGGACCAACCCATGGGCCGCAAAAAAATCGCTCTCATCGGCGCCGGCATGATCGGCGGCACCCTGGCGCATGTCATCGCCCGCGAGGAATTGGGCGATGTGGTGATGTTCGACATCAAGGCTGGCATCGCCAAAGGCAAAGCGCTGGACATCGCCGAGGCGGCGCCCGTCTTCGGCAAGGATTCGGAGCTGGCCGGCACCGACAGCTATGCCGACATCGCCGGCGCCGATGTGTGCATTGTCACCGCCGGCGTGCCGCGCAAGCCGGGCATGAGCCGCGATGATCTCATCGGCATCAACCTCAAGGTGATGAAGGCGGTGGGCGAGGGCATCAAGGAGCATGCGCCGGACGCCTTTGTGATCTGCATCACCAATCCGTTGGACGCCATGGTCTGGGCGCTGCGGGAATTTTCCGGCCTGCCGCATCACAAAGTCGTCGGCATGGCCGGCGTGTTGGACAGCGCGCGCTTCCGCCATTTCCTCGCCGATGAATTCAGCGTGTCGGCCGAGGATGTGACCGCTTTCGTGATGGGCGGGCATGGCGACACCATGGTGCCGCTGCTGCGCTATTCCACCGTGGCGGGCATTCCGGTGCCCGATTTGCTGGAGCTGGGTTGGTCGACCCCGGAAAAAATGGATGCGATCGTGGACCGCACCCGTAAGGGCGGTGGTGAGATCGTGGCCCTTCTGGAGACGGGTTCCGCCTTTTACGCGCCGGCCGAAAGCGCCATTGAAATGGCCCGTTCCTACCTGCGTGACAAAAAGCGCCTCTTGCCGTGCGCCGCGTATTGCCAAGGCCAGTTCGGCCTGGATGGGCTCTATGTGGGGGTGCCGGTGATCATCGGCGCCGGCGGCGTGGAACGCGTGGTGGACATTCGCCTGAATGACGCCGAAAAGGCGATGTTTGATCATTCTGTCGAGGCGGTGCGCGGCCTGTTGGCGGCGTGTCGGGAGATTGATCCGAGCCTGGCGTAAGCCTGGCGCGCGTGGCTGTGGGGCGTCGTGCTCGCAGCCAGCGCGGTGGCTTGGGCGAGCGAACCAGGGAGACGCGTTGTGGGTCGTATAGGATGGATCGTGGTGTCAGCGGCGCTGGCCGCAGGGGCGGGCGTCGCTGTGGCGCAAACCAGCCCGCCCTCCGATCACGTCTCCAATGCTGTGACTGCTGAGGTTTTGGCCCTGGATGACGAGAGCGCCGCGCCCTTGGAGATCGGGCCGCCTGTGGGCTCGCCCGTGTCCTCTGCGGTGTTCGGGCCCGATCATGAAGGGCGTATCACGGATTTCTCCGATTTGACCGGGCCGCGGGGCTTAGTGCTTGTGTTTGTGCGTTCGGTGGATTGGTGCCCTATCTGCCAAATCGAAACGATCAAAACCGATCAGCGCCGGGCGGAGTTCGCCACGCGCGAGGTGGGGTTGGCCTTTGTCACCCATGATGCGCCGGAGGCCGCGTATGATTTTGTCGAGGACCGCCTGAGCCCCGAGGCGCGGCTCATCGCGGCGGGGGAGGTGCAGCTCATTGAGCGCCTCGCCATGACCGACCCCAGCTTCCCGACCACCAACCGGTATTATGGCGCACCTTTCCCCACGGCTTTGGTGGTCGACCACGAGGGCGTGGTGCACGCCAAGGTGTATTTGGAGGCGCCGCCGGCGGACGCGTATGGCTCGGGCCAAGCGTTGGTCACCGCCGGCTATGACTGGGACGCGCAGATCGATGAGATCCTGGCGCTGGTGGATGCCGCGTTCTGGGCCCCGGACGAGGCGGCGGGCGCTGATGCGCCGACCCCATGAGGCGTCGCCGCTGCGCGGATATGCGCGTCGCTTTGACCGCTGCGGCGTGCGCGCTCATCGCGGCCCCGTGGGCGACATCCCAAGCCCAGGATCCCCCACCCGCAGCGCAAGGCTCAGCGCCGGCTGCTTCAGCGAACGGCGTCAACCAAGCCGCCTTTTGTGAAGCGGTGCAAATCGCGGCCCGGGCCGCGGCGCACAATGACGTCTCGCGATTGGGCGCGCGGAGCACATCCCCGATGGTTCGCGGCGCCCTTGCTCCGCCCCCGCCCTTTGCGGCGTGCGTGCCCGCATTGGCGGGCCTCGCCCCCTGCGCCCTGGAGGAAAGCCCGGCCGGCGCGGCGGTGGTGTCGCGTTGGACGCCCGCTGGGGATGTGGTGGCGATCTCCGCGGCCGCGACGTTGACGCGTGTGGGGCGATGTCTGTTGTCCGCCGGTTGGCGCTTGGAGGATGCGCCCTCGGATAGCGCCCCGCCGCCGCCGGCCGGGGGGTGGCGGGCTGTGCGCCTGGCCATTGCGCCTTTGCGATCGGAGGGCGCGGCGCGCCTTGAGGTGGCGTGTCGTCCGCCCGCGCCGGCGGCCCGCAGCGCGGCGATCGCCTGCAGCCTGTCGCTGGAGCACCATAGCCAGGACGCTGCGGCGATAAGCCCAGCCGGCGCGTTGCCGCGGCCGCAGAACCGGTGAGGGGGCCCGCTCACGCTCGCTCATAAGCGTGTGAGGCGCGCGTCAGGCCCTTTCTTTCCGTCAGCGTCGCAGGCATGTCGGGCTGGTAACGGGTAGTGCGAGAGGCAATTGGCGGGAGGCCACCATGACGAAACGCTGGACGACTTTTGGGGGATTATGGCGCGTAGGCGCGATGTTCGCGGCGCTGACCGTGGCGGCGACGGCGCCGGCGGCGGTTGCGGAAACCGACATTGCCGCGTTTGGGCCTGAGATCGGCGCGCCCGCGCCGCATCCTTTGGCCTTGTCGGACCACACGGGCGCCGCGCGCAGCCTGGAAGGGGTGCTCGCCGAAGCGGGGGCCAGCAATGGCGTGGTGGTCTATTTCAACCGGTCATTGGATTGGTGCTCCATCTGCAAAGTGCAGGCGATGGGCGTTGAGCGCCGGTTGGACGATTTCACCCAGCGCGGCTATGGCGTGGTGACCGTCACCACCGACACGCCCGAGGAGCTCGCCCCCTTTGTGGAGGATCGCGAGGCGCGCGGCATCTATCTCGCCGATCCTGAGCGCGAAGCGATTCAAGCCTTTAATGTCGTGGATCCAGTGTTCGCCGACCGCAAGCCGGGCCGCAGGACGTACAAGCTGCCGTTCCCCAGCGCCATTGTGATCGACGCGCAAGGGCGTGTCGCCGCCAGCCTGCTGGAAGGCGAGGGCTATGGCGAGAAGCGCGGCTTTCGCGAGCGCATCACCGTGGATCTCATGTTGGAAACCCTCGACGGGCTCGCCAAGGCGAGCTGAGCGCCGCACGCAGAATCCGGCTCTCGCCGGCGCCCACGGGGGGGGGCCCCCTGCGCCGCGTTGCGCACCGTTCGGCGCGCCTGACGGCCATGGGGTGTCATCGCTCTGTCATCGCGGAGGTGTAGCGAGCCTGATCAGCCGGGGAGATCGGGACATGCGAACGCCAGTGATTGCCTTGATCGCCATGTGTGTGGGGACTTTGGGCCTCGCCGCTTGCGCGACGCCGCAAAGTCCCGTGGAGGCCTTGCGGCCGTTTTATGCGGCGTATGAGGGGCCCCTGCCCCAGCGGCCGGAGGGCGCGCCCGCCCTGGCGCGCGAGACGACCCTCACCCGCTTGGCTTTTGGCTCTTGTATGGAAGAAACCAAAGCCGCGCCCATTCTCGCCTCCATTGCCGCCAGCGAGCCCCAGGCGTTTTTGTTCATCGGCGACAATGTGTATGGCGATGCAGATTCCGCGGATATGAGCTTGCCGGAATTGCGTCAAGCCTATGCGGATTTGGCGACGCACCCGGACTTTCAGACTCTCAACGCCGCGGCCCCGATCATTCCGATCTGGGACGATCATGATTATGGCATGAATGACGCCGGCGCGCGGTTTTCCGCCAAGGAGTTCGCTGAGCGCATCTTCCTCGATTTTTGGCGGATTCCCGAAGACGACCCGCGCCGCGCCCGTCCGGGCGTGCACACCGCGCTCACCCATGGGCCTGAGGGACAAACGGTGCGGCTCATCCTCCTCGACACCCGGTTTTTCCGCGATGATCTGAAGCCGGGCACGGACGGACGTCGGTATGATCCCGACCCCGATCCCCGCAAAAGCATGTTGGGCGCGGCGCAGTGGGATTGGCTGGCTGAAGAGTTGGCCCAGCCGGCGGATCTGATCATTCTCGTCTCGTCCATCCAAATCATCGCGGACGGCCATAGCTGGGAGGCCTGGGCGACGCTGCCGGCGGAGCGCGCGCGGCTCTATGCGCTGACGGACACGCTGGGCCTGGAGAATGTCGTGTTCATCAGCGGCGATCGCCATCGCGGCGGCATTTACAAACGCACACGGCCGGAGGGCTTGGCGCCGCAATATGAGATGACGGCCTCCTCCCTCAATCTGCCGGTGTCGGCGTGGGGTGGGCAGGAGGAGCCCGGCCCGAATCGTCTGGGCCCCACCTATTTGGAAGAGAATTTCGGCGTCATCGACATCGATTGGGAGCGTGGCGTGGTCACGCTGTCCTTGCGCGACAGGGATGGCGCTGCGGTGTTGAGCCGAGAGGCGCCGTTTCGCGGACGCTGAACCCGTGTGACCCGCCCGCGGCGCCGACGGGTGGCGGCGATGGCGGCGGCCTGTGAGCCTTTTATGAAGCGCCGCGGCGCAAAGCTACGTTCTGGTAACCACAATACGGCCAGGGTCCTCGCGAAAATCATTCGCCGGAGGAGCCGGGCCCATGGAACGCTTGAACCGCTATCGCAATTTGATCGCATTGGTGGGCGCCATGACGCTGGCCCACGCGGCGCTGGCCATCATGGTGGTGGCGACGCCGCTGGTGTTGGCGACGCGCGATGTGGGGCCGGCGGGGGTCGGCTTTGTGGCGGCGCTGTACGGTATCGGCTTTATCCTTGGTGCGCTGTGGGCCCCGCGCTTCATCGCCGATGTGGGCCATATCCGCGCCTTCAGCTTTTTCGCGGCGCTGACGGCGGTGGCCACTTTGGCCGTGGGTGGCGCGGACGGGGCGCTGGGCTGGGGCGTGTTGCGCTTGGTGGCCGGCGCCTGTGTGGCGGGTTTGTTCGCGGTGGGGGAAAGCTGGATCGCCGAAGCGGCTCCCGAAGATGCGCGCGGCGACATTCTCAGCGTTTACGTGTTGGTGTCGCGACTCGGTTTGTTGCTGGGGCCGTTCCTGATCGCCGGGCCTGAAACGCTGGGGCTCGGCGCGCTCATGACGGCGGCGGCGATTTTCGCGCTGGCGCTATGCCCCGTGGCGGCGACGCGCCAGGCCCAGCCGGCCCCGCCGTCGGCGGAACGCTTCGATGTGATGGCCTTGACGAGCGTGGCGCCGGCGGCGGTGGCGGGCGCACTGACCGCGGGCTTTGTGAACGGCTCGGTGCTGCAGCTGGCGCCGCTGTATGCCGCAAGCGGCGGCGGCGGCGGCGGCGGCGCGGGCGCGGCGGCGGCGCTCAACGCCGCCAGCCTGCTGGGCGCGGTGGTGGCGCAATGGCCGGCGGGACGGCGATCGGATCATCGCGATCGACGCCAAGGCATCGCAGGGCTGGCCGGCGGCTCGGCCGTCGCCGCGTTTTTGCTGGCGCTGAC
>CAZGCB010000112.1:0-8243 GCA_964524065.1 uncultured Caulobacterales bacterium | reverse complement strand
AGGGCGTGGGCGTGGCCTTCTCGGGCTTCCTCGGCGTGCCCTTCGAATGGGGCATTCTGATCGGCATGGTGATCGTGTTCTTCTACGCTGTTTTGGGCGGGATGAAGGGCATCACCTACACCCAGATCGCCCAGTACTGCGTCCTGATTTTCGCCTACACGGTACCCGCGATCTTCATGTCGCTGATCATCACCGGCAATCCGATCCCGCAACTGGGCTTTATCGGGAATGTGCGCGGCGAAGACGTGGCGATGCTCGACAAACTCAACACGGTCGTGCGCGATTTGGGCTTCCTGGAGTACACGTCGACCACCAAATCGCTGGCGGATGTGTTCTGCATCACCGGCGCGCTGATGTTCGGTACGGCGGGCTTGCCGCACGTCATCATCCGCTTCTTCACCGTGCCCAAAGCCTCCGACGCGCGTTTGTCGGCCGGTTGGGCGCTGGTGTTCATCGCTATTCTCTACACGACCGCTCCCGCGGTGGGCGCGTTCGCGCGGCTGAATTTCATCAGCACCGTGAATGAAACCACCTATGTGGCGCCAGAGAACTACGAGGAAGACGCCGCGCGCGTTCTGGCTCGCGGCGAGACGCCGTCCCCGGCCTGGTATGCGGCGTGGGAGCCGACGGGCCTCTTGTCCTATGAGGACAAAAACGGCGACGGCATCATGCAGTATCGCGGTCCCAACGCGCCGGATGGTATCGAGAATGAAGTGGTGGCGAACCGCGACATCTTCGTGCTGGCCAATCCGGAGATTGCGCAGCTGCCCGGCTGGGTGATCGGCTTGGTGGTCGCGGGCGGTCTTGCGGCGGCGCTGTCGACTGCGGCGGGGCTGCTCATGGTGATCGCGTCGGCGGTGAGCCATGATTTGTGTCGGCGCACCTTCTTCAAGAGCATGACCGACCAAACGGAGCTGCGTGTGGCGCGTACGGCCGCAGCCGGCGCCGTGGTGGCGGCGGGCTTGTTGGGGATTTTCTCCAGCCAGCTTGGCTTTGTGGCGCAAGTGGTGGCGTTCGCGTTCGGTTTGGCGGCGGCCTCGCTCTTCCCCATCATCTTCCTGGGCATTTTCTGGAAGCGGATGAACAAGGAAGGGGCGATCGCCTCCATGGTGTTCGGCCTGATCACCACCTTCAGCTACATCTACTACTTCAAGTTCGGCGGCGGCACGGCCGACCAATACCTCTTCGGCGTTTCGCCCGAAGGCATTGGCTTCGTGTTCATGTGGGCGTCGGCCTTGGTGGGCATCGTGACCTCGTTGGTCACCGACGCACCGCCCCAGGACATCCAAGACCTGGTGGAGGACATCCGCGTGCCCGGCACCCGCAAGCCGCATGGCTTGGCGGATGAAGGCATGGCGCCGGACCTGGCGCCGGCGGAGTAGGGCGTCAGTCCTTGGTAAACTTGGGCCGGGGTTTGTGCGCAAACCCCGGCCTTTTTTCATACAGACTCGCCCAAGGTCGGGTGGGCGTAAGTCGCATAACCGATTGGTTACATCTCACTTAGGCTTACACTTCGTGGGGAACGCAACGGCGGAGGGCGCGCCGATATGGACCAGAGTGTGGTGATCCTGATTTGCGCCGTGTACGGCGCAGTACTGTTTCTTGCGGCGTGGTTGGCCGATCAAGAGCGGTTCGCCGCGCGTTTGCAGCGGCATGAGGCGACGCTCTACGCCCTCGCTTTGGCGGTGTATTGCAGTTCCTGGACGTTCTTCGGCGCGGTGGGCACGGCGGCCACGCGCGGGTGGGATTATCTGCCGATTTATCTGGGCCCCATTCTGGTTTTCGCGTTTGCCCCCATGATGTTGCGGCGTATCCTGGCCATCAGCAAGCGCCACAATCTGGCGACTTTGTCGGATTTTCTCGCCGCGCGCTATGGCCGCAGCCGCGCGCTGGCCGCCGCGGTGACCGGCCTCGCCGCCGCGGGCGCGTTGCCCTACATCGCGCTGCAACTCAAATCCGTCGCCATGAGTTTTGAGGCGCTCACGGCCTTGGACGGCGGGCGTATGGCCGCCGCCGATGATCCCAGCCGCGCCGGCGTGTTTGTGGTGGCGGCCCTGTTGGCGGCTTTCGCCATCCTGTTTGGGGCGCGCACGGCCGACGCCGCACGACGCAACCGTGGGCTGGTGGTCGCCATTGCGCTGGAATCTCTGGTGAAGATTCTGGCGTTGGGGTTGGTCGCGGTGTTGGCCTGCGCCTATCTCGCCCAGGGCCGGGGTGACGACACGGCGACATCGGCGGCCTTCACAGCGCAGTTTCCTATGGGCTCGCCGACGGTGACCTTCATCACCCTGACGGGTCTGGCCATGGCGGCGGTGCTGTGCCTGCCGCGGCAGTTCCATATGCTCATCACCGAGGCGCCTGATCGCGGGGGGCAAGCGGCGCTGACCCGCGCGCGCTGGGTGTTTCCGGCGTATTTGGTCGTGACAAGCGTCTTGGTGATTCCCATCGCGTTGGCCGGTCGGGCGGTGTTGCCCGCGACGGCGAGCCCGGATTTGTATGTCTTGGCGCTGCCAGCGGCCCTGGGGGGCGAAGTGTTGTCGCTGTTGGCGTTTTTGGGCGGTTTGTCGGCGGCCACAGGCATGGTGGTGGTGGCGGCTGTGGCCCTCTCCATCATGATCACCCATGACATTTTGGCGCCCCTCATCCTCAAGGCTGGCCGGCGCGGCGGCGCGCCGACGCTGGACGGGGGGCGGTTGTTGGCGTTGCGGCGTTGGGTCGTCGTCGCGCTGATGCTGATGTCGTATGGCTATTGGGTCGCCGCCGGCGATAGCGGCGCTCTGGCGGACATTGGGCTGATCGCCTTTGTGGCGGTGGCCCAGCTGGCGCCGGCGCTGATCGGTGGCGTGTTCTGGGCGGGCGGCCATCGCGATGGCGCGCTGGCGGGTCTTGCGGCCGGGGGCGTGTTGTGGGCCTACACGCTGGTGCTGCCGGCGGTGCTGGGCGATGCGGGGCTGGCGGCGTCTGGCCTGCAGAGCGTGTGGGGCGGGTTTGTCGACCCCCATGGGCTCATCGCGGGGGTGCACGATCCCATCACCCATGGCGCGTTGGTCAGCCTCAGCGCCAATCTCGCCTTCTATATCGCGTTCTCCATCCGCGCGCGCCCGCGCCTGGTGGACAGCGTGCAAGCCGCCGCGTTCGTGCGCCGTCGTGACGATGAACCGGCCCAGGAGGTGCTTGCCCAGGGCCGCGCAAAGGTCACCATCGGGGATTTGCGCAGTTTGGCGGAGCGGTTTTTGACCCGGCCCGCCGCCCAGCGCGCCTTTGCGGGGTTCGTGACAGAACTTAGCCTGGACGCCGATCCGCAGGGCTTGGCGGATTGGCGGCTTGTCCAAAAAACCGAGCGCCTGTTGGCCGGCGCCCTTGGTTCGTCTACGGCGCGCATCGTCATGGGCTCGGCCCTGTCGCGCGAGGACGTGCCGCTGACGGATATCCTCGCCATCCTCGACGAAACCAATGAAGAGCGCCAGTTCAAGCGCCATTTGCTGCAGGCCACGTTGGAGAACATCACCCAGGGTGTGTCGGTGGTGGACCAGGATTTGCGCCTGATTGCCTGGAATGGCGTGTATCGGGACTTGTTTGACTATCCGCCGGATCTGATCCGCGTGGGCCGGCCCATTGAGGATCTGATCCGCTATAACGCCGAGCGCGGTGAGATGGGCCCCGGGGAGGCGGAGGCGCAGGTCACTCGACGCTTGGAGTTTCTGCGGGCTGGCGGCCCGCATGCCTTTGAGCGGGTCAATCGCGACGGGCGCGCCCTGAAAATCGTCGGCAACCCCATGCCGGGCGGCGGCTATGTCACCACCTTCACGGACATCACGGCGGAAAAACGCGCCGAGGGCGCGCTGCGTGAGGCGAAGGCCGAGCTGGAGCAGCGGGTCGCCGAGCGCACCCGTGATTTGGCCACGATGGCGGATGATTTGGACAGCGCGCGGCGCTTGGCGGAGCGTTCGGAGGTCACCAAGACCCGTTTTCTCGCCGCTGCGAGTCACGATTTGCAGCAACCCCTTAACGCTGCGCGCCTATTCGCCGCGGCCCTGGCGGAACGGCTGCCGGCGCCGGACATGATTGAAGGACGGTTGGCGGCCAATGTGGATCGCTCCATCCGCTCGGCGAACGACATGCTCACGGGCCTGTTGGACTTGTCGAAATTCGATCAAGGCGGCGTCGCGCCCCATGTGCAGCGCTTTGCTTTGGCGCAGTTCTTTGACGAGTTGGCCCACGATCACGCGCCCATCGCGCGCGAAGCGGCGGTGGAGCTGCGGGTGCGTGACACTGACATTTGGGCGCTGACCGACAAGGATTTGCTCCGCTCGGTGGTGCAAAACCTGTTGTCCAACGCGCTGCGCTACACCGAAACGGGCGGCGTTCTTTTGGCCGCGCGTCAACGCGGAGGCGGGCGGTTCGTTTCTATCGAGGTGTGGGACACGGGGCCTGGCATCCCCGAGGACGCCCAGGGGCGCATTTTCCAGGAATTTCGCCGGTTGCACACCACCGATCGTTCCGGCGCGCGCGGCGCGGGTCTGGGCCTGGCCATCGCCTCGCGGGCGGCGGCGCTGTTGGGCTCGCGGGTCATGGTGCGCTCGCGTTTGGGCCGCGGCTCCAAATTTTCCATAACCGCGCCGGCCGCAGCTTGGACCAAAACCGCCCCGCCTTCGATGGCGCCGACGCCTGCGACGGCGGCGGATCTGCGGGGCTTGCGGGTGTTGTGCTTGGATGACGAGCCGGCGGTGCTCGCGGGCATGGGCGCGCTGTTGGAAAGTTGGGGCTGCGCCTACACCGCCACGCAGACCAGCGCTGCGGCGCTGGCGGCGGCGGAGCGGGCGGACGATCTGGACGTGGTGCTCGTGGATTATCACCTGGCCGACGAGGAGACCCTGACCGGGCTAGATGTGGTTGGACAGCTGCGCGCGGGGCGTTGGGCGCATGTGCGCGCGGCGTTGGTGAGCGCGGACCCGTCCCCGGATGTGCACGGCGAGGCGCGGCGGCGCGGCTGCGCCGTGATCGCCAAGCCGGTGGACGCCGAGGCGCTTTACGCCTTCATGGCTCAATCGCGCCGGGTGGCGGCGGAGTGATCTCAGCTCGGCGGCGGGGCTTGTGATGAAGCGGCCGGCTCGATCTCCAAATGACGTGCGACCAACAGCGCTTGGGTGCGGTTTTGCACGCCCAGTTTGCGGAAAATCGCGGTCATATGCGCCTTGGTGGTGGAGAGCGAAATCTCCAACTCATACGCGATTTGTTTGTTTAACAGACCGCGGCGCAGGCCATCCAACACCCGCGCTTGGGTGGGCGTGAGGCTGGCCAGACGGGCGATCGCCTCGGCATCGGCGGCCTCCGGCGCGTGGGCCTCGGCGCCGTCGGCTTCGGCGGGAAACACCAACTCGCCGCGCAAGAGCGAGCGCACCGCATCGCCCAACTCCGACAGCCCCGCGGATTTTTTCAGATAGCCGGCGGCGCCCAATGTGCGCGCTTGACGCATGATGTGCGGCGTTTTGGTCGCGGAGACGATGGCCACCGGCGTTTGCGGATAATCGCGCGCGAGCTGCATTAGCGGGGCCCACTCCCCGCCGGCGCCGAGGTCCAGATCCAGCAACACCAAATCCGCCGGGTCTTGCGCCAACAGCCCAAGCGCCGCCTCAAACGTTTCCAGCGCCTGCAAGCGTGCATGGGGGGCGGCGATCTGGATCGCCATGGTGAGGGCTTCTGCAACCATCGGATGGTCGTCGATAATCACAATGTGAGGTGTTTCGCTGTCGAGCTCAAACTCACCGCCTGGATCCGGCGCCTCCATTGTTTCCTCCGTTTATTTTTTTATTGCGCCAACACTACGCCCGATGGCCGTTTCGCCCAAGCGGAATTCACGGGCTGGGGCCCCGAGGCTGCGTCGCGGCGAACCGCAAAACGGTCAGCGTTAAGCGGGGGGTGTGACGCATGGTCTCAGGACCATAGGACCATAGCGCGTGTGGATTTGTTGATGGATACTGGCGAAAACAAAGTAATGAGGGGAGTAAACGATGAAGCCTTTGGGCAAATCTCAAGCATGGCTGGCCGGCTGCGCCGTTGCGGCGCTCTCCTTAGGGGCGAGCGCGCACGCCGATCAAAACGAAGAAGACGGTTTTCGCATTGGCGACACGTTGGTGAAGTTTGGCGGCTTTATTGATCTGGATGTCAATATAACGTCCACGTCCGATGGTGACATTGCGGGCGGCTCCATCGCGCGCGACTTTTATATTCCTTCGGTGACGCCTGTGGGCGGCGAAGGGGAAGACGTCCCGGACACGGATTTTACCGCCGAAGCGTCGCGGTTTTTCTTAACCACGTCCAGCAAACGTGGCGATCGTACTATCAAGTCACGCATTGAGTTGGACTTTTTGGGCTCCGGTCAGGGCAATGAGTTGGTGTCCAACTCCTTTGCGCCCCGGTTGCGGCACGCGTTCTTCACGGTGGATGACACATGGCTGTTCGGCCAGACCTGGTCGACGTTCCAAAACACCAGCTCCATTCCCGAAAGTGCGAGCTTTTTGGGGTTGAGCGACGGCATGGTTTTCGTCCGCCAGCCGCAAGTCCGCTACACCAACGGCAATTGGCAGTTTGCGCTGGAAAACTCCACCACGCGTGATTTCGGCGCCACCGCCAGCGGCGTGGCCGATGACGGGTTCGCGCCGGATGTGGTGGCGAAATACACGATGAAGGGCGAGTTCGGGAACATCTCGGTCGCGGCGCTGGGGCGGTATCTGGTCGATGAGCGGCTTGTTCCCACCGATGGCGGCGGACAAGCGGTGGAGGAAGACAACGCCTTGGGCTGGGGCCTTAGCGCGGCCGGCGATGTCAAACTGACTGACGGGCTGGGCGTGAAGTTCTCCGCCACGATCGGGGATGGCGTGGGCCGCTATATCGGCCTGGCCGCGGTCGGCGACGCGCGGGTGGATGCGAGCGGTGATCTGGAAGCCATCTCGGTGGTGGGCGGCCTGGTCGCGCTGCACGGCGATTTGGCCGAAGATTGGCGCTTCACGGCGGGCTATTCGGGGCTGTTTGCGGACTCCGAAGTGGGCGAAACCGAGAGCGTGGAATCGCTGCTGGGCGTTGTGACGCATCAACTGGCGCCGCGCACCACGCTGTCGGCGGAGATTCTGCACGGGCGTCGGACGATCGACGCGCCGTCCGGCGCGGATGGCGAAGGTGACCTGACCCGCATCACTGTTTCGGCGAAGTACGCGTTCTAAGGCCGATCGCCGAGGCCGGATCGGCTGTGAGGAAGGATGCCGCGTTGGATGCCATGAACCGTCATCATGGGCCGTTCGCCCAAGCACGAGGCGCGCGATGACGTTTTGGCGATTTTGGGCGCGCCGCTCTCCATCCATGGGGGGCGGCGCCGTCGGCGCCGAACGCGGGGGCGTGGACGGCCCCGCGGGCGGGGATGGGACACAAGGAGCGATCACCATGTCCAACCGAACCATAACCACCCCAGACAGCCCGGCTTCCTACCCCGTTCCGGCGGGGTTTGCGCGTGAAGGCACCGTCAATGACGCGCAGTATCAGGAGATGTACCAGCGCTCGGTCGCCGATCCGGATGGGTTCTGGCGTGAGCACGCCCAGCGCATCACCTGGATGACGCCGTTCACGCGGGTCAAAGACGTGTCCTACGACAAGGACAACCTGCATATTCGCTGGTTCGACGATGGCGTGCTCAATGTGTCGGCCAATTGCATCGACCGGCATTTGCCCGAGCGCGCTAACGACACGGCGATTATTTGGGAGGGCGATGAAGAGGATCAAACCCTTCACATCACCTACCAAGAATTGTACGAAAAAGTCTGTGTTTTCGCCAATGTGCTCAAGGCGCGCGGGGTGAAGAAGGGCGATCGGGTCACGATTTACCTGCCCATGATTCCCGAGGCCGCCTACGCCATGCTGGCCTGCACGCGCATCGGCGCGATCCATTCGGTGGTGTTTGGCGGCTTTTCGCCCGAAGCGCTCGCAGGGCGCGTCGAGGATTGCGGTTCGCGTGTCATCATCACGGCCGATGAAGGCCGGCGCGGCGGACGCGCGGTGCCGCTGAAGCACAATGTGGATGAAGCGGTGATCCAGCATCACCTCAAGGTCGACACGGTGCTGGTGGTTCGCCACACCGGCCACACCGTCAACATGGATCACCCGGCGGACACCTGGTTCCACGATGTGGCGGCCGTGGTGAAGC
This sequence comes from uncultured Caulobacterales bacterium, assembly GCA_964524065.1. Classification (GTDB taxonomy): domain Bacteria; phylum Pseudomonadota; class Alphaproteobacteria; order Caulobacterales; family Maricaulaceae; genus CAZADA01. The sequence goes on along the minus strand of CAZGCB010000112.1, from coordinate 49 downwards.
CCGAATGCCCGCCCGAGCCGATGAATGCGGAGGACCCGCTGTTCATCCT
>CAZGCB010000111.1:0-8357 GCA_964524065.1 uncultured Caulobacterales bacterium | reverse complement strand
GATGGCGATGGTGGCGGGCTTTGACCGCTATTTTCAGATCGCGCCCTGTTTCCGGGATGAAGATGCACGCGCGGATCGCTCGGCGACGGACTTCTACCAGCTCGATGTCGAGATGAGTTTTGTCGAGCGCCAAGATGTGTTCGACGCGGTGGGCGCCGTCACGCGCGATGTGTTCGCCGAGTTTTCGGGTGGCCGGCCAGTGAGCGACTACCCCTTTCGGGAAATCCCGTTTGACGAAGCCATGATGAAATATGGCTCGGACAAGCCGGATTTGCGCAACCCGCTAGAGATGCAGGTGGTGTCGGAGCATTTCCGCGGTTCGGGCTTTAAAATTTTCGCCCAAATCTTGGAGAAGGACGGAACCGAAATTCGCGCCATTCCGGCGCCCGGCGGCGGCAGCCGGGCCTTTTGCGATCGCATGAATGTTTGGGCCCAGAAGCAAGGCCTGCCCGGCATGGGCTACATCATGTTTGATGAGGGCGCGGGCAAAGGCCCGATTGCGAAGAATATCGGCGCCGAACGCGTGCACGCCGTCGCGGCGCAGCTTGGTCTGAAAGCCGGCGATGCGGCCTTCTTCCTGGCGGGCGAGCCGTCGAGTTTCATCGATGTGGCGGGTCGCGCGCGCAATGTGGTGGCGGACGAGCTGGAGCTGACCGACAAAGCGCGCTTCGAACTCGCCTGGATCATCGATTTTCCCATGTATGAATGGGATGAGGAGCACAAAAAGGTGGAGTTCGGCCACAACCCGTTCTCCATGCCGCAAGGCGGGTTAGAGGCGCTCGAGGCGGTGAAGAGCGATGCCGACGCCCTCGCGCTGAAAGCACACCAGTACGATTTGGTCTGCAATGGCTATGAGCTGGGCTCCGGCGCCATCCGCAACCATCGTCCTGACACGATGATCAAAGCCTTTGCCTTAGCCGGCTATGGCCCTGACGTGGTGGAGCAGGAGTTTGGCGGTCTGTTCAACGCCTTCAAATTCGGCGCGCCCCCGCATGGCGGTTGTGCGCTGGGCCTGGACCGGATCGTCATGCTGCTGACCGATCAGGTGAATTTGCGCGAAGTCACCATGTTCCCGGCCAATCAGCAGGGCCAAGATCTGATGATGGGCGCGCCGTCCGAGGTGTCCCCGGCGCAGCTGAAGGAGCTGCATATCCGTGTGGTGAAGCCCAAGGCCGCCAAACCCAAACCGGCCGAACCTGCAGACGGATAGCGGCTAGCCGGATCCACGTATAAGCATCGGGGAAAGGGTGGCGTTTGCGTGGTGTGGGACGCTGAGCGCATAGGTGGGGGCTTCACGCTCAGCGTCCCGTGCACCAGCGACCGGGATGCGTGTCGCCGATGCCACAGCCTGGTATAGCAAGAAAAAAAAAGCAACGAAAAATAACAGAATTATGTCAGACGTTGGTAGGATATGTTACCCACAGGGACAGCGGCATCCAATGCTTCGGGTTGCAATCGCGGCTTCTTAACCTTAACCGCGACAGGTCATTCATCGTCCGAAAGCGTCATTCCCCTAGTCTGCGCTATACTCTATACACCCGGCGATACGGAGGATCAATCTCGGAGCGCGTAAGCGGGCGAACTGGCGGCTCACCGATCCTCGTTGGCGCCGAGCTCCTCGGCGGTGGGCTCGTCGGGCGTTTGGAGCGCCTCGGGTGCGGGGGGGGTGTTTGGGAGCGGCGAGGGGGAGCCGTTGGGGGTCGGTGGCTCCGGCGTCTGCCACCGTTGCTCCTGCAAACTTTTCAGCTCGTCCAATTCCGCGAGAGCTTGATCCAGCGCCTCGCGCACCGGTGGGGCCGCTTGCGCCGCCGCGGCCGCGATGGCGGAGCGCGCTTCGGCAAGGGCTTCGTGCATCTCCTCACGCCTCTGGCGGTTCAATTCGGCGAAGCCCAGCTCGTTCTCGATGTCAATGCGCGCTTCATTCAGGGCGGCGCGAGCGCTATGCACCGCGGCGCGCATATCCATGTCGAGCTCGCTATGGGCGGCTTCAAACGCTTCGCGCACAGCTTCGCGGGAGGCCAGAAGCGCTTGGCGCGCCGCCGCCAGATTTTCGCCGGGGTCGATGACGATTACGGTATCTTCCGACGCTTCGCCCGCTTCCTGGGTTCGGACGATTATTTTCACTGGATCAAAGGCCCTGCGGGTCATCCGGTCGCGTCCATCGTCGCAGCGTTCCAGAACAATGCCGTCCGGCAAACGCGTGCGCGCATCGCCGCACGCGCCCGCTAAGGTGTCCTCGGTCAGGCCTTGTGCTTGATCTAACTTGGCGCCGGACACATCGGCATAGCGGAGTGTGGCTTCACGCAGATTGGCCCCGTCGAACACGGTGTCGCGCAGATTGGCCCCCGTGAGCCGCGCTTCAACCAAATTGGCGTCAGTGAAGCGGGCGCGGCTGAGTTTGGCGCCGCTGAGATTGGCTTCCACAAGTGTCGCGCGCGTAAAGTCGCCGCGGACCGCTTGAGCGCCCGACATGCTTGCTTCGCGCAACTGGGCCCCGACAAAGGAAGCGCGCGAGAGCACCGCGCCGCTCAACCCGGCTTCGGACATTTGCGCGCCCGTGAACACAGCGCTCGTGAAGACAGAGCCTGACATGCGCGCTTCTCGCAAATTGGCCCCGGAAAAATCGGCGTTGGAGAAGTTCGCGCCGCTTAACATCGCCTCGCGCAAATTGGCGCGGACAAAAATGGCGCCGGCGAAGGTCCCGTTCAAACGGGTTTCACGCAAATCCGCGCCGCTGAAATTCGCGCGGGCAAAGATCCCGGACATGCGACCATGGCTGAGGTCTTGTCCTGAGAAATCATACTCCGCAAAGACGCCGTTGACGGCTTTGCTGCGCTCCACATGGTCGTCGGCCGCCGCGAAGCCGGCGCTGACCGTCAACCCCGCAATCACCAAGGCCCCACGGACATAGCGGCTATATGCTTCTTTCATCATCATAGTCACAGACACTATGACAAGCCGCCGCGCGGGACGACTTAATTCACGGTAAGGCGCCCTCCATCCAAGCGGGCCATCGTGGACTGCGGCTGGTGCGGCAATGTTAGCTGCAGCCGGTGCTCGCGCCGCAGGTGTCACAACGCCAGCACGAGCCTGCGCGGGCCAGGGTGAAACTGCCGCATTCGGGGCAGGCGTCGCCGGAATAGCCTTTCATGCGCGCGAACTCCACGCTATCGGGCTCCGGCGCATGGCGCGGGCCGGGCGTTTCGGGCGGCGTCGGCGTGGCGGCAGGTAAATCAGAGCCGGAGTCAAACGCGGTCTCCAAGGCGCCGCTGACATAGTCGACCGCGCCCGCATCGCCGGCGCGGCGCTGCTTCAGCTTGGCGGCCGCTTCGGCCAGCATGATGAGGTTTTCCGGGCCCCGTCCACGGCTGAAGCCCTTGGAGATGAAGCGCTTAGCCGCTTCTTCGGCCGCATGAGCGTTTTCGGCGGGCTGCAGCCCGTCCGCCTCCACGCCGCGGCCGAGGCCGTCAATCCCGGCATGGCCGGGATCGACATGGGCGAGATCGTCGCGGCCGAGATAGGACACCGCCAATTCGCGGAAGATGTAATCGAGAATGGAGGTGGCGTGCTTCACCCGATCATTGCCGGTGACCGGACCGGCCGGGTCGAAGCGCGTGAACACATAGGCGTCGACGAACTCCTCCAGCGGCACGCCATATTGCAGGCCGATCGAGATTGCGATGGCGAAATTGTTCATCAGCGAGCGGAAGGCGGCGCCTTCCTTGTGCATGTCGATGAAAATCTCACCCAGCTCGCCATCATCAAACTCGCCGGTGTGGAGGTAGACCTTGTGGCCGCCCACGGTCGACTTCTGGATATAGCCCTTGCGCCGATCCGGCAGGCGGCGGCGATGGGCGGCGCCGCTCGCCGCGGGACGGGATGGCTCGGGCTCTGCTTCCGGCTCACGCAGCTCCGGCGTCGGCGCGTGCGGCTCGGTCTGCGATGTCAGCTCTGCGATGGCGGCCACGGCGCGCTGGGCTAAGGCCTGCGCCGCCAGCGGGGCGGGCGCGTCTTGCAGGTCGTCCAAGGCGTCAGCCTCATCCTCGTCCAGCAGCGCGCCGGCGAGCGGTTGGGACAGCTTGGAGCCGTCGCGATAGAGCGCCACCGCTTTCAAGCCTAGCTTCCAGGCGCTCATGAACGCGTCGGCGCAATCGGTGATCGCAGCATCGCGCGGCATGTTGATGGTTTTCGAGATCGCGCCGGAGACGAAGGGTTGCACGGCCGCCATCATCTCCAAATGCCCAGAGACCGGTAGGCTGCGCCGGCCGATGCGGCCGCAGGGCGTCGCGCAGTCAAAGACGGGCAAGTGCCGCGGATCCAGTCCCGGCGCGCCTTCCACCGTCATCGCTCCGCAGCAATGCAGATTGGCGGCTTCGATGGCGCTGCGTTCAAAGCCGAGAGCGTCCAACATGTCAAAGCGCGGATCGGCCAGCTGGGCGTCGGAAAAGCCGAGGCCGCGGCACACATCCTCGCCCAACGTCCAGCGGTTGAAGACGAAGCGGATGTCAAACGCGTCCGCCAGCGCCGCCTCCAGCCGACCGATCGCTAAGTCGGTAAAGCCCTTGGCGCGCAGCAGATCATGGTTCACGCCCGGCGCGCCCTTGAGCGTGCCGGTTCCCACCGCATAGGCTTCGATCGCGGCGATCGCATCAGCCTCATAACCCAGGCGCGCCAGCGCTGCTGGAACCGCGCGATTGATGATTTTGAACGAGCCGCCGCCGGCCAGGGTTTTGTATTTCACCAAGGCGTAGTCCGGCTCCACGCCGGTGGTGTCGCAATCCATCAATAAGCCAATGGTGCCCGTGGGCGCGATACAGCTGACCTGCGCGTTGCGGGCGCCATGCGCGTCGATGGCGGCGAGCGTTTGCTCCCACGCATCCCCGGCAATGTCCGCCAAGCCTTCAAAGGGGCACGCCGCGCCGTCCAACGGGCGTGGTGTAATGGCGAGGCCCTCATAGGTTTCAGCGTCGCTTTCCCCCCAAGCGGCGCGCGCGTGGTTGCGCAGCACGCGCTGCATGGCCGCGCCATTGCGGGCGTAGCCGGGGAAGGGGCCAAGCGCTGCGGCCAGCTGGGCCGAGGCGCCATAGGCCTCCGCGGTCATCAGTGCGGTGATCGCCGCCGCTGCGGCGCGTCCGCCTGCGCTGTCATAGGGCGCGCCGGACCGCATGAGCAGGCCGCCCAGATTGGCGTAGCCCAGGCCCAGCGTGCGGAAATCATGGCTGCCGCGGGCGGTTTCCGCGGAGGGGTATTGCGCCATTGATACCGAGATATCGAGCACGAGCGTCCACACCCGGCAGGCATGGCGGAAGCGCTCGGTGTCAAAGCCGCCTTCGTCGCTGAGGAACGAAACAAGGTTCAGCGACGCCAGATTGCAGGCCGTGTCGTCCAGGAACATGTATTCGGAACACGGATTGGAGGCGCGGATCTCGCCCGAGCTGGGGCAGGTGTGCCAGGCATTGATGGTGTCGTGGAATTGCAGACCGGGATCCGCACATGACCACGCCGCTGTGGCGATGTCGCTCCAGAGCTGCTTGGCTTGGACGGTACGCGCGGCCAGCCCGTCAGTGCGTCGGGCCAGGTCCCAGGGGCCGTTCGCCTCAACCTGCTGCAGGAACGCATCGGTCACGCGTACGGAATTGTTGGCGTTCTGACCGGACACAGACGCATAGGCGTCGCCATCCCAATTGACGTCGAACACCGGCCAATCGGGCGCAGCGCCGCCTTGGCGGGCGCGGGCGATGGTTTGCTCCACCGCGCCGGCCGGAACACCGGCCCGCCGGGCCTGACGCATGGCGCGTTTGAGGGCCGGGTTCGCGTCTGGATCGCAGCGATCGTCGGATGTCAGCTCTTCGTCATGGCAGGCCTTCCACACCGCGCTGAGATTTTTCCTCAACGTGGCGGAGCCCGCCACGAGGGCTGCGACTTTGTGCTCTTCATTGGGCTTCCAGGCGATGAAGTCTTCAATGTCGGGGTGATCGACATCGAGGATCACCATCTTGGCCGCACGGCGCGTGGTGCCGCCGGACTTCACCGCGCCGGCCGCGCGATCCCCGACGCGCAAAAAGCTGAGCACGCCGGAGCTTTCCCCGCCGCCTGACAGGGTTTCACCGGCGCCGCGGAGGTCCGAGAAATTAGAGCCCGCGCCGGACCCATATTTAAAGAGGCGTGCTTCACGCACCCAGGCGTCCATAATCCCGCCTGGGGCCAGCAAATCGTCCTTCACGCTTTGAATGAAACAAGCGTGGGGCTGCGGCCGCTCATAGGCGTTGGCGGACTCCACAACCGTGTCAGTTTCAGGATCGACATAGAAATGGCCCTGGGCCTTGCCCTCCAGCCCATAGGCCCAATGCAGGCCGGTGTTGAACCATTGCGGCGAGTTCGGCGCCGCCATTTGGCGCGCCATCATGGCTTGGGTTTCGCAGAAAAACGCCCAGGCGCTGGCCTCGTCGTCGAAATAGCCGTCCTTCCAGCCCCAATAGGTCCACGCGCCGGCCAGGCGCTCAAACACCTGGCGGGCGGAGGTTTCCGCGCCGAAGCGATCGCCCTCGGCCAGTTCCTCCAGCGCGTCCTCATCGGCGACGCGGCGCTGCAGCCAAACCGGCACCCCATCTTCCGCCACGGGGCGGGTGACAGCCGGCACACCGGCTTTGCGGAAATATTTCTGAACTAGGATATCGACCGCCACTTGCGACCAATCGGCGGGGACCTCGACGTTCTCGACAGTCTCGCCCGGCGCGCCGTCGGGCCGGTGCGCTACGGAGCGCCCGCGCGCAAAGGCGACGCCCGCCAGTGGATCCTGGCCGCCGCCGGCGCGGCGCCCGGGCTCGGCCGTTTGCGCCCCATCGGCCGCAGGCGCGGTGCTGTGGGGCGTGATCAGATGAGCGATATGCATGGCGCGCCTCCGAGGTGGGCCATAGATATAGTATGACGGCGTCTGCGCGTCAGCATATGTTGGGACGCTAAGGGCTGTCTTTCCACAAGCAGACGATCGCGCGTCCGATGCCGAGCACAAACGTGTGGCGCAGCCTAAGGGTGTTCGCGGCCATGCGAAGCCCCCGCTGCGCGCGAACGCCGCGGTTATCCATGAGTGGACGATGTCAATCTTCTCGGGGCATAGTCCGCCCGCAATGAGGAGGAGGCTGCACGTGCAACTCGTCAAACGTTTGTTCGCCTGGTGGGATGGCGTCACCCTCGGGGTGCAATGGACCGTGTTTCAGCGGGCCCGGCATGTGGGCTCGGATGATTATGGCAATCGCTATTTCGAAGAGCGGCGGGTGAGCTTGGACGGGCGCAAGCGCCGCTACGTGATTTATAAAGGTTATGCCGACGCCTCACGGGTGCCGGCCGACTGGCATGGTTGGCTGCACCATACGTTTGAGCAGCCTCCGACTTTGGCGCCCCTGGCGCGCAAAGCGTGGGAGACGGAGCACCGGCCCAACCTCACAGGCACGGTGCACGCCTACCATCCCAAGGGCAGTCTCGCCCGGCCGGAGGCGCGCGCGCGCTCCGATGGTGACTATGAGGCCTGGACGCCCGGCGAAAGCTGAGGGATAGGAGCGCTGCAGGCCCGTTCCGAGTCCGGGCGGGCCGCGGGTGAGTGAGAGAGGACAAGCGCCATGCGCGATCAACTCGCAGAGACGCTGGTGGGCGCCGCCGTTCTGGCGGTGGCGGCCGTGTTTTTGGTCTATTCGTTTGGGGCCAGCGGCCGCGATACGGGGCGCGGCTATGATGTGACGGCGCGCTTTGCCACGGTGGACGGATTGTCCGTGGGCATGGATGTGCGCATGTCTGGCGTCAAGGTGGGATCGGTTAGCGGGATTGATCTCAACCCGCTCACTTATCAGGTCGATGTCACGCTGACGCTGCGCGATGATGTGCCGATCCCGGCGGATTCCACCATCGCGACGCGCACGGATGGTCTGCTGGGCGGGTTGAGCGTGGCGATTTCACCGGGCGCGGAGGAGGTCTACATGGCCGATGGCGATCGCTTTGCGGGTCTCGGGCAGGGGCCCATCGACGTCGTGCGCTTGCTGGCGGAATTCGTCGCCTCCTCGGCGGATTAATCCGATGCGCGCCCCGTTGCGCTGGGTGGCTGGCGGTTGTGCTGCGGTGGCCCTGGCGGGCGCCGCCATGGCTCAGAATGGCGATGGCGGCGTGAGCATTGGCGAAAAGGACGCTAATGGCTGGATCCGCGGCGATGTCGCGGTGCTGCGCGGCTTGGACAAGATCACCGCTGAAACCCGCGATTTCGAGGTGCGCTTGGGTGATCAAGTCCAGTTTGGCGCCTTGACCATTGTGATGCCGGCGCCGTGCGGCGAACGCCCGCCGGAAGAGACCCCTGAGACGGTCGCTGGCCT
>CAZGCB010000110.1:0-8362 GCA_964524065.1 uncultured Caulobacterales bacterium | reverse complement strand
GCCTTTGGATCTGGCGGATATCGCCGCGTATATGGGCTAACTCTACGAGCCGTTGTGCGAGGAGCAGGGGCTCGGTTGCGCCATTGAGGCGCCCGCCGGCGCCACGGTGGCGGGCGATCGTGGGCTGTTATCCCAAGCGGTCTCCAACCTGTTAGACAACGCCATCAAATACACGCCGGCGGGCGGGGCCGTACGGCTGCAGGCGGGGCTGCGCCGCGACGGCATGGCGGAAATCGCCGTCACCGACACCGGGCCCGGCATCCCGCCGGAGGCGCGGGACAAGGTGCGCCAGCGTTTTGTGCGCCTGGACCAAAGCCGCTCCTCCACGGGCATTGGCCTTGGCCTCAGCTTGGTGCAGGCCGTGGCGGAGATGCATGGCGGGCGGTTTGAGCTGGACGACGGGGCGGGCGCCGGGGACACGCCGGGCCTGCGGGCGGCGTTGGTGTTGCCGCGGGCCCAGCCGGCGCCAAGCGCCAGTGAGGCGCCAAACGGGTCCTAACGTCCTCACCAGGTGCGGTTGCCGCGACGGAATGCCGATCGCCGCGCGTTGAAGGCGTCAGTGAGCAAGGGACGGGCGCCGATCACGGCGCCATGGACGAGGACAGGACGGTGCTGGAACTCCAGACGGTTTCATTTCATCGCCGTCGGACGTCAGGAGGGGAGCATGTCGCCACGCAGGGGCGGCTGCGGCCGCAGCGTCGCGCCGCGTCAGAGCCATGAGCGCCGTGCTCGCCCTCCGTGCTTGGGCGGCCGGCTCGCGTGCGGATGAGCGGCGGGTGACGTCCGAACGTCCCATCACCGCCGATCCCGACGGTGCGTTGATCGCGTGCATCGCCAAGGGTGATCAGCGCGCTGCGCGCGCTTTGGTGGAGCGGCATTTGCCCAAAATGACAGCTCTCGCTCGCCGGATGTTGAGCGATGCGACTGAAGCTGAAGACGTCGCCCAGGAGGTGTTTCTGCGGGTCTGGCGCCATGCGGCGCAATGGCGTCCGGGCGCCGCGCGCTTTGAAACCTGGATGCACCGGGTGGCGATCAATCTTTGTTATGATCGCCTGCGGCGACGGCGCGAAATCGTGACGGACACGCCGCCGGAGCAGCTGGACGAAACGCCCGGCGCGTTCGACGCGTTGCGCCGCCGTGATGTCGCCCGGGCGGTGGAGGCGGCCATGGATGGCCTATCCCCCCGGCAAAAGGCGGCCCTGGTGTTGTGTCACTATCAAGAGCGGTCGAACATAGAGGCGGCGGAGATTTTGGGCGTGAGCGTAGAGGCTGTGGAGTCGCTCTTGGCGCGCGGTCGGCGCGCTTTGCGCCAGCGCTTGCAGGGGCAGGCCGGAGCATTGTTGGAGACGCATGATGTCCAACGCGGATGATAACGGGGCGCCGCAGGGCGCGGTCACACTGGATGCGACGCGCTTTCAGCGTGTGCTGGATGTGTATGGCGCGGATCCAAGGCGTTGGCCCCACGCCGAACGCGCCGCGGCGCAAGCGTATCGCGCCGTTCGTCCCCATGAAGCGGAGCCTCTCATCGCCGATGCGGCGGCGCTCGACGCTCTGTTGGCCGCCGCGCCCAGCCAACAACCCAGCGCCGCGCTGATGGGCGCCATTCTGGCGGCTGCGCCCCAAGGCGCACGGCCAGAAAACTGGGCGCAGCGGTTACGCCGCGCTGGCGTGGGGGGCGCGCTTCAGTGGGGCGCGTGGCTGCAAGCCGGTTTCGGACGCCCGGCGCGCTGGGGCGGCGTGTTCGCCGCGGCGCTCATGTTCGGGATCGCCCTGGGCTACTGGGTCGGCGATCGGCGCGCGGATCAGGAGCGAGGCGAAGCGCTCATGTGGGTGGCGTCCGATCCGGTGCAAGCGGGGTTTTCCGTTGTCGGATAAGCGGCCATCGGTGTCTCCGCTTCAGGTGGTGCTGGCGGTGTCGGTGTTGCTCAACATGGTGTTGTTGGGCGCGGGCGTTGGGTATGGCGTGTCGGCCCTGACGACGCCGCGCGTGGCGCCCGTCTCCGTTGCGCCCGACGAACAGGCGTCCTTGGAAGCGCAAATCCTGGCGCGGCCGAGCGATTTATGGAATCGCGATCTCAACCCACGCGCCTTGTTGGCGGCGTTACCCCCAGAGTATCGCCGCACCGCCATGCGTGAATTCATCCGTGAGGGTCGACGCGCGTCGCCTGTGGTGCGTGAGGCGATGCAGGCGCGCCGGGAGGTGCTGCGCCAGATCTTCGAGGAAGAATTTGACGCTGAAGCGGTGGGGCGCACCTTGGACGCGGCGCGCACCACCGAGATTGAGATGATCGGCCGAGGCCACCGGATCTTGTTATCGGTTCTTGCCGAAGTGCCGCCCGACATCCGCCAACACACCCTCGCGCGCGTCCGGCGGGGAGTGGATTATGAGGGCCGTCCCGTGCCGGCCGCACTGCGCACATCGCCTCGCTTTTTGCGCGAACCCCGGGGCGATCGGCCGCCATCCTCCCGGCGCGACCATCGCGGTGAGCGCGAAGGGGATTAGCCCCCGGGCCGATGACAATCACACACAATCCGCCGGCGCCAGGCAAAAATTCGGCGCTGAGCGCGCAGCGGCGGGGGCGACCGACGAGCCTATTCGGCGTCGTCCAGCTCCAGCTCCGCCGGAGGCGAGCGGGGGATCCACAGGGTGACCACCGTGCCCACGCCCACTTCGCTGTCGATGGTGATGGAGCCGTGGTGCATTTCCGCCAAAGACTTGCAAAGCGCTAAGCCGAGCCCGGAACCCTGATGGGTCTTGGCCAATTGGCTCTCAATTTGCTCGAACGGCTTGCCGATCCGGTCCAAATCTTTCTGCGCGATGCCCACGCCCGTGTCGATCACCTGGATGGACACGCCGGTGTCGTCAGCGCCGCCACGCATTTCCACCTTGCCGTCCCGCGGGGTGAACTTGATGGCGTTGGACAGCAAATTCAGCAGGATTTGTTTGAGAGCGCGGGGGTCCGCGCTGATTTCCGGCATGTCCTCTACATTCAGGAGAAGCTCCAGCCCCGCTTCTTTGGCGCGTCCGCGCACGAGGCGCACGCATTGTTCGGCAATTTCATCGGGGAACACACGCTCATAAGCCAGTTTCATTTTACCGGCTTCGATCTTGGACATGTCCAAGATGTCGTTGATCAATTGCAGAAGAAGTTGCCCGGATGACAGGATGTCACCGATATATTCTTTATAACGTTCGTCCCCGAGCGGGCCGAACATTTCCTGCTGCATGATTTCAGAGAAGCCGTTGATAGCGTTCAGCGGTGTACGCAGCTCATGGCTCATATTGGCCAGGAACTCCGACTTCGACCGATTGGCGTCCTCCGCGCGCATGCGGGATTCTTCGGCCTGTTGTGCCAGCTCCGTCAGCCGTTCCTCAGCGATGGAGAGCTCCGTCACCGTGTTGCGCAGATGCCGCTCATTTTCTTTCAGCTGGGCCTCCGACCGCTTCAACGCCGTGATGTCGGAGCCGATGGAGACAGTGCCGCCATCGGCGGTGTCACGCTCCGACAGGGTGATCCAGCGGCCATCCACCAATTCCAGCTCGCTCACATCCGCTCGCGAGCCGGGGTGATACGCCTTGATGGCGTCCCGCGCGGCCATCTCCAGCATCTCGTAGGAGGCGCCGCGCTTCACCAGCTTTTGGTCCAGATGGAAAAACTCGCGGAATTTGGCGTTGGCGGTCACCAAGCGCCGGCGCGAATCCCACAGCACGAAGCTTTCGGTCATGGACTCCAGCGCTTGGCGCATCTGGGTTTCCGCCTTCAGCACCCGCTGCTGCGCGCCGCGTTGTTCCGTGACGTCGATGGCCACGCCCACCACGCGGCCCGTCGGCTCCCCGCTGATTTCCGCCCAGGGCCGCCCGCGAGCGTGCAACGACATGGGCAAGCCCACGGCGCGAAATTCCACATCCACCTCGCCGGTGGCGGCGGCGCTGCGCAGCGCGCTGCGGATTTTATCTTGATCCTCGCGGCGGATGAGGCCCAAGAACTCATCGGTGGGCAGCGTCGCGGCGCGGCGTCGTCCCAACATGCGCGCCAGGGATTCGGTGATGAACACCTCTTGCTTATTGAGGTCCCAATCCCAAACGCCGCAGCGCGCGCCTTCCACCGCCAAGCGGAAACGTCGCTCGCTGTCATAGAGCGCGTGGCGAGTCTGACGCACATTGTCCATTTGCATCAAGAGGACCGCGCAGAGTCCCACCGCGACCAAAACGGGGGCCAGCAACAGCAGCAGGTAAAACGCCAGGGTCCGCCGCCACTGCGCCATGTTTTCGCGCATCAGCCCCACATAGGCCAAATACGCGCCCGTCGCGCCCACCGGGGTCACCGCGGCGGCGTTGCGATCATCGCCGCCGGCGGGGCCGAGATCCTCGACCGCCGCGCCTTCGGTGCGCGCCCGCGCCGCCAAGAGCGCCAGGTCCAGGGCCTCAAAGCCGCCGGCGCGAGTCATAAGACGCCCGTCGCCATCGGTCAGCGCCAGGGTGAGACCCGTTTCACGCGGCGTCAGCGCTTCCGCGTTCAGCCGCGCCACCAATATCCGCGCGGCGCCAGGCAGGGTGATCTCCACCGCCATGTAAAGCGCGCCCGATCCGTCAGGGTCCGGCGCCGTCCACGTGGCCAAGCCCTGACGCTGCGCCAGGGCGTCGGCGAACACGCCGGCCATGGCCGCATCGGTAACCAAGCGCACGGTCCCAGCCGGATCGGCGATCGCGGCGTGACTCACATCGCGTCGGGCCGCCAAGGCCACCAGATGATCGGCGATATCAGCGCCGTCGCCATCGCGGGCGTCGATTTCCGCCGCCGCCGCCGCGCCCGACAGCGCTCCACGCGCCAGAGCGAGCCGCGCCCCCACATCCTGCGCCAGTGTGCTCGCATCCTGGGCGTAGGCGATTTGCGCCCGCGCCGCGACGCCTTGGCGTTCGCGCTCCAGCTTCATCATGATGACAGCGACGAAGGCCACGGTGAACACGACGACGAGCGCCAGCACCAAGCGGGCCTGGGCGGCGCCGGGAATCATACCGGCCCCGTCGGTCGTGTTCAGGCCATGTCCGGCGAAATCCGTATCTTCGGTATGCTCGACCATGCTCATGGGCGCCTGCGCAATCTGCTGACGGTGAACGCCCCGCCAAAGCCGACACCCTAAGAGATCAAACCCTCAGCGCAATAACGGCGTGGGCGCGCGCGTCCCTTCTCCACAACAGCCATGGCGGGGATAAGGCGAAAACCGACACCGTGACCGCGTTGGGGACAGCGCGCGAGGCTCCAGCACCCGTAAACGGCGCGGCGTCACCCGCCATCGCCACCGGTCGAATCAATCATCAACGCCGCCTCGTCTTCGGAGGCGGCGTCCGTCGACCCGGCGCCGCGGCGATCCTTAGCGGGGTCATAGTCGGACGCCCGCCGCCGCCGGCACGGGCCGAAATACTCCGGCGTCTCGATAAACGGCCGTGGCCGTTCAATGCAGGCCGCCACCTTGCGATACAAATCGATCGCGGTCACGGGCTTGCAGCAAAACTCCGTCACGCCGGCGTCCCGGGCGATCTCCACGCGCGAGCGCTCCGAGTGGGCGGTGAGCATAATGATGGGAATGAACGGATTGGGACTGTCATCGCTGGTGCGGATGAGCCGCACGAAATCCACGCCGTCCAGGATCTCCATCAGATAATCGACGATGACGATGTCGACGGGATCGCTGCGCACGCGGTCAAAGGCGTCGGCGGCGTCGCGCGCCTCCACGAATTTGCTGACGCCGAAGCCGCGCAAAATCGTCTTGACGATGTTGATCATCTGAATGTTGTCGTCGACGATCAGCACCCCAAGGCGTGAGAGCGGTGAAACACCCATGGGCGGAACGCCTCCTCAGGACGCGAATGCAGTGAACGGCGCTGGCTCTCCCCACAAATAGCCCTGCGCACTGACGACGCCCAAAGAATGCAACAACTGGCGTTGCTGGTTGGTTTCCACCTCCTCGGCGATGCAGTCTAAATCCAATTCACGGCAGAGCGCGGCGATGGCGCGAATGATGGCGGTGTCCGTCGGTGAACGGAGCATGGCGCGGGTGTAGAAGCCGGCGATTTTCACCCCGTCCACCGCGAAGCGCCGCAAATAGGGGAACGAGGTCGCCCCGCTGCCGAAATCATCTAGGTACACGCGGTGACCGTGGGATCGCAGCGTTTGGATCAGTGCTTGCACCCTATCCATGTCCCCGATGGGCGTCGTTTCCGTCAGCTCAAAGCTCAGCTTGGCCCGCTGTGCGCCGAGGCTCGACACGCGCCGGCTGATCTGCGGCAGAAACTGTGCATCGCCGGCGGACACGGCCGAGAGGTTCACCGCCAGCCCCGGAATCGCGGCGCCGTGCGGCCCGCTCAGCAGCGCAATGGCGGCGTCCACCGCGCCCACATCAACGGCCGTGACGGCGGGGGCGTCGGTGCGCTCCAAATGGGCCACGGTGTTGCGCTCGTCAGCGGAGGGCTGATCGGACTGGCGCGCGTGACGCGCCAGAACCTCATAGCGCTGCACGGCACCATCCGTCAGGTTCACAATCGGCTGCACCACATAGCGGTCCGCCCATGGTGCGGCAGGAGCCGCAGGATTGTCGGGCGGGGCGGCGGGGGGCGGCGCCGGCATCGGCGCTCAGCCCTCAGTGGCTGCGAGCATTTTGCCCACCATTTCGCGGGTGTTGTCGGACACGCTTTCTGCAGCGGCGACCCGCTCCAAGGCCGCGCGTCCGGCGGCGCGCACCTGCGGCGTGAGGCGCGGCCAGATCTCAAACGCGCCGATCAGCCGCGCCGCAAGCACCGGATTGCGCTGATCCACCTCCAGCACATGCTCCACAAACAGGCTGTGGCCCGCGCCGTCGGGCGTATGGAAGGCTTTGGGATTGCCGAAGGCGAACGCGCCCAACACGGCCCGCACGCGATTGGGCGTGCGTCCGTCATAATCGGGATGCGCCAAGAGCGAGCGCATGCGCTGCAGCGCGTCCGCGCGGCGGGACTGGGCTTGCAGGCTGAACCATTTGTCGATGATCAGCGGGCGCTCCCGCCAGCGCTCGTAGAACTGGGACAGCGCTGCATCAAAGGCAGCGGCGCCGCCAGCGTCCAAAGTGTTGAGCGCCGCCACACGGTCGGTGAGATTGTCGGCCTGCGCCAAAAGCTCCAGCGCCACATCGCTGGCCATCTCCGGTGCAAAATCCGCCAGCCGCGCCAGCGCCGCGTTGCGCGCCGCGCGCGTGGCCGCCGCCGCGGGATCAGTATCGAAGGGCGTACGCGGCGCGCGGATTAGGGCTTCAAGCTCCGACTGCGTCGCGGCTGCGATGGCCCGCGAGAGCCACAGCCGCGCTTCATGCACAGCGTGCGGGTCCACCGGGCTCACCATTTGGGCGATTTCCAGTTCGCTGGGCGGGGTGAGCGCCAACGCCAGAAGGCCCGCATCGGCCGCGGTTCCTTGGCGCGCCAACTCAGCGACCGAGGCGGTGTAAGCGTTTGCCGCTTCCGTGGCGGCGTCAGGACGGCCCTCCAATGTCGCGATCAGCGCACGCCGGGCGAGGATTTGACGGGCCTCCCACTGATTGAACGCGTCGGCGTCAGCCCGCGCGCGCAACGCGATGGCCGCCAGCGGTTCATCCACGGACAGTTTCGCCGGGGCGGAAAAACCGCGCAGCAAAGACGGCACGGGCGGCGCGGCCACATCGTGAAAGCGCCAGGTCTGCGTTGCATCTTCCAGCACCAAGGTGCGCTCCAACGGCTGAGAGCCGTCATCACCCCCGTCTAAAATCAACGGCAAGGCGGCGCCGTCTTCGGTCAAGAGGCCCATGCGCACGGGCAGGGCCACCGGCGCTTTATCGGTTTGACCCGGCGTAGGCGGCGTGGTCTGCCGCAAGGTGAGGTCCAGCGTCCGCGCCGTCGGGTCGTGCGTCACTTCCGCCACGATTTCCGGCGTGCCGGCCTGGCCGTACCAGCGCATGAAGGTTGAGAGATCGCGGCCCGAGGCGTCGGCAAAGCAGGCGACGAAGTCCTCCATCGTGGCCGCATCCCCATCATGGCGTTCGAAATAGAGATCCATGCCGCGGCGGAAATCCGCCGGCCCGACAATCTCTTTCAGCGCGCTCACCAGCGCCGCACCCTTTTCATAGACGGTCGCCGTGTAGAAATTGTCGATTTTCATGTACTCCGCCGGCCGCACCGGATGGGCGAGGGGCCCGGCGTCTTCACTGAATTGAATGGTCCGCAGGCCGCGCACATCCTTAATGCGCTGCACCGTGGCTCCGCGCTGGTCGGCGCTGAAGCTTTGATCGCGGAAGACGGTGAGGCCTTCCTTCAAGCAAAGCTGGAACCAGTCGCGGCAGGTGATGCGGTTGCCCGTCC
>CAZGCB010000109.1:0-8420 GCA_964524065.1 uncultured Caulobacterales bacterium | reverse complement strand
CGGCCAGCCCCATCAAAATGGCGAACGCGCCCAAGAGTTTCTTCTGCCAGTGAACGCGCAGAGGGGCCGTCACGTGGCGCAAGCCCCAAAAGCCGATGATGAAATAAGCCACCGACACATTGGCGAGCGATACCGCGGCCGCCTGGAACATGCCGCCGAGGATGCCGAATTCGCTGTTCTTTCCGAAGAAATAGGCGTTGGCGAGGCTTTCAAACACGATCAAGAGCGCGATCAGTGACAGGTTAAACAGCCGCACCGGCGGATGGTCTGTCACATAATGCACGCCCATATGCAGCCGCTGATCACTGCGAATGGGCTTTTTCGTGTCCGCCCCGCCGGTGCGCCGGAACCGATACAGGCTCAGATAAGCGCGAGCCGCGTAATCGCCGCGCAGCACCACCTCGTCAAATTCCGGCGTTGGACGCTCGGCGAAATACGCCAAAGCGCCGCTGAGATCAGCGGTGGAGGTGCGTTCTTCGGCCATGATGCGTGCCCCTATTCGCCGACGCCCCAAACCTTGGGTGACGATAATCAAGCTTCCACGTCGCGTCTCCCCCCAAAACGCGTTTGTAACGTCTTGCCACTCATGTGGTGGCGCGCGCACCTCTGTTCCGTGACGCGCGTAAGGCGTACCGCTTGCCAAGTCCCACGAACGGAGGCAGCCGGATCGGGCGTGTGGCGGATCCCGCCGCAGTCCTGGGAAAGGGCCCTGATGACACGAAAAGGCATTGTTTTGGCTGGCGGATCCGGAACGCGGCTGCGGCCCTTGACGCTGGCGACGTCCAAGCAATTGCTGCCCGTCTACGACAAGCCGATGGTGTATTATCCCATATCGGTGCTGATGTTGGCCGGCATCCAAGACATCCTCATCATCACCACGCCGGAGGATCAATCCACATTTCAACGCCTCCTCGGCGATGGCGCCCAATGGGGGGTGCGGTTGTCCTACCAGGCGCAGGCGCGGCCGGAGGGCTTGGCGCAGGCCTTTATCTTGGGTGAGACGTTTTTGGACGGCTCGTCGAGCGCCATGATCCTGGGCGACAACATCTTTTTTGGCCACGGCCTGATGAGCAAGCTGGATGATGCGGCGGCTTTGGCGGTGGGCGCCACTGTGTTTGGGTACCGCGTTTCGGATCCGCAGCGCTATGGCGTGGTCACGCTGGATGGCCAGGGGCATCCGATCGAAATTGAGGAAAAGCCGGCGCAGCCACGATCGAACTTCGCGGTCACGGGCCTCTATTTCTATGACTCGCGTGCGCCGACCTTTGCCAAGAGTTTGAAGCCTTCGGCCCGTGGCGAGCTGGAAATCACCGATCTCAACCGGTTGTATTTGGCGGAGCAGGCGCTGACCATCCAGTTGCTCGGGCGCGGTTATGCGTGGTTTGACGCGGGCACGCATGAGTCCCTGCTGCAGGCGGGTGAGTTCGTGCGCACCATTGAAGAACGCCAGGGGTTGAAACTCGCCTGCTTGGAAGAAATCGCCTTTCACCAGGGTTGGATCAGCGCAGGGGACTTGGCGGCGGCCGCCCGCCGCTTCGCGCACACGGGGTATGGCGCGTATCTGTCGCGCTTGGCGGATGAAAACGGGGGGTGACGGCGCTGGCGCAGCCCGCTACGGCTATGCTGCGGAGGCGAAGGCGGTGCGGGCGCGTTGCGCGGCAACGGGGATTGGCGGGCTATATTGTTGACGCCGCCAGGGTGAGTTTAGCAGGCGAGTGGACGTGACCATGGGCATGGCTTCAAGCACAGGCCGTTTTCTCACCCGCCAAATCAATAAGATTCGCAGCTCCATTTTGGCGAAGAATTTTTTGGTCCACATGGCGAATTTCGGTTCGCAGATGGTGGTCCAGCTGCTGTACTTCCTGATTATTGCCGCAGTGATCGGCGTGGCTGGCTATGGTGTGTTCGCGAGCCTCTTGGTGATTTCGATCATTGGCATGATCGTGGTGGGCCTTGGCTGTGAAACCACCATGATCAAGAACGTCGCCGTGGATCGCAGCAAGTTCAATGATTATCTTGGACACTGCCTGAGCAGCTCCCTGGTGACCTTGCCGCTTGTCTCGGCGGTGGTCATTCCTGTGGCGCTTTACTTTTATACCGACCATATGAGCTGGCAGGCGATCATTCTGATCGTGATGGCTGATTTGGCGTTCACCAAACTCTTTAACATCGGCAATCACGCATTCATGGCGATGGATCGCGCCGGCTACATGCTGTTTTTGAGCCTTGGCGCCTCGTTGACGCGCATGGCGGCGTTGGGCGTGGCGACGCTGTTCACCGATCAGCTGACCTTGGACCAATGGGCGGTGTGGTATTGCGCCGGACAGGCGCTGTGGGGCGTGGTGTGTCTGGTCACCACCATTGCGGTTTTGGGGCTGCCCAACTGGTTCATGGCGCCGCGCGAATGGGGCCTCGGCATTCAATTCACCGTCGACCAGGGCGCACAGGCCGGCTTCAAAGACATCGACAAGCCCGCGGTTCTGCAGGCTATCGGCCCAGAAGCGACCGGCGTGTACACGGTCGCGTTTCGCTTAGCGGAGGCCGCCAACACGCCTGTACGCGCCTTGCTTTACGCCATTTACACGCGGTTTTTCAAACTCGCCGGCGATGGCCGACAGCGCAGTGTGGGCTTCGCTTTTAAAGTGGTGCCGGTGGCGTTCGGTTTGGCGGGCGCCATCGGTGTGGGCATCATCATTGTTTCCATGATCATGCCCGGCGTCATCGGCTATTTCTTTGGCGCGGACAAAGGGGCCGAGTTTGAACCCGCCATGGGCTATCTGCGCCTGTTGGCCCCCTATCCCTTGCTGTTGGCGCTCACCTTTATCGGCATGGATGTCCTGCGGGCCACCGATCGCCAGGGCTTGCGCCTTGTGTTGATGCTCACCTCAGCGCTGGTGGTGGTGCCGGTGTGCTTCTTCGGCGCCCAATGGTTGGGCATTATCGGGGCGATTTTGGGCCGCGTCGTGGTGCAGCTGGCCGCGGCGGTCACCGCCTGGACAATTATCGTGTTCGGCCATCGCGATGACGCCGCCGCTGAGCGTGCCGCCCAAACGGCGAGCGCGGCTGTCGCAGACGAGTGAGCCGCGCTTACCTAGACCTTCGTCTCAGATCGTTCCACTCGTGGATACGCACCGCTACACTCTAGTGCTATGTTAAAGCTACAAGCGTGCGACATTGTGTCACGTGGAGGAGGAAAACGCCGATGCCGTTCAATTTGTTCGCGAAGACCAAACCAGCAGACGCCGTGTCCGCCCCTGGGCGCGATGCGCCAGGGTCTGACGAGCAAATGGAAGGCGACGGCCCCTACGGCCGCATATGGCGCGAGTCCTATCCTGAGGGTGTCCCGTTTGAGATTGAAGACACCGGTGCGCGCACCGTCATTGACGTCGTGGACGAAGCGGCCCGCAAGTTTGGTGACAAAACCGCCGTCGTGCAGGATGCGCTGACGCTGAATTATCAAGACATCGCCAATCACTCCACGGCGTTGGCGCGTTTTTTAGTCGCCACATGCGGTATTGCGCACGGGGATCGGGTGGCGCTGATGTCACCCAACACCACCGCTTATCCTTTGGCCTCTTTCGCTATATTGCGTGCTGGCGGCGTGCTGGTGAATGTGAACCCGCTCTACACACCGCGCGAGCTGGAGCATCAGCTGAAGGATTCGGGCGCTGAGACGCTCATCGTCCTCGATTTAGTGCTGCCCACCGTCGCCGAATGCATCGCGCATACGCCTGTAAAATCGGTGATTGTCATCAACTCCGGCGCCGGGGTCGAGGCCGATTTGGGCGATGTGGTGCGCTATGATTTCCTGGAAAGCCTGGGAGCGGGGGCCGGGATGGACGTGGCGTTTCCCACGGTGGAGGCAAGCGATCTGGCGGTGCTGCAGTATACGGGCGGCACCACGGGGCTGTCCAAGGGCGCCATGCTGACGCACAAAAACTTGGCGTCAAACTTGGAGCAAGCTCGCACACTCTTTGCGAACGCTGGTGTTGATAGCAATTCTGTTATTCTGACCGTGCTGCCGCTCTATCACATCTTCGCCTTTACTGTGAACATGTTGATGGGTCTTGATCTGGGCGCGAAGAATATTTTCGTTCCTAATCCGCGCGATCTCGATGGGCTGGCCAACACCATCAAAGAGCACAAACCGACCGCAATTTCCGGCGTGAACACGCTGTTCAACTTGATCCTGACCATGCCGCAATTCCAAGATCTTGATCTCACCCATTTCCAGATCGCTTTGGGCGGCGGTACGGCGGTGCAGCGTGTGATCTCCGATCGCTGGCGCGAGCGGGTGGGCACGCACATCATGGAAGGCTACGGCCTCAGCGAAACCTCCCCGGTGGCCACGTTCAATCCGCCCTCTGACAGCTTTTCCGGCACGGTGGGACTGCCGGTGTCCTCCACCGACATCACCTTGCGCACCGATGATGATTTGGAGGTGCCGATCGGCGAGCCGGGTGAAATCTGCATCCGAGGCCCGCAGGTGATGGCCGGCTACTGGAATCGCCCCGACGCCACCCATGCGGCGTTTACGGCGGATGGGTATTTCAAAACCGGTGATATCGGCATTTTTGATGAGCGCGGCTTTTTGCGGATCGCCGATCGCAAGAAGGACATGATTATTGTCTCGGGTTTCAATGTGTACCCCAATGAAATTGAAGGTGTGATCGCGAAACTCCAGGGCGTTGTGGAGTGTGCGGCCGTGGGCGTGCCGGACGACCGCACGGGCGAGGCGGTGCGTTTGTTTGTGGTGCGCGGCGATGACGCGCTGACCGAGGACGCGATTATGGCCCATGCGCGCCACGAGCTCACGGCGTACAAGGTGCCGAAGCAGATCACCTTCTTGGACGTGTTGCCCAAATCCTCCGTCGGCAAGATTCTGCGTCGCGAATTGCGGGACAAATACGTCCCTGAATAATCCGCATCGCTCACATCAACGCGGAAAGGGGGCGCGTGATGCGCCTCCTTTTTTTATGCCACGTCGCGAAACGAACGCTTACTCGTCCGCGGTTTGATCCTCCAAGGCGGGGTCGGGCGCATTGGTGTCCGGTGCTGTCGGCGCGGCGTCAGCGCCGGCGTCTTCGGCTGGGGCGTCGTCGGCGTTGCCGGGCGAGCGGGGGGCGACGCCGTTCGGGACCGTCCCGCCCGAGGTGTCTGGCCCGGGATCATAGCGCGCGAACCAGCCGAGGATGTTGTCGATCTTGGCGATCATTTGACTCGGGCGCGCGGCGATGAAGTGCGACGCGCCGGGCGCACGCACCAGCGCGGTCTCCACCCCTTGCAAGCGCAGCGCGGTATAGAACTGCTCCGCCTCCCAAGCCGGGGTGCGCCAGTCCTCCGCGCCCACCATGAGCAGGGTTGGGGTTGTGACATTTCCCACCAGCGACAATGGCGACAACCGCCAATAATGCTCGCGATCCTCCCAGGGCGAGGCTTGCATCCAGTACTTCTTGAAGAAGTTGGCCCAGTCCGCGGTAAGGGCCATGGTGGTCCAATTGATCACCGGTTTGATCGACGCGGCCGCGGCGAACCGATCCGTCTTGCCGACGGCCCAGGCTGTCAGGGTGCCGCCGCCGGAGCCCCCGGTGATGAAGAGGCGTCGGGGGTCGACATAGCCCTCGGCCACCAGATAATCGACCACCGCCATGAGATCATCATGATCATGGCCGGGATATGCCCGGTTGATTTCTTGAGCGAACGCCTCGCCATACCCCGTGGAGCCGCGGGGATTGGCGTAGACTGTCACATAGCCTTCGGCGGCGAAGCGCTGGATTTCCGCGGCGAAGGTGGGCCCGTACATGGCGAAGGGCCCGCCATGGATTTCCAGGATCATCGGCGCGGTTCCATCCGCTTCCACACCGGGAGGGATGGCGATCCACGCCTGAATTGGCGCATCGTCAACCGGCGAGGGCACACTGATGCCTTGCAGCCGCGCCAGCGCCACATGGCCCAGCGCGTCTTCATTGAGCTGGGTGAGCGTCCTTTGGCCGGCGCCGTTGACCAGCGCGGCGACCTCGCCGGGCCGATCGCGGCTGGCCAGCGTGAAGCCGATCGCCCAGCGTTGGCGCAAAAGCCCGGCGGCCCCGCCGCCCACATGGAATGTGCCGGAGGCGTAGGGGCGTCCGATGACGGTTCCACCGACATCGCGGGTGAGCTCATAGGTGTCGCCGGCGAGGTTGATGCTGTTCAGCACCACATCGCCATTGTCTGGATACTGAATGATGAGGCCTTGGCCATCCGGCCGCCAGCGCGCGGCCATGATGGTGCGGTCAAAGTCGCCGGTGAGGAGCCGCGCGTCCGAGCCGTCGGCGTTCATCACATACAGATCGGTCTGTTGGTAGGCGACGATTTCGTCATCATAGCCGAGATAGGCGATCCGCCGACCATCGGGCGAGACTTGCGGCGCAAAATCGGGTCCGACCCGGGCGGTTAGACGCGTGATGGCGCCATCGAGTACGTCAATGGCGACCAGGTCGCTTTCAAAGGGCATGGCGACGATGTCCGCACCCGCGTCCGCTTCGGCCACCAGGGTGTCCTCGTCCAGCCAGACGGGCTGCGTGTGGTTTACGGGTCCCTGGGTCAAGGCCCGCACGGCGCCGCCCTCTGCGGGGACGATGTGGATGTGGGTTTTGCCAGCTTTCACATATCCCAAGCGATCGAGGCGGAAAGGCAGTTGGTCGATCACCTCCACAGGCTTGGCCCAGCTGGCGCCGCTGGGCGGTGGGGGCGCGTGGGTCAGATGGGGCGGCGTGTCCGCGACGAACATGGCGAAGGCGATGTGTTGGCCGTTCGGCGACCAAACCGGCGTTTGCGGGGCGGCGGGGAAATGGGCGAGGGTGAAGCTCGCGCCGCTATCGAGATAACGCACCCGCAACGTCGCCCCATGCTCCCCCTGCGCAGCGTAGAGTAGCCGATCACCATCGGGCGACCAACGCGGGGTGGAGACGGGGCCTTCTTCTGTGACCAGCGGTTGCTGTTCGGCGGTGTCCACATCCACCACCCAAATGGCGCCGCGGCGTGTGTCCGTGAGGGCGTCCATGGCGGTGCGGACATAGGCGATATGGCGACCATCGGGAGACACCTGCGGGTCGCTGGCGTATTCCAGGCGCAGCAGATCGTCCGCGCTCAAACGTGGCATATCGACCGGCGGCGGGGCGTCATTAAACGGATCCTGCGCGGAGGCCGTTGTGGCGAGCATACCCGCCAGGATGGCGCGCACGCCTGCTTTTCCTAGCGCCCGCGTGAGGACGCCCATCACTGCTCGCGGATCCATAACCACCCCCAATCGCTTCTTCAGCACGCGACAATGCGCGGGCTCGCGGGCGACGTCGAGCGGTTTGTGTCGCCCTCTTGCAGCGGCGCGGTATCCTGGCGCGAAGCGGAGGTGAGTCGCGTCATGTCAGACATTGTCGGACCGGAACTGCAGCGTGTGATTGATGTGCTGGCCAAGCTGCCGGGGCTGGGGCCGCGCTCGGCGCGTCGGGCGGCGCTGCACATGCTGAAAAAGCGCGATGCGGTGATGCGTCCGCTGGCGGAGGCGCTGAGTGATGCGGCCGCGCGCATCGTGGAATGCAGCATTTGCGGATCGCTCGATGTGCACGATCCCTGCTCGGTGTGCGCGGCGCCGGAGCGCGATAGCGGCCTGATTTGCGTGGTCGAGGATGTCGGCGATCTGTGGGCGCTTGAGCGGGCCGGCGTGTTTCGCGGGCGCTATCATGTGCTGGGCGGGGTGCTGTCGGCGTTGGACGGCGTCGGGCCGGAGGATTTGCGGTTGGGCTCCCTGACGCAGCGGGTGCGCGGCGGCGATGTGCGTGAAGTGATCCTCGCCCTCAACGCCACGGTCGATGGCGCCGCCACGGCCCATTACATCGCCGACATGCTGAGCGGGACGGGCGCGATTGTCTCCAACATCGCCCGCGGCGTGCCCGTGGGCGGGGAGCTGGATTATCTCGATGACGGAACGCTGTCGGCGGCTTTGGCGAGCCGCCGCCCGGCTTGAGGGTGAAGGCGGACCGCTGAGGCCCGCCCTCCCGCTCTCAGGTCCGTCAGTTTACGCTGGCGCCGGCCGGCGCGCCGGTGGTGGCGGCAAAGCCATTGATGGTGAGCTCATCGCCACCCGCGGGCGAAGCGGAAGGCGCTACCGACACCCGCGCATCCTCGCCATCCTTGATGGCGCCCTCCAGCAGCATGCGCGCCAGCGGGTCCTGCAGCCGCTTTTGGATCACGCGCTTCAGCGGACGCGCGCCATAGGCGGGGTCATACCCCTCCCGCGCCAACAAATCGCGCGCGGCCTCATCGAGATCGACACTGATGCGCTTGTCGCGGAGAAGCTCCGCCAGCCGCTTCACCTGGATGTCGACAATGGCGCCCTTATGCTCCTCGGCTAGGCGGCGGAACAGGATCACTTCGTCTATCCG
>CAZGCB010000108.1:0-8444 GCA_964524065.1 uncultured Caulobacterales bacterium | reverse complement strand
CGGGGCTTGGGTAGACGCCGCCGGCCACGAGGCCGGAGAAATGCGCCATGTCCACAAGCAGATACGCCCCCACCTCGTCGGCGATGGCGCGGAAGGCGGCGAAGTCGATGATCCGTGAGTAGGCCGACCCGCCGGCGATGATCAGTGTCGGGCGGTGCTCGCGCGCCAGATCGCGCACCTGATCCATGTCCAGCCAGCCCTGGTCGTTGACGCCATAGGCGACGGCGTTGAACCATTTGCCCGAAAGGTTAGGCCGCGCGCCGTGGGTGAGGTGCCCGCCCGCGTCCAGGCTCATGCCTAAAATCGTGTCGCCTGGTTGCAACAGCGCGAGGAATACCGCCTGATTGGCCTGTGCGCCCGAATGCGGTTGTACATTCACCCAAGCAGCATCATAGAGTTGTTTGAGCCGGTTGCGCGCCAGCTCCTCGGCTTCGTCGACAAACTCGCACCCACCATAATACCGCCGGCCCGGATAGCCTTCGGCGTACTTGTTCGTGAGGACCGAGCCTTGGGCCTCCAGCACCGCGCGGCTGACGATGTTCTCGGAGGCGATGAGTTCAATCTGCTGTCTCTGACGCTGCGCTTCACGTTCGATGCTGGCGTGCAAGTCTGGATCGGCGTGCGCCAAGCTTTCTTGGAAAAAAACCGTTCGGTTCGCCGTTGTTGTGGACGCCGCCATTGTTGCTTCTCCGTATCCGATCCCAGCCTTTGTCATATCGATCAACGCCCGTGACGATCAACCGAGAACGTACCCGCGATTGCGCAGATATCCCATGGAAATGCGACCGCGATCTCAGGGCGCCGCCTAGATTCCGCTCAAAAACATCGAGAATTTCCTCGATTTGTTGCGGCATTTACTGGACCATAATACTTGAAGGTGTCAGTAAGGCGCGCAATATTGCGGATAACCAAGTGCTTTGAACCGCAAGCCCAGAAAAATCAGGAGACACCTATGGCTACGGAAGTGGAAGAACCTCCGATCACCAACGAGGACGTGTTGCGGATGACGACGGATATCGTCGCGTCATTTGTGAGCAACAATACGATCCCCGCCGAAACCGTGCCGGAGGTCATCCGCCAAGTGCACCGGTCGGTCCATAGCTTGGCGCATGCGACCACCGATAAGCCTGCTGAAAAGCCCAAGCCGGCGGTGGCCATCTCGAAATCTGTGACCGATGATTACATCGTCTGTCTGGAAGATGGTCGGAAGCTGAAAATGCTGAAGCGCTACCTGCGCTCCAACTTCAACATGACGCCCGATGAGTATCGGCGCAAATGGGGTCTGCCGGCGGACTACCCGATGGTGGCGCCCAGCTATGCCAAGCGTCGCTCTGAATTCGCCAAGAAGATTGGTTTGGGTCGCGGCGTCCGTCGCGGCGACAGCTAATTTCTTCGCATGACGTTACAGACGCGGATCGGGGCTTAAACCTCTGATCCGCGCTCTGCGCGCGTGGCGCGGAACGGGCGCAGAGCGCAGCCCGAGACACCGTTGCTGAATATGCCGCGGCTAAATCAGCAGGCCGCGATCTGAGCCCCCGGGCTTGGCGCCACGCGTTGTGGAGTCCCTGGCGGTCGGCGATTCCACCAGCCCCAAACTCTGGAGACGCCGCGCCAGTTTGCCGACGGCCAGCCGCTCCACGTCCGCCTCCAGCGCATGGCTGGGGCCAGACGCCACGGCCTCCACGCCCGTGGTCGCGTCAATGGCGGCGACGCTGAAAAACGCGCCCCGATCGATGATCTCGACAATCACCTCACGCCCTTTCAGCAGGGCGACGGGGGAGCCGTGCGGCAGGGCCGCCGCCGGCTTGGACCCGGTGGGCTTGGCGCCGCGCATCAGGGCGCGCCCCCAGAAGACCCACGCGGGCGCAGCGGGGCGCCGCGTTTAGGCCGCGGCGCGGGCCATGTGATGACGTTCCCAAAGCGTGTCGAGCGCATCCACCAGCTCGCGGATCATCTGATCATCATGCACCGGCGAGGGCGTGAAGCGCAGCCGTTCAGCGCCCCGCGGCACGGTGGGATAGTTTATCGGCTGGACGTAAATCGAGAATTCACGCAGCAGCGCATCGGAAATCGCCTTGCAGCACCGCGGATCGCCCGTAATCACCGGCACGATGTGCGTGGTGGAGGGCAGCACCGGAAAGCCCGACGCGATGAGCGCATCCTTCAACGCTTGGGCGCGGGCCTGGTGGGCGGTGCGCAGATCCGGCCTTTGGCGCAAATGCCGCACGCTGGCCAGCGCCCCGGCCGCCACGGCGGGGGCGAGAGAGGTGGTGAAGATGAAGCCGGGCGCGTAGGAGCGCACCGCGTCAATGATCGGGGCGGCGCCCGTGATGTAGCCGCCCATGACGCCGAACGCCTTGCCCAACGTGCCTTCGATAATGTCGATGCGATGGGCGAGGCCAAGCTGTTCGGTGACGCCGCCGCCCTGTGCGCCGTAAAGGCCCACGGCGTGAACTTCATCGATGTAAGTGAGCGCGCCGTATTGTTCGGCCAAGTCGCAGACCGCTTCGATGGGACCCACATCGCCATCCATGGAGTATACGGACTCAAAAGCGATCACTTTGGGCGCATCGGCCGGTGCGGCGGCCAGCAACTGCTCCAAATGCTCCACATCATTGTGGCGCCACACGTGTTTCTCGCAGCGCGCGCGCTGAATGCCGGCGATCATGGAGGCGTGGTTCTTTTCATCGGAGAAAATGATCACGCCAGGCAGAATTTTGGACAACACGCCCAAGGTGGCTTCGTTGGAGATATAGCCGGAGGTGAAAACGAGCCCCGCGTCCTTGCCATGCAACGACGCCAGCTCGCGTTCCAAATCCACATGGTACCAGGTGGTGCCGGAGATATTGCGCGTGCCGCCGGCCCCGGCCCCCGCCGTGTCAATGGCCTCATGCATGGCGTCGAGCACGACAGGGTTTTGTCCCATGCCGAGATAATCATTGGAGCACCAGACGGTGATCTCCTGGTCGCCGTCGGGGCCGCGCCAGTTGGCGCGCGGAAACCGGCCACGTTCGCGGCGGATATCGGCGAACACGCGATAGCGGCCCTCATCTTTGAGGGTTTCGACCGCGTCTTGAAATCGACCCAGATAATCCATGCCCGCCGCTCTTTCTCTGACATACGCTCAGGTCCTCAGTATAGACCGCGAAGAGCATGTCGCTAGAGCGCAAGAGCCGCGGCCGAACGCCGCGTCTGGCGGTCAGCCGAAAGTCGAGGCTGTGCGTCGTGTTCGAGGCCGCCTGTCGACGCGACTTAGAGGCGGTATTTGACGTGGTCTTCCCAAAAGCGCTCCAGGCGCATCAGGGCCCCGTTCACCTCCGCCAGGCCCTCCGGACCGAGCTCAGCCACCGGTTGCAGCGACTTGAGATGCCGCTCAAACAGGCCGGTCACCAATTCACGCATGGCCGAGCCCTTGGCCGACAGGCTGATGCGCACCGAGCGGCGATCGGTTTCGGAGCGCTCGCTCACCAGATAGCCGTTCTCAACCAGCTTTTTGAGATTGTAGGACACGTTGGAGCCCAGATAGTGCCCGCGGGTTTTCAGTTCGCCAGCGGTGAGCTCTTCCTCGC
Source organism: uncultured Caulobacterales bacterium (assembly GCA_964524065.1). Taxonomy (GTDB): domain Bacteria; phylum Pseudomonadota; class Alphaproteobacteria; order Caulobacterales; family Maricaulaceae; genus CAZADA01. The sequence continues at coordinate 4,875 of CAZGCB010000108.1, read as the reverse complement.
CGATGTTGAACACCAACAGGGCCTGGACGCTGTTGATGTCGCTGCGGCCATTGCGGTCCAGCTCGTCCTTGATGACGTCGAGCAGCTGGCGGTGCAGCCGTTCGATCAACCGCAAAGACGTAATATAGAGCGGACCCAGCTCCCCCTCCGAAGCGGGGAGGGCGGGCGCGTGCGCGGCGGCGGACAGGGATTTCTCGGGCATGTCGGGGCGCCTGTGTGCGAAGGACGTGACGGTATCCCTAACACCACAGGAACCCTAAGGTCGCTTTAAGCGGGTCTTCGCGATTCTGTTTCCAAAAGGTTGCATTAGGCGGCCAAGAGGCCGGGCCGTTCGCGCAACACCAGCGCCCGAAAGCGGCGAGCGGCTTGGCGGTCCTCAAACATCACCGTCTGAACCACGATCCCGTCGCGCACATCGGTGGTGATCATGAACAGGCCGTCCGCGCCGATGTCCTCGGCCGCCATGCTGCGGGCCGCCAAGCGGTGGGCCAAGGCCACGCCCTGCGCCGCGGTGGGCGCGCGCAACACGACACACATATCTTCGTTCATTCGTCGGCTCCTCGCCATGGGCCCAGCACGGGGCGGCGATGCAAGCTCTTTGCCGGTGCAGGCCCTTGGCGCGGGCGCGCCCAAGGTCGCATGGGCGCAATTGCTGGCGTGGCTAAGGTGCGCTTAACCCGTATCCCTTGGCGCGCCGTCGTTTGCGGGGCGTCCGCCACACCCGTATTGGAGCGACCCCATGTCCGCGGACACTCTCACCGACCAGCACACCCAAATCCGACTCGCCGCCCGCCCCGACAAGGCGCCTGGGCCGGAGCATTGGCGGGTGACCCATGATCCCGTCGCCGCGCCCCAGGATGGCGAGGTGACGGTGCGCACACAGTACATCTCCTTGGATCCCGCCATGCGCGGCTGGCTCAATGATGCACGCAGCTACATCCCGCCGGTTCAAATCGACGAGGTGATGCGCGCCGGCGGGGTGGGCGACGTGATCGCGAGCGCTGATCCAAACTTCGCCGTCGGCGATATGGTCGTCGGCATACTGGGCGTGCAGACGGCGGCCACGTTGACCACCAAGGGCCTGACTAAGGTGGACACACGTCTCGCGCCAGCCGAACGCTATTTGGGCGGGCTGGGCATGCCGGGCATGACGGCCTATTTCGGCTTGCTGGAAATCGGCCAGCCCAAGGAAGGCGACACCGTCGTGGTGTCCGCGGCCGCCGGCGCCGTGGGCGCGCTGGTCGGACAAATCGCCAAGATCAAGGGCGCGGCGCGGGTGATCGGCATCGCCGGCGGGGCCGAGAAATGCGCCTATGTTGTCAACGATCTCGGGTTTGACGCGTGTATCGATTACAAGAATGAAGATGTGCGCGCCGCGCTTAAGGAACACTGCCCCGATCGCCTTGATGTGTATTTCGACAATGTCGGCGGCGCGATCCTGGACGATGTGCTGATGCGGCTCAATCGCGGCGCGCGCATCGCCATTTGCGGCGCCATCAGCAACTACAATGACCCCGCCAATATGTCTGGGCCGAAGAACTATCTTCAGCTGCTGATTAATCGCGCCCGTATGGAAGGCTTTGTCGTCTTCGATTTCGCCCCGCGTTATGGCGAAGCGGTCATGGCCATGGCCGGCTGGGCCCAGGAGGGGCGTCTGAAGTTCCGCGAGCATGTGGTGGAGGGAATCGAGAACTTTCCCGACGCCCTCGCCATGCTGTTCAACGGGGCCAACTTCGGCAAGCTGGTCCTGAAAGTGTAGGGGCTCAGCGCGCGGCGCGGCTCAGTAATCAATCCCCTTCTGGGCCTTGATGCCGGCCTGGAAGGGGTGTTTCACCTCCTTCATTTCGGTGACGAGATCGGCCGCGTCCACAATCGCCTCCTTGGCGCCGCGGCCCGTGAGCACCACGCTGGTGCGCGTCGCGCGGGCCGCCAGCGCATCGACCACCGCCGCCACATCCAGATAATCATAGGCGAGGGCGACATTGATCTCGTCCAGCACCACGAGATCATACTCACCGCTATCCAAGAAGCCGCGCCCGATGGCCAACGCTTCAGCGGCGGCCGCCATGTCCTTTTCCCGGTTTTGGGTGTCCCAGGTGAAGCCTTGGCCCATGGTGCGCCAGGTGAGCTGATCGGGGAAACGGTCGAAAAACTGCTTCTCGCCTGTCAGCCAATCACCCTTGATGAATTGCACGACCGCCACCCGATGGCCCCAGCCCAGCGCCCGCGCCGCCACGCCGAAGGCGGAGCTGGACTTGCCCTTGCCGTCGCCAGTGTGGACCAGAATGAGCCCGCGACCGGGATCGCCCGTCTCTTGCACTTTGCGGCGCTGTTCGGCCTGCAGCGCTTTCATGTCTTCAGCGTGGGCGCTGTCGGTGTCGTGTGTGCTCATGGGGTGTCTCCTTCGCGTCCACCATAGCGGCGGCGCGCGTCGCGTGGCGTGCCGACGTTCTTCTAACCGCTCAGCACGAAGAGCGCCTGATCCAAATCGTTGGCGGCGTAGCCGGCGGCGCAAAAGGGCAGAGTGTCGGCCTCATGGCGGCCCCGGGCGCTGAGCGCATGGGCGAACAGGCCTAGCGCGTCTTCGGCCCAGCCCGGGGCGTTGTCTTGATCCGCGAGGGCTTTGCGGGCGCCGGCCATCATCGCCGCGCGCATACGGCGCAGCGCCTCCGGCGGCTCGTGGGCTTGGACAGCCCGCGCGGCGTCCAGAGCGTCCTGCAGCTGATCCTCCGTCGCCCCGGCGAAGAGCCGATCATTCACCACAAGCGGCGTCAGCCCCTCCGCGCGCAGCATCTGCGCCAACCCGTCATCCTCGCGGGGATGGAGGAAGCGCACCATCACACCGTCAAAATCTGCATAATCCGTCATGGGCCGAAGCTGGGCCCCCGCCGACGTCGATGCAACGACCGCGTGCGGGAGCTCACGGGGTTATGACCTCGGCGCTGGGGGCGGCCCGCCGGTCAGCGCCGCCCGCGCGGCATAGAGGGCCACAGCCGCCGCCGTGGAGATGTTCAGGCTCTCCACGTCCGCGGCGATGGGAATGCGCGCCAGCGTGTCGCAAGCGCCCGCGACGCTGGGCCGCAAGCCCTTATCTTCCGAGCCCAACACCAGAACGATCCCTGCGTGGTCGTCCCCAGCCCGCTCGCCTTGAGCCTGTTGTTCAGCGCGCGCCGGGCCGAGCGCGGTCTCCAAATCGTCGGAGGCCGCCCCCGCCAAGCCGATGCAGCGCCACCCCGCTTCGCGCAAGGTGTCCAAGGTGCGCGACAGATTCACCACGCGCGCATGGGGCATGCGCTCCGCCGCGCCGACCGCAGCCTTGGCGCAAGCCCCGGTGAAGGGTGGGGCTTTGCGATCTTGCAGGATGAGGCCGCGTCCGCCAAAGGCGGCGCAGGAGCGGATCACCGCCCCAACATTGTGCGGGTCGGTGACCTGATCCAGCATCACCAGCAGGCCCTCCGCCGGGGCGGCGAGGGCGTCCAGCGGTGTGGGCGTCAGCGCATCCACGCGCAGGGCGACGCCCTGATGCACCGCCCCGGGGGGCAGCAGCGCGTCGAGCTCGCCGGGCGCGCTGAGCTGGTAGACGCCTTCGGCCAGGTGCAGCTGATCGGCGAGATTGCGCGTCGCGTAGGTGGTGTGGATCGTGCGGGCGGCGTTGGCGAGCGCCGCCGCCGCCGCATGCCGGCCCCAAATCCAGCCGTCTCCGGGCAGATCCGCGTCCTCCCGCGGTCGCGCCGGTCTGGCTCCGCTGCGGGGGCCGCGCCGATCGCCGACGGGGCGGGGCGGGCGCGGCCAAGAGGCGCTGGGCGGACGGGGCATGGTGAGGACCTGCAAAGGTTGTGGCGGCTGTATCCTTGTGCCGGGCTTTGACCGCGCAGCGCAAGATGAGACGTTGGAATCGCGCGCTGCGCTCACCGAGGGGGGCTCTGCGGCGGACGCTGGGATGCGGCGGTGGTTGCGTTCGCGCGCGGGCCTTTGTAGACAGCGAGGCTCACGACCCACGTCGTCGGTGGGGTGGCCGAGTGGTTAAAGGCAGCAGACTGTAAATCTGCCCGCGTTAGCGTACGCTGGTTCGAATCCAGCCCCCACCACCATTTGATCGTTTTGGCTGTGCGAAAAGCACAAAGTCTTATTCGCGGGCGCGGCGGCCGCTGCAGCGCGTCTAGAGCCGCGGAGCCAAACGCATCATTATGCTGACGTTGCACCGAACCAAACGGGTGAGAGGGCGCTGTGCGCGTCTTCGCGGTTAGGGCGCCGATGCGATACGCCCTTCACAACGGTTGTGCGTATGCGATTATACAATCTCAACGTGTCACGTATCTGTTGCATAGCGACGGTAGCGTTTGAAAGGCTGCACGATTGCAGCGAATGTCCGCCGGGGGGGCAGAAACATGAAATCTAAGCTGAAATTAGCATTCTAACGTCTGTGGCCGCCGTGCTTTTGGCCTGACGAGCCCCCGATGGCGCAGCCAGTTTTTATGGAACCATGGCGTTGCTTCTGATGGAAGGCTGATCTGGCCGGAGCCTCCACATGGTGCAGGCCAGATCCGCTGAGATGATCGTCTCAGGGGCTGGAGGTTGGTAGCGTAAGGATGTGTGCGGACGGACCGTGTTATAGTGCCTCCGCCACCGTTCGATCAGAACTTTGGCCTCCCGCAAATCATTGAACAGCTCCACATTCAGCACCTCATCGCGGAGTTTGCCGTTGAAGCTCTCGTTGTAGCCGTTCGACCCTGCAATCGACACTGAGTCGATTGCGATCGGGTCTCACCCCAGGGGCTGGCGGGTTCAATGAAGAGGGTCTTGGCGCCGACTTTCGCGATCTGAGCTGCCGCCGGTTTTGAGGACACCGAGGTAAGGTGTTTTTGAAACCGGAGA
>CAZGCB010000107.1:0-8527 GCA_964524065.1 uncultured Caulobacterales bacterium | reverse complement strand
AACCCTGGACCTACTGATTAAAAGTCAGTTGCTCTACCAGCTGAGCTACCGGTTCGCGCCATGTGGCGGCGGAAATTAAGCGCGCCTTGACAATGGGTCAACACATAAGCCGGCGCGCGGCGCGAGGCCAGCCCCGGCGGGCCGAAGCCGTCAAGTTTTCCGCAAGCGCGTGGCTATCGCGCGCGAGCTGCATCGTCATCGCGCCACGATCACCAGGGGCCCGCCCTTATCGCGGCGCAATCCCTAGGCAGCGGCGCCTCCCCTAACGCCGGGCACACCTTCTAATTCAACCTATCCTCCTCCGCCCTGTACTCTGGGTTTTGCGCTCGCACGCCTTGATGGAGAGGACGCGCCCCGTCAGGACAGCCCCTCCTCTCATGAGGATCGGGCGGACCCGCGCCTATTCGGGGATGAGCGCGGGCCCCTGATGGCGCGCGGTGAAGGCGGCGGCGAAATCGCGGAACGTCCCGTCTGCGATGGCGGTCCGCATGCGCGCCGTAAGATGCTGGAAGTAGGCCGTGTTGTGCCAGGATAGGAGCATGGAGCCGAGCATCTCGCCGGCCCGCACCAGGTGATGCATATACGCTTTGGAATAGTCGCGGCTGGCGGGGCAGTCGATGTCCGGCGCGAGCGGCGTCTCGTCTTCGGAAAATTGCGCGTTTTTGAGGTTGATCGGCCCGGCGTCCGTCCAGGCCTGACCGTGGCGACCGGAGCGGGTGGGCAGAACGCAATCAAACATGTCGATGCCGCGCGCCACGCCGCCGACAAGGTCCACGGGCTTGCCGACGCCCATCAGATAGCGCGGGCGTTCATGGGGCAGATGCGGCGTTGTTTCCTCCAACACGCGCAGCATCTCGCCATGCCCCTCCCCCACGGCAAGGCCGCCGACGGCATAACCATCAAAGCCGATGTCGAGAAGACGCGCGATGCTCTCACGGCGCAGATCCGGGAAGGTGGAGCCCTGGACAATGCCGAACAGCGCCTGGGCGTCGCGCGCGCCAAAGGCGGCTTTGCACCGAGCGCCCCAACGGGCGGACAGCTCCAAGGAGGCCTGCGCCGCCTCCCGGCTGGCGGGAAAATCGGTGCACTCATCCAGCTGCATGACGATGTCGGCGCCGAGCAAATCGGCCTGGATCTCCACCGCGCGTTCGGGCGTCAGGCGGTGCTCGGAGCCGTCCAAATGGCTTTTGAAGGTGACGCCGCCCTCATCCAGCTTGCGCAACTCCTTGAGGGAAAACACTTGATACCCGCCGGAATCCGTCAGGATCGGCCCGTCCCAGCCGCTAAAGCGGTGCAGGCCTCCCAACCGCGCCACCCGCTCGGCGCCGGGGCGCAGCATGAGGTGGTAGGTGTTGGCGAGGATGATATCCGCCCCCGCATCACGCACCTGATCCATGTAGAGCGCCTTCACCGTGGCGGCGGTGCCGACGGGCATGAAGGCGGGGGTGGCGATGTCGCCGCGCGGCGTGCGCAAGACGCCGGTGCGCGCGGCGCCGTCTTGGGCGTGAATGTCGAAGGGAAAGGCAGCCATGGCCGAAAGTTTAGGCGCGTGGAGCGCGCTTGCAAACGCGTATGGCCTCGCAAAAGAACAAGGCTAGGCCATCGGGGGGATGTCCGGCGCGAGCCAAAGCCTCAACCCTCAAAGCGATAATGGCCGGTGATGGGATAGGCGAACAGAATGTTCTCCAGCTGCGGGCCGGCGCCGATATTGTGCACAATGAGCGGCGTGCCATCGGCTGCGGTCTGATCCGACACCACGCCGATATGGGGCAGGAAACCGCGGGGCCGCAGCGTCCAGGTGACAAGATCGCCGGGTTGATAGGCGGCGGGATTCTGCGAGACAGCCAGCGACTGGCCATGGCGCTTAAAAAACACCCGCAGATTGGGCACGCGGCGGTGGTCGATATTGGTGTCGGGCGCGCGCAGCCCCCAATGGGTGGGATAGGCGTCAAAGGCCGCGCTCATATCCTCATGCACCAACACTTGGAGATCGACGCCGAGCGCGCGATAGCTGCGGATCACCACATCGGTGCATACGCCAGTATCCGCCGGCACATCCCCGCCCGGATAGGCGATGGAGACATAGGCCGGCTCATAGCGGACAGCGTGTTCAGTGCGCGCCAGCGCCGCCGCGGCCAGACGTTGGGCGAAGCTGGGTTCGTTCTGCGCCAGGCTGGGGGCGCTGAGCGCAGCGGCCGCGATCAAGAGGGTGAAGGCCGCGGCGAGCCTGCTCCACATGAATGGGCGTCGGGTGCTGGTGTTCATGACGGCTCTCCGACGTCGCCTTCCCCGCGCTCCAACAGGCACGCATCGCCATAGGAATAAAAGCGATAGCCCGTCGTCACGGCATGGGCGTAGGCGGCTTTCATACGCGCCGTCCCGCTGAAGGCGCTCACCAGCATGAAAAGCGTCGATTTGGGCAAATGAAAGTTCGTGAGGAGGACATCCACCGCGCGAAACGCAAAGCCGGGGGTGATGAAGATATCCGTCTCGCGCGCCTCGGCCGTGACGACGCCATGGAGCGCCGCAGATGCTTCCAGCGTGCGTAGCGAGGTGGTGCCCACCGCCACAATGCGCCCGCCGGCGGCGCGGGTCGCGGCGATGCGGGCCGCCGTCTCCGCACTGATGACATAGCGCTCGGCGTGCATACGATGATCGCGGACGGCCTCCGCCTTGACCGGCAGGAAGGTGCCGGCGCCCACATCCAAGCGCACGCGCGCCAGGCCGACGCCGCGCTGCTCCAGCGTCTGCAAAAGCTGCGGGGTGAGATGCAGCCCCGCCGTCGGCGCCGCCACCGAGCGCCCCTCGCGTGCAAAGACGGTCTGGTAGTCCTCCTCGTCCAAAGCGTCGGGCGGCCGCTGGCGCGCGATATAGGGCGGCAAGGGCGGCGCGCCGGCGGCTTCAATGGCGGCGTCGAGGGCTGGGCCCGCACGGTCAAACGCCAGCCGCACCTCCCCCGCGTCCAGTTTCTCCACGATGCGCGCGCTGAGGCCGGCCGCGAAGCTCAGTATGTCGCCGGTCGCCACCCGCTTGGCCGGGCGGACAAAGGCGCGCCAGATGGCGGGATCGTCTTGGGCGTGGAGATTGACCTCCAATGTGACCGGCGTCGCCTCGCCCTGGGCCGCGGCGGCGGGGCGCGGCGCGCGCGTCCCCGGCAAAGCGGCATGAATGACGCGGGTGTCGTTCACCACCAGCAGATCGCCCGACCGCAGCACATCCGGCAAATCCCGCACAATATGGTCGCTGAAGGGCCCGCTGGGCGTCACCCGCAACAAGCGCGCAGAATCCCGCGGGCGCGCTGGGCGCACGGCGATGCGGTCCTCGGGTAAGTCAAAGTCAAAATCAGCAGTACGCATGGGCGAGGGAGCTAGGCCGTCAGCGCAGGCTTGTCACCTGCCGCGGCCAGGTGCGCCTCCAAGCCCGCAAGCTGGCGATGGTGCACCAGGGCGACGCGATTGGCCTGCGCAAGGCTCTCTGCACTGCGCGTGAAGCCACGACTGGCCACCACGGCGGCGCGCGCCTGCGGCCCAACCAAAGCGCGGGCGGCGACGATTTCCTGCACGGCGGACACGCCCACCGGCTTGGTGTAGTGCTTACATTGTATCGCGACGCGCAGGCCTGAGCGTTCCGCGACCAGATCCAGGCCTTGATCCGGCCCCGGGTCGGTGATGCGTACGCGCCAGCCCGCGTCCTCAAGCAACGCGGCGCAATAGGCCTCATACTCAGCGCCATCGAGCCCCGCCACGCCGCCTTGATCGCGTGCGGTGCGAACCGCATGACGGCGAGCCAGCCTTTGGGCCAGCCGCTGGGCGATCAGTGACACAAGATGCGCCCGCACGGGGTCGGTCAGCCCCCACACACCCGAGAGGATGGGCTGCGCCCGCCACACCACGACCAGTGCGCAGATCGCGGCCACCGCCGCCCCGCCAGCTTCGGCAGGCTCCCCCCAATCCCAGTACAGCGCCGCTTGTCCCGCGCCGGCGGCCGTCGCCAGCATCAGAAGCGCAAAGCTATCGCCCCAGCGCCAGCGCGCCGCCTGCTGCAGCCTGCCTGTCCAATGGCCAGATCGTCGCCCACGGCGCGCCATGTCCGCCCCTCGCTCGTGTCATCACGGACGACGATGGGCAGATTCGCGCGCGACCGCGTTTTTGATTGTGGCGCTAAACCAGCTCCGCCTTGACGATGGCGCCCGGCGCAGCCGGCGGCTCGCCCTTGGGCAGCGCGTCCACGGCGTCCATGCCATCAGACACCACGCCCCAGACGGTGTATTGCCCGTCAAGGAACCGCGCATCGTCCAGGCAGATAAAGAACTGGCTGTCGGCGGAATTGGGATCATTGGTGCGGGCCATAGACACGGCGCCGCGCACATGCGGCTCGTCGGAGAACTCCGCGTCAATCTTCTGACCAGAGCCGCCCGTGCCGGTGCCGTTGGGGCAGCCGCCTTGCGCGACAAAGCCGTCCACCACGCGATGGAACGTCAGCCCGTCATAATAGCCGTCACGCACCAATTGGGAGATGCGCGCCACATGCTTCGGCGCCAAATCCGGGCGCAGCTGGATGGTCACCTCGCCCGTGTCGAGGGTGAGCTTCAGGGTTTCACCGGCGTTCGGCGCATCGGTCATGGGGCGTCCTCATGGTTCATGGATGGAGACAAAATCGGGTGTCGGCACGAACGAGATCGCGCCGCGCTTAGGGTGTCGGAACGGCGCGTGGGCCGCGGCGGTGTTACGGACGGCGCATGGCCGCTAAGGGATCGTTCGGCTGCGCGCCCTCAGGCCAGCGCACCTCAGCCGGCGGCATCAGAGCGCAGAGATTAAAGTCACGGCTGTCTTCCCCGCCGGCCAGAGTTTGGAGGGCCTGCTGCAACGCGGCTGCATCGGCGGCGGGGTTCTGGCGAACCGTGGGACGCTCGGTCGCCGGCAGATCCGCAACCACACGCACCGAGCGCATGCGGTCGGGGCTGGCCGGCGGCTCGCCAATGGCCAGCGCCATGACGGCGTCCAGGCCGTACACCACCCGCCCCCAGGCGGAATATTGTCGATCGAGCCAGGGCGAAGGCCCGCGCATCAAGAAAAACTGACTGTTGGCGCTGTCGGGCGGATTGGCGCGCGCCATGGACGCCACCCCTGGGCAATGCTGGATGTTGGCGGTGACCCGGCCATCGCCCGTCAGCATCGCCAGCCCGGCCGGCTCGTGAAACAGAAGCAAACCGCGCCACAGGCTGATATCGCCGCCGCCGGCGGGAAACTGGCCGCGAATGGCCGCGCCGCTGACGCTGTTATAGACACGCCCGTCCACCGTCAGCAGACCATCGCGAATCGAGCCGATCAGCGTCGCCTCCCCACCAATGGGAATGCGCGCCGTGAATTCCGCCGGTATGTCCGGCAAGTCGGAACTGCCGGCGCCCGTTCCGGTCGGATCCCCGCCCTGCGCCATGAAATCAGCGATGACGCGATGGAAGGTCAGCCCGTCATAGAATCCCTGACGCGCCAGAGTTTTGATTTGGGCCACATGGCGCGGCGCGAACTGAGGCTGCAGCTCAATGACGATCGGGCCGAAGCGCGTGTCCATGAGCAGCAGGTTCTCAGCCTCCACCGTACGCGCGGTTTGCCCCGCCGCCGCCACAGCCATAGCGCATGCGGCCACGAGGCCGCTCGCCCATTTCATCATCCCACGGCGCATGCCAGCTTCTCCTTCACCGCACTGTCCACCCGCGGCGGCACGAAGTTGCTGATATCGCCGCCAAAGCGCGCGATTTCCTTCACCAGCCGCGAAGCGATGGCCTGATGTTTGGGATCGGCCATCAAAAACACTGTCTCGATGTGCGGATTGAGGCTTTGGTTCATCGCCGTCATTTGGAACTCATACTCAAAGTCCGACACGGCGCGTAATCCCCGCACGATCATGCTCGCCCCAATTTCTTCAGCGAAATGCATCAAAAGGGAAGAGAACGGACGCACGTGGATGTCAGCGCGATCGGCGAAGGGCTCGGGTTCGCGCTCCACCATGGCCAGCCGCTCCTCCAAGGAAAACAGCGGCCCCTTCTCCCGGTTGATGGCCACGCCAATGACCACCTCATCGGCGATACGGGCCGCGCGGCCGATAATGTCGAGATGACCATTGGTGATGGGGTCGAACGTGCCGGGATACAGGGCGCGCGAACGGGGCATGGGAGAACTCCTGACCGCGAAAAGCGAATGCATGACGCGGGGCGAGGGACGCCCGAAGCAAGAGCGACTTTGGGCTGGAATCGCGGCCTCATGCAATGGTGTCCAGAACGCTGGCCACGCTGCGGGCCGCCTTAGCGGGCAGTCACAGCGGCCCGTCTACGCCTCGTCGCTCTCCGCGTCGTCGTCCTCTCCGGTGTCCACAATGCGATCGACGGACACCACGGCCTCGCCCTCCGCCAAGCGGATCAAGCGCACACCCCGCGTGGCGCGCGCGGCGATGCGGATTTCGCCCACGCCGGAGCGGATCAACTGACCGCCATCGGTGACCAGCATGACTTCCTCGCCCTCCTCAATGGCGAAGGAGGCCACCAGCGCGCCGCCGCGGGAAAGGTCATGCGCGCGCAAGCCCTTCCCGCCGCGGCTGGCGCAGCGATAATCATAGGCGGATGTGCGCTTGCCGAAGCCGTCATCGGCGATGGTGAGTACGAACTGTTCGGCCGCGCCGAGCTCCGCGATGCGCTCTGGCGACAGCGCCGCCTCTTCGCCAGTATCGTCCTCGCCCTCATCCGGCGCGGGCGGCTCAAGCTCCTCGCCCTCATCGCCGGCGGCGCGCCGCATGGCGTTGGCGTGCTTGAGATAGGCGCGCGATTCCGCCGGGCTGACCTCCATATGGCGCAGGATGGCCATGGAGATGACGCTGTCGCCCTTGGCGAGGCTCACGCCTCGCACACCGGTGGATGTGCGCCCGGCGAACACGCGCACATCCGTCACCGGGAAGCGGATGCAGCGGCCCAGCGCCGTGGTCAGCAGCACATCATCTTCACCGGCGGAAATCTGCACGCCGACAATGCCATCGCCCTCATCCGGCTTCATGGCGATCTTGCCCGCGCGGTTCACATTGACGAAGTCCGACAGCTTGTTGCGGCGAATGCGGCCCGAGCGCGTGGCGAACAGCACGTCCAGCTGCGCCCAACTTTCTTCATCCTCCGGCAGCGCCATGACCGATGTGATGCGCTCGCCCTGCTCCAGCGGCAGAATATTGACAAAGGCCTTGCCGCGGGCGCGCGGATCGGCCTGCGGCAAGCGCCAGATCTTCAGCTTGTAGACCATGCCGGTGGAGGAAAAACACAGAACCGGCGCATGGGTGGAGGCGACGAATACCTGCGTCACCACATCTTCTTCGCGCGTCGCCATGCCGGCGCGGCCTTTGCCGCCGCGGCGCTGGGTGCGGTATTCCGCCAGAGCCGTGCGCTTGACGTAGCCGCCGCTGGTCACGGTGACGACCATATCCTCGCGCGCGATCAGGTCCTCATCATCAATATCGAGCTCGACATCGAGGAATTCGGTCCGCCGCGGCACGGCGAAATCATCGCGCACGTCCTGCAGCTCCTCGCGGATGATCTGCAGAATGCGCGGGCGCGAGCGCAGAATGTCGAGCAAATCCGTGATTTTCTCGATCAGCTTTTTCGCTTCATCGCCCAACTCATCGCGGCCGAGCGCCGTCAAGCGGGACAGTTGCAGCGCCAGGATGCCACGCGCTTGTTCTTCGGTGAGCCGCACCTCGCCCTTCTCATCAATGCGCGCACGCGGATCGTCCACAAGGGCGATGAGGCTGGTCATGTCCTTGGCCGGCCAGGGTCGCGCCATCAACGCCGTGCGGGCGGCGGCCGGATCGGCGGCGGCGCGGATCAGCGCAATCACCTCATCGATGTTCGCCACCGCCACCATGAGACCCACCAGCTCATGGGCGCGGGTGCGGGCCTTGCGCAGGTCATGCTTGGAGCGACGGGCGACAACGGTTTCGCGGAAGCTGAGGAAAGTCTGCAGGAAACTGCGCAGATTCAGCACTTCCGGCCGGCCATTGACCAGCGCCAACATATTGACGCCGAACGAGGTTTGCAGCGGCGTGAAGCGATAGAGCTGATTGAGGATGACGTCCGCGTTGGCGTCGCGCTTCAGCTCCACCACCACGCGAATGCCCTGGCGATCGCTTTCATCACGCAGCTCGGCGATGCCCTCAATGCGCTTTTCACGCGCCAGCTCGCCAATTTTCTCCACCATGGCGGATTTGTTCACCTGGTAAGGAATCTCGGTGATGACGATCGCCTCACGGCCGGCACGGATCTCCTCCACCGTCGCCCGCCCGCGCATGATCACTGGGCCGCGACCTGTGAGCATGGCCTGACGCGCGCCGGAGCGGCCGACAATCAAGCCTTGGGTCGGGAAATCCGGACCCGGCACAATGTCCAGCAGCTCCAGATCCGCAATGTCCGGCCGCTCGATCATGGCGAGGGCCGCGTCAATCACCTCGCCCAGATTGTGCGGCGGGATGTTGGTGGCCATGCCGACGGCGATGC
>CAZGCB010000106.1:0-8601 GCA_964524065.1 uncultured Caulobacterales bacterium | reverse complement strand
ACCCGCGGGTTCATCTCGATCACCACCATGCGCCCCGTCTCCGGGTGCACGGCGAATTGGACGTTGGAGCCGCCGGTTTCCACCCCCACCTCGCGCAGCACCGCCAGGGACGCGTCGCGCATGCGCTGATATTCGCGGTCAGTCAGCGTCATGGCTGGCGCCACCGCCCAGCTATCGCCGGTGTGGACGCCCATGGGATCGATGTTTTCGATGGAGCAGATGATGATGCAATTGTCCGCCTTGTCGCGGACCACTTCCATCTCGAACTCCTTCCAGCCAAGGACGGATTCCTCCACCAGCACCTCATTGGCGGGGGAGGCGTCGAGGCCCTGCAGTACGATGGTGCGGAACTCCCCGCGGTTATAGGCAATGCCGCCGCCCTGTCCGCCCAAAGTGAAGGACGGGCGAATGATGGCGGGCAGGCCCACCTGCGCCAGAATCTCCTCAGCCTCCGCCAGGGAGTGGGCGACCTGAGCCTTGGGGCATTCCAGGCCGATCGCCTCCATGGCCCGTTTGAAGCGCTCGCGGTTTTCAGCCTTGTCGATGACATCGGCCTTGGCGCCGATTATCTCGACATCGAAGCGCTCCAGGACGCCGCTTTTCTCCAACTCCAGCGCGCAATTGAGCGCCGTTTGTCCGCCCATGGTGGGCAAAAGCGCAAAGCCGCCTTTGGATTTGGGACGTTCAGCGGCGATCACTTTGGCCGCCATGTCCGCCGTCACGGGCTCGATATAGGTGGCGTCCGCCATCTCCGGATCGGTCATGATGGTGGCGGGGTTGGAGTTGATCAGCACCACCCGATAGCCCTCCGCGCGCAGCGCCTTGCAGGCTTGCACCCCGGAATAATCAAACTCGCACGCCTGGCCGATGGTGATCGGCCCCGCCCCGATGATCATGATGGTGTCCAGATCGGTGCGTTTTGGCATGGGGTCTCCTGCGGACGCGGCGGCCGTTAACGGATCAACGACATGCGGACAAACGGCCGGAGCTATAGAGATCCTCCGCTCGCGATGCAATGGAAACCCGCCGCCCATGGCCAAGCATGCGGCGCGCTGAGTGATTGCCACACGCGGCGGGCCGGCGTATCCCGCGGCCATGACGGGCTCTGGCAGCGCTTTGAAAGTTTTCGCCTTGGTGGCGGCCGGTGGCGCGCTGGGCGCTGTCGCGCGCCATGGGGTGAGCGCGCTGGCCCTACGCGTGTTCGGCCCGGGCTGGCCGCATGGAACGTTGGCGGTGAACCTTGTCGGCGGCCTGGCCATGGGGCTGCTGGCGGGCTGGCTCGCCCAACGCGCCAGCGCCGGCGGGGCGGAGGTGCGGCTGTTCTTGGCCACGGGTTTGCTGGGCGGTTTCACCACCTTTTCCGCCTTTTCGCTGGAGATGGCCGGCATGTTGGCGCGGCGCGACGTGCTGGCCATGGGGCTGTATGCGGCGGTGTCGGTCATGGGCGCTGTGGCCGCGTGCGTCGCGGGGCTCGCTCTGGCACGGAGGCTGTGGGCGTGAGCGGGGTGGAGGTGGTGACCGTCGAGGCGGGGGAAGCTGGGGCGCGCCTCGATCGCTGGTTTAAGCGGCGCTATCCCCAGCTGAGTCATGGCCGGCTGGAGAAATTGCTCCGCACCGGGCAGGTGCGCGTGGACGGCGCGCGCGCCAAAGCCAATCAACGCCTGGAAAGCGGCCAGACCGTGCGCGTGCCGCCGCTGCCCGTGGCGGACACGGCCGGCGCCGTCCCGCGCGCGGCGCAGCCTGGGGCCGTCACACCCGCCGATACGGCCTTCATGCGCAGCCTGGTGCTGCATGAGGACGCACATCTCATTGCGCTGAACAAACCCAGCGGCTTGGCGGTGCAGGGCGGCGCGAAGACCCGCCGCCATGTGGACGGGCTCGCGGCGGCCCTGGCCCCGCCGGGCGCCGATCCGCCGCGCCTGGCCCACCGGCTGGATCGCGACACTTCCGGCGTCCTGCTGCTCGGTAAGACCCCTGCGGCGGCGGCGGCGTTGGCGCGCGCCTTCGCCCATCGCACGGCGCAAAAGACCTATTGGGCGCTGACCAATGGAGCGCCCCACCCGCGCGGCGGCCTCGCCAAGGGCTTTATGCGCAAGGCCGCCGAGGGCCGCGGCGATCGCGAGCGTATGGTGCAAGCGCGCCAGGGCGAAGACGGCGCGGTCTATGCCCGCACGCGCTATGAGACGGTGGCGACGGCTGGATCCCGCGCGGCCTGGGTGGCGTTGCGTCCCGAGACGGGCCGCACCCACCAGCTGCGCGCTCACATGGCGTGGCTGGGCTGCGCCATCATCGGCGATCGCAAATACACCGTCGATCGCCCGGCGCCGAGCGGTTTGGCCGATGCGCTGCATTTGCATGCGTATAGCTTGCAGCTGGAGCATCCCAGCGGCCGCGGACGCGTCTCGCTTATCGCGCCGCTGCCGGAGCATATGCGTCAGTCCTTTGACGCGCTGGGCTTTGATAGGCGCGTTTACGAGGATCCCTTCGTGGAGTGAGCCAGCCGCCGCCTGTTGGTGGTCTACGCTGCAACGCAGTACGACCATTGGGACCCACGTCCGAGATCTGTTACTCTGAGAGTGAAAAGCGACTGGGGCGCGGCATGTCAGACTATAACGATCCTTACGACCGGGACCGTCGGCGCGGGCGTTTGACGCCGCCGCGCGATGAGACCTGGGACGGCCCGCGCGAAGCGCGCGAGGCGGGGCGCACCTATGATGAGCGCCACGGCTTTGGCGGACGCCGCCCCGCGGGGCCGGCCCCGGCGCGTTCGGGCAGCCCGTTGGACATGCCGCTCGATGGGCCCGCCGACAGCCCGTTCAATGGGGGCGTTGATCGCCCCCTGGACGGGCTGGACGGGCCGGGGCGCGCATCGGCGCAGGCCTACGCGCCGCGGGCGCGGCGCGAGCCCATGCCGGCTGCCGATCCGCGCCGCGATTGGGGGCCAAGCGCTGAGCGCGACTGGGGGCCGGGCCGTCTTGATGATCGCCCCGGGCGCGCGGCGCTGGACATGGGTGGGCGCGCTCTGGATGCGCCGCGGGCGAGCGCGCCTTTCCCCGAGGATGCGCCGGAGACGGGGGCCGGTTTTCAAAATCTGGTCATTCGCCTCTTTAAGCTCCTGATCTTCGTTCTGTTTGCCGCGTTCACGCTGGGCGGCGGGATTGGCGGTGCGGGCGCGGCTTACCTGGCCGGCCAAGGTTTGGCGCTGGCCGCAAATGCGCCCGTTTGGTTCGCGGTCGCCGGCTTCGTGGCCGGGGCGATCAGCGGTTTTGTCGCGGCGATCTTGATGTTCGGCTTGGGGCTGGTGATGTTGGACATCCGCGAGCACGTGCGCGCGCTGCGCACGGACATGCGCGCGGCCCACCCGCCGGCGTGATCGGCGTGCGCCCGTTCTCAACACCATGACCGCGCCCTCACCCACGCGTTTTTATGACACCGTCGCCGTCGTTCCGGCCGAGGAGGGCGGTTGGGCGGTACGCTTGGACGGCCGGGCGGTGCGCACCCCGGCGCGCCGTCTGCAAATCGCGCCGACGCAGGCGCTGGCTGAACTGGTCGCGGACGAGTGGCGCGCCCAGGACGAGGTGATCGATCTGGCGCGCATGCACGCCATGCGTCTGCTCAACGCCGCGCTCGACCGCACGCCGGCTGCGCGGGCGGAGCTGTGCGATCAGGTGCGGGCCTATGCTGAAACCGATCTGGTGTGCCATTTGTCCGACGGGGATCCGGCGCTGCGGGCCGCGCAGGAGGCCGCGTGGGGCCCGGTGCGCGATTGGGCGTGGCGCAGTTTGGGCGTGGCGCTGGAGCCGGTCTATGGGGTGATCGCCGCCGCCCAGCCGCCCGCCAGCCTTGATGCGGCGCGGGCCGCCGCCGACGCGTTGGATGATTTTCGTCTCACCGGCATGAGTTACGCCATGGGGCTGCTGGGCTCGGCGGTGCTGGCCTTCGCCTTGGAGCGCGGACGGCTGGACGGCGCCGGCGCCTTCGCCCTCAGCCGGCTGGACGAGGCACACCAAGAAGCGCGCTGGGGCGTCGATGAGGAGGCCGCCGCTCGCGCCGCCGCCCTGGCGCAGGAGCTCACCGTGGCGGAACGGTTTCTCAGAAGCCTCGATCCCGCGTAAACTCGTGGTGACGAACACCATGCGCGTGCGCCGCCGGGCAAAACGCGCTCCCTGCGGCCCACAGCGCGGAGTTGCCCCATGAAAGCCATCCTCGATGAACTGGACAAGCGGCGCGCCGCGGCGCGCCTTGGCGGCGGCGAGCGACGCATTGAGGCCCAGCACGCCAAGGGCAAGTTGACCGCGCGTGAGCGGTTGTCGCTGCTGTTGGATGAAGACAGCTTCGAAGAGTACGACATGTTTGTGCAGCATCGCTGCACGGATTTCGGGATGGCGGACCAAGCCATCCCCGGCGATGGCGTCATCACCGGCGTCGGGCGCATTAATGGCCGCCAGGCCTATGTCTTCGCGAAGGATTTCACGGTGTTTGGCGGCTCCCTGTCGGAGGCGCAAGCGCAGAAAATCGTCAAGGTCATGGAAATGGCCATGCGCAATGGCGCGCCTGTCATCGGCCTGTACGACGCCGGCGGCGCACGCATCCAGGAGGGGGTCGCCAGCCTGGGCGGTTACGCCGACATTTTCTTACAGAACGTCCTGGCCTCCGGCGTCGTGCCGCAGATTTCCGTCATTATGGGCCCCTGCGCCGGGGGGGACGTCTACTCGCCGGCGATGACGGACTTCATCTTC
The DNA here is from genome assembly GCA_964524065.1 of uncultured Caulobacterales bacterium. GTDB lineage: Bacteria > Pseudomonadota > Alphaproteobacteria > Caulobacterales > Maricaulaceae > CAZADA01. The sequence continues at coordinate 3,862 of CAZGCB010000106.1, read as the reverse complement.
ATGGTGCAGGATACGTCCTACATGTATGTGACCGGCCCGGATGTGGTGAAAACGGTCACCAACGAAGTTGTCACCCATGAAGAACTGGGCGGCGCCAGCGTGCACAGCAAGAAGTCCGGCGTCGCCGATGGGGCGTTCGCCAATGATTACGAAGCCCTCGTACAAATCCGTCGCCTGTTTGATTTTTTGCCGCTGTCCAACCGGGAGAAGGCGCCGACGCGCGTCACGCCGGATGATCCCATGCGCGATGAGATGTCGTTGGACAGCTTAATCCCCGACAACCCCAACGAGCCTTATGATATGGGCGAGCTGATCGAGAAGCTGGCCGACGAGGGCGACGTCTTTGAAGTCGGCTCCGATCACGCCCAGAACATCATCACCGCTTTCATCCGCATGGATGGCGAAACCGTCGGCGTGATCGCCAATCAGCCCATGGCGCTGGCGGGCGTGTTGGACATGGATGCGTCGCGCAAAGGCGCCCGCTTTGTGCGGTTTTGCGACGCGTTCAATATTCCGCTGCTGACGCTGGTGGATGTGCCGGGCTTTTTGCCGGGCACTCGTCAGGAATATGGCGGCTTGATCAAGCACGGCGCGAAACTGCTGTTCGCGTATGCCGAAGCGACGGTGCCGAAGGTCACCATCATCACCCGCAAGGCCTACGGCGGCGCCTATGACGTCATGAGCTCCAAGCATATCCGTGGCGATGTGAACTATGCCTGGCCCACCGCCCAGATCGCGGTGATGGGGTCCAAAGGCGCGGCGGAGATCATCTTCCGCAAGGATTTGGACGATCCCGCGAAGATGGCCGCCCATGTGCAGGAGTATGAGGATCGCTTCGCCAACCCGTTCATCGCGGCGCAGCGCGGCTATATTGACGACGTCATCATGCCCCATGGCTCGCGCCGTCGCGTCATCGGCGCGCTGCGGACATTGCGCCACAAAAAGGCGGAAAATCCCTGGAAGAAGCACGACAACATTCCGCTTTAGCCGGTGGGCGCGCGCAACGTCGCGGACACGCCGCACTTTCGCCTGGTTTCCGTGCACTGCCCACGCCAGCCGGCCACCCGATGGCCGTATCCGCTTCAGGAGGGGACGAGATGTCCGATCGTATGAAATGGTTTGGCGGCGCCGCCGCTCTGGCGCTGTGCGGGCTCGTGGTGGCCTGCGGCCAGTCCGAACAAGACGCGCCCACCGCTGAGGATGTCAGCGAACGGGTGCAGCAAGGCATGTCCGCGGCGCGTGAAGAGGCCGCCCAAATCGCCGAAAACGTCACCGAAGCGTCGGGTGAGCTGGCCGATGACGCCGAGCAGGCCTTGGCCGAGGGCGTGGAAGCGGCTGGCGAGCTGGCCGATGAGGTGGCGGCGGAAACCGCCGAAGCCGCCGATGCTGTGCGTTTGGCCGCCGTGCTGGCGCATCCGCGTCGGGCTGATGATCGCGCGCGCGATGATCAACGCCATCCCGGCCGCACGCTGCGTTTCTTCGGCGTCACGCCTGAGATGACCGTGGCGGAGGTTCTGCCGGGCGGCGGCTGGTACACCCGCGTTGTGGCGCCCTATGTGGCCGATGACGGTCGCTATATCGGCCTGAATTACTCGACGGACCTGATCAAGGCGCTGTTTGGCGATCGTTTGACGCCCGAGTTCCTCGCCCGCGTGGAAGCCTTCCCCGAAGCCTGGCCTGCGCAGGTGGACGAGATGGCGGGCTCGGATGTTGATGTGGTCGGCGCGTACGCCTTTGGCTCCGTGCCGGCCGAGGCTGCAGGCCAAGCCGATGCGGTGTTGGTGGTGCGGGCCCTGCACAATCTCGCCGCCCAAGGTGAGATGGACGCCGCGATCGCGGACATCCACGCTCTGCTGAAGCCAGGCGGTGTCGCTGGCGTGGTTCAGCATCGCGCCAAGGCCGACGCCCCGGCGGACTACGCCGACGGCTCCAAGGGCTATCTGAAGGAAGCCGACGTGATCGCCGCCTTTGAGGCCGCCGGCTTCGTGTTGGAAGAAGCCAGCGACATCAACGCCAACCCGGCGGACGCCGCCAATTGGCCGATGGGCGTGTGGACCTTGCCGCCAGCACTGCGGACCGGCGAGGACGAAGACACCTACAAGGCCATCGGCGAATCCGATCGCATGACCTTGCGGTTCCGCAAGCCGGCGTAAGCGGCGCGCGGCGTCACGATGTTAGGGCGGCCGGCGTATGTGCGCCGGCCGCTTTCATGTGTGCGCCCGCCCATCCGACGGCGCTGAACCGCACTGGGACCATGTGCGGCCTGTGCGCGCCATATCCTGGGCTTTGACGCTTTGTTATGGTTAATCCACTAACGGGGACGGGCAGGCGCGGACGTCACGGGCGGCGAATCACGGCATCGCGCTGCACAGTGACGCAGGGGAGGAGCGCATGATCGCTCGCTTAAATGATCACCGCGCGCCGTTGCGACGTCCGGCGACCTGGCTTTTGAGCGCCGGCGCGCTGTTGATCAGCGCCTGCGCGACCCAGCCTTCCACGCCCACGCCGGCGCCCGTCGCACCGGTGGAGGCGCGCAGCCTCCGCAATGATGAACTGCTGCATCTCGCCCAAGTGCTCAATCATCCGCGTCGCACGCCCGATTATCGCCGCGATGGTGAGCGGCGTCCCTTTGGCGTGGTGAGCTTTTTCCGCCTTCGCCCGGATATGACCGTGGTGGAAGTGCAGCCCGGCGGCGGGTGGTACACGCGCGTTCTGGCGCCTTATGTGGCGCGTGACGGCCGGTATATGGCGGTGAACTATCCGCCGGACCTTGTCCTGCAGATGCGCGATGGTGATCTCAGCGCGGATCAGCGGGCGGCGTTGGCGGCGTTCCCCGCGGCCTGGCCGGCCGAAGTAGCGGAGATGATGGCCGGCGGCGCCGCGGAGGACATCGACATTCCCGGCGCCTATTTCCTCGGTGCGATCCCGCAGGCCGCGGTTCAACAGGCCGATATCGTCCTGTTCATGCGGACGCTGCACGCCTTGGCGCGCTTTGATCAGCTCGACGCGGCGGTGGCGGACGCCGCGCGCATGTTGAAACCGCAGGGCCTCGTGGGCGTGGTGCAGCACCGCGCCAAAGCCGATGCGCCGGATGACTACGCCGACGGCTCCCACGGCTATCTGCGCGAGGTGGATGTCATCGCCGCCTTTGAGGCGGGTGGTTTCCAGCTCATCGACTCCAGCGACATCAACGCCAATCCCCAGGACAGCGCGGACTGGCCGGCGGGTGTGTGGACTCTGCCGCCGCGCCTGATCACGGGCGAGGATGAAGAGCGCTATCGCGCCATCGGCGAGTCGGACCGCATGACGCTGCTGTTCCAAAAAACAGCGCCCTGATCACCACATGCGCCGTGCATCGGCTGGCGAGCCGATTACGCGACAGCGCCACCCGCGCTGACCAGCACGGCGTTGGCCACCGACAGCCCCGCGCCGAGCGACACCAAAAGCGTTGATAACGCGGCATTCCAGGCCGTCCGGCCTGATGACGGCTCACGAAAATTCACAGTGTTCGGTTGCATGTTCGTCGTCCCGGAACCAACCGGCGCCTTTGAGCGCCGCACCTATGCTGTAAAGATGTCTATGGTTAACACAGGTAATCTTCGCTAACAAATATAAAATTCAATAATTCAAATTTCTTATTTTGAAACAACATTATTAATCCAAATTAACACAGGTGTTTCATTTTGAGGCATGTGTATCGCCGCTTACGCCTCTGGTTGATGGGCGGCCGGTGCGTTACAGCCGCGTCGGCGGATGCCCGCACGACGCCGGAGCCCATACGCAGCGGCGGGCGCAGAGGAACAGGCGATGTTGAGCAATCTGGCTTTGGCGGCGATCATGACCGCGCTGACGGTGATGACCC
>CAZGCB010000105.1:0-9135 GCA_964524065.1 uncultured Caulobacterales bacterium | reverse complement strand
GATGTTGCGGATGGTGCCGTTGGGGCTGCGCCACATTTTCTTGAGGCCGAATTCCTCCACCCGCGCTTCATCGGGGGTGATGGTGGCGCATTTGACGCCGACGCCGTGTTCTTTGATGGCGTTGGCGGCGTCGACAGTGATTTGGTCGTCCGTAGCGTCCCGCGACTCGATAGACAAATCATAATAGCGCAGATCGACATCCAGATAGGGATGGATGAGTTTGTCCTTGATCATCGCCCAGATGATGCGGGTCATTTCGTCGCCATCCAGCTCGACAATCGGGTTTTTGACTTTGATCACGGGATTTGCGCTCCGAATTTGTGGGACGGCGCCGTTCGTGGAACGACGGGTGGAGAGACAGAGTGACTAACACTGACCGCGCGCAATCGGAAGCCATCCCAATCCCCACCTTGGCCCAATCTGACACGGGATCTGGTGTGGGATCTGACGCGGACGGGCCCGCGATCCTCTTGGCGCGGCCCCAGTTGGGCGAAAACATTGGCGCCGCCGCACGCGCCATGGCCAATTTCGGCCTCACCGATTTGCGGATTGTCGCCCCCCGCGATGGCTGGCCCAGCCCTAAGGCGCAGGCCATGGCGGCTGGCGCGCTGGGCGATCATGCAGCGGACGGAACGCCGCGGCCCGGGCCTGTTACGGCAAGGGTGTTTGACGATCTGCCGGCGGCTATCGCGGATTTGCGTTACATGCTTGCGGCCACCGCCCGCCCGCGCGAACTGGAAAAGCCCGTTTTCGGCCCACAGGAGGCGGTGGCGGGCTTGCGTGCGCGTCGTGCGGCGGGCGCCGGCGTGGGCGTACTGTTCGGGCCTGAGGCCTCCGGCCTCACGAACGATGAGGTGGGCGCGGCGGACGCCATCGTCACCTACCCCGTCAATCCGGCGTTTGCGTCGCTGAACCTGGCCCAAGCCGTGGGGGTGTTTGCGCATATCTGGCGCGCGTCGGCAGCGGGAGATGACGCGGCGCCGCCCTTTGATCATGAGAGCCTGCCGGCGCCGAAAGCGGATTTTGACGGCCTCATGGCGCAGTTAGAACAGGCGCTGGAGACGGCGCGCTATTTTCATCCCGCGGACAAACAGCCCCTGATGATGCGCCATATGCGCGCGGCGCTCACGCGCGCCGGCCTGACCGAGCAGGAGGTGCGCACCTTGCGCGGCGCGATCAAAGCGCTGGAGCGCGGCCCGCGTCGCCAGGATCGTGGCGGATGAGGTCCTAGACACTGGCGACCCAAGCGCCGGCGGGGACACGAGCCGCTTGACTTCGCCGTCACATCTCCGACATATGCCGCAGCTTTATGGAACGGCGCGCGATCTGCGCGCCGTTCTTTCATGAGCGATGACGGGTGATGCGTGCGCCGCCGTTGCAATCGCGGGTCTCATGGGGAGGGCCGCCGGACCGCATCAAAATGAGGCACTCCATGTCAAAGCGGCATACCGCGAAGTACAAAATCGATCGCCGGATGGGTGAAAACATCTGGGGTCGTCCCAAAAGCCCGGTCAACAAACGCAGCTATGGCCCCGGCCAGCACGGCCAAGCGCGCAAAAGCAAGCTGTCGGATTTCGGCATTCAAATGCGCGCCAAGCAAAAGCTGAAGGGCTTTTATGGCAACATCACTGAAAAACAATTCCGCCGCATCTATGACGACGCGTCCAGCGCCAAAGGCAACACGGCCGAGAACTTGATCGGCCTGTTGGAGAGCCGCCTCGACGCGGTTGTGTACCGCGCGAAATTCGTGCCGACTGTGTTTGCGGCCCGCCAATTCGTCAATCACGGCCATGTGCTGGTGAATGGGGTGCGCACCAATATTCCCAGCTGCCGTTTGAAGCCGGGCGATGTGGTGCAGGTGCGCGAAAAGTCCCGCAACATGGCGCTGTTGCTGGAGGCGATCGAAAGCGCCGAACGCGACGTGCCGGACTATATCGACGTCGATCCCAAGGCGATGACGGCCACTTATGTTCGGATTCCCGAACTGAATGACGTCCCCTATGCGGCCAAGATGGAGCCGAACCTGGTCGTCGAATTCTACGCGTCCTAAGGGACGCCCCACACAGACCGGCAGCCGCGCAACGGTGAGGGGGCCGCCCTTACCCGCGCCGGCTCATGAAATCTTGGTCATGTGGCCTGAAATGCTGCGGACGGGACTTTCGCGATCCCTCGTTTTTCGATAGACATTAATCGTTTTTCGATGCGTGAGAGGAGGGTCCCATGAAAGCGATTTGGGCAGGCGGCGCCGCGATCGCCGCGCTGGTGTTGGGCGGCTGCATCATCGTGGCCACCGACGCTGACTGGGACGATGACGATCACTATGATCGCTATAGCGGCGTGCGGCTGTTGGCGGCCGATGTGGCCGGCGATGATATCGTGCTGCGCGTCGCTTCGAATGGCTGCACGACCAAAGAGTTTTTCGACGTCGATATCGATCGTCGAGGCGAGCGACGCTTTAAGGTGACGCTCATGCGAGAACGCACCGACAATTGCGACACGCCCGATCCGGCCGGCGTTGCGTTGGTCTATACGCGTGCGGAGCTCGGCCTGCCGGCCGATGCGCGGATCTCCATCGGCAACCGTATCGGCGAATAGCGGCGATCACACGGGCGCCGCGGAGTTCCGGGCGCGGCTCACGCCTCGGCGTGGAGATCATAGCCCTCTGCGGCGACGACGCGGGCGCGCACCCGATCCCCGACTTTGGGCCGTGAGAGCCCCGCAACCGTGACCACGCCGTCGATTTCTGGCGCATCGGCTTTGGAGCGGCCCACGGCCACGCCGTCCTCGCGCACCGCGTCCAACAGCACCTCGATGCGGCGGCCCACCATGCGTTTGCCGCGCGCGGCGGCCACCTTGGCTTGCACCGCCATCGCACGATCATAGCGCTCTTGCTTGACTTCAGCCGGCACGTGATGGTCGAGCGCGTTGGATTTGGCGCCGTCGACGTCTTCGTATTGGAAGAAGCCGGCGCGATCGATGCGAGTCTCTTCAAGCCAGTCGAGAAGGTATTGGAAGTCTTCCTCGGTTTCTCCGGGAAAGCCGACAATAAACGTGGAACGCAGCGCCAGCTCAGGACAGGTGTCGCGCCAGGCGGCAATGCGCGCGGCCATACGATCCTGCTTGGCGGGCCGGCGCATGGCCTTCAGCACTGTGGGGCTGGCGTGTTGAAACGGAATATCGAGATAGGGGAGGATGGCCCCCTGCGCCATCAGGGGAATAACATCATCCACATGCGGGTAGGGGTATACGTAATGAAGGCGCACCCACACGCCGAGTTCGCCCAGCGCCGCGCATAAATCATAAAAACGCGCCGCGATCTCTCGGTTGTGCCCGCGCTGGCCAGGCCAACGACTTGGTGCATATTTCAGGTCGACACCATAGGCCGAGGTGTCTTGGCTGATGACCAAAAGCTCCTTCACGCCGGCATCCACCAAGCGCTCGGCCTCGCACAACACCGCCGCGGCCGGGCGCGAGGCCAGCTTGCCGCGCAAATCGGGGATGATGCAGAAGCTGCAGGTGTTGTTGCAGCCTTCGGAGATTTTCAAATAGGCGTAATGGCGCGGCGTGAGCTTGAGGCCTTGGGGCGGGACAAGCTCTGTAAACGGATTGTCCGGCGGGGGCAGATGCTCATGCACCGCCTCCATCACCGCCTCATATTGGTGGGGGCCGGTGACAGCCAGAACATCGCTGTGTACTGAGGTGAGCGCATCCGCAGCGGCGCCCATGCAGCCGGTGACGATGACGCGGCCATTTTCATCCAACGCCTCGCCGATGGTCTCCAGCGATTCCTGCTTGGCGCTGTCGAGAAAGCCGCAGGTGTTCACCAGCACCACATCGGCGCCGGCATAATCGGGGCTCAGCGCATACCCCTCGGCCCGCAGGCGGGTGATGATGCGCTCCGAATCCACCAGGGCTTTCGGACAGCCCAAGGACACCACGCCGACAGCCGGTGGTTTCGACGCCGAAGCGGGCCCGTTTGTCGGACGATTACGGGGTTTTAGCGCGCTCACAGCCGCCAATCCTCATGATGGGGGACGCGGCGCGCCGCCGGCTCATACGGGCGATCAGGCCGTGGCCTCAAGCACGCCTTTTTCCGCCAAGAACGGCCGCAATTCGCCAGTTTCGAACATTTCGCGGACGATGTCGCAGCCGCCGACAAACTCCCCTTTGACATACAGCTGAGGGATGGTCGGCCAGTCCGAAAAGACTTTGATGCCCTCGCGAATGTCCTGGTTTTCCAGCACATTGGTGCTGTCGAACGCCACGCCCAAATGGTCGAGGATTTTCGCCACCGTCGCGGAGAAGCCGCATTGCGGAAACACCGGCGTGCCCTTCATGAACAGCATCACATCAGCGCCATCCACGAGGGCCTGGATGTCCTTCTGCACGGCGTCGTTACTCATGGCGGTGTCCTTTTGCCCAAACCAGATCTTACTGCGGAGCTAAGAAGTCCCACGTGCCTCGTCAAGCGGCCACAAGCGCTGTTATGGGATGTTCGCCAGCGGCCCGGAAATGCCGCGAAACCCAGGTCGACCCTCCCGCCCCCGACATCGCCATTTGCAGCGCCGCGCGCTTGCGGGTTCGGCGTCAGCAAAATCTGCGCCGGCCTCAGGCGATAAGGCGCACGCCGCGATCACGGAGCGGCGGTTTCCAGCGCGAGCGCGTGCAATTGTCCGCCCATGGCTCCGCCCAGGGCCGCATAGACCATTTTGTGCTGCTGCACCCGTGTCTTGCCGGCGAACGCGGCGGAGACAACGCGGGCTTTGAAATGATCGTCATCACCGGCGAGATCGATGATTTCCACCTCGGCGTCGGGGAAGGCCTCCATCAAGAGACGGTGGATGTCGGCGGCGGGCATGGGCATGGCGAATACTCCTCAAGCGACGCTTCCCAAGTGGCGTCGCGCCCCTCGGCTGCGCAAGGGCCGCCGCGACGCAGCTGCGGCTTGGCGCATGTTACGACCCGAGGTTACAGTGATCCGCTCAAGAGGGGAGCCTTTTCATGGCGTCAATGCGGTCCTGTTCTCACGATGCGCCGCCGGCCTTGCGGGCGGGGCTCGCTGGGCTGGGCGTGGTGTGCACGCTGATGCTGGCGGCCTGCGACGCGGCCCCAACCGCCCCAACCGCCGCGCCACGGGCGCATGATGGCTCTGACGCATCGCGGGCCCCCCATGACACCCAGGCCGCCCCTGGCGATCGCGATGATCGCGGCGACCGGGACACCGCGCCGCCCATGACGGATTTGGACGCCTTGGCGCAGCAACTGATGGCCGATGTGCGCCTGTTGGCTGATGACGCCTTGGCGGGGCGTGCGCCGGACACGCCGGGATCGGCCGCTGCGCGCGCCCACATCATCGGTCGGCTTGAAGCGCTGGGCGTTGCGCCCGTTGTGGAAGGCTATGTACAGCCCTTCATCACGACGCCGCGGGGCAGCCCCATCGATGGGCCGCGGCTGACGGCCGTCAATGTCTTGGCGGAGTTTCCCGGCGCGACACCGGGAGGACCGGCGATGGTTCTCACGGCGCACTACGATCATCTCGGCGTCGTTGACGGCGAAATTTATAATGGCGCCGATGACAACGCCTCGGGCACGGCGGCTCTGTTGGCCGTGGCGGCGCATTTTGCGGCGCATCCGCCGCACCATCGTGTGGTGCTGGCGTGGCTGGACAATGAGGAGGCCGGCTTTCGCGGCGCGGCTGCGTTTATGCAGTCTGGTGTGCTGGCGCGCGCGGATATGGCGTTGAACATCAATCTCGACATGGTGGCGCGGGGCGATACCGGCGCGCTCTACGCTGCGGGCGTCTATCACACGGCCGAGCTTGGGCCGCTTGTGCAGATGGCGGCGGCGCGCGCGCCGATCGTGCTGCGCCAGGGCTATGACGAGCCCACCGGCGATCGGCGCGATTGGACGCTTTTGTCCGACCATGCCGTCTTCCATGAGCGGGGCGTGCCGTTTCTCTATTTCGGCGTCGAGGACCATGTGGACTACCACAAGCCCACCGATGACGCGGAGCGGATCGACTCTGTCTTTTTCGCCGGCGCCGTGGCCACCATGCTGGATGTGATCATCCAGGCCGACGCGCAGCTGCCCACATTTCAGGCCATCTCGCACAACCGGCTCACGGCGCCGTCGGCTCCGTGATCCCGCAGCCAAGTCTTTTATTGTGAATTCGTAAAAGTATGCCACGAAAATTTGCGCAGCTCCCATGCATTCCTGTGGCCTCGTACAGAATTCAGTAAGCTTTCACCTGCTTTTTACGTCCAAACATACATCAATGGGAGGACGTCATGGCGGCGATGCATCTGGACCATTTGGATCGTGCAGTGCGAGCGGCGGGTTACGCTTTGGGCGGCGTCAACGCCGATATGGATTTGTCCGTTGAGATGGCGCGCGATCGTTTGGCGCAGCGCCCCTGGGCCGTGCGTGCGCTCAAAGCCGCCATGGGCCACACGAACAACTAATGCGTGGCGCGCGGCGAACGCCCAGCGGTCGCCGGAGCCATCACGTATGAATTGTGTTTAGGCCGTCCCGGCGATAGCGTTCACCCAACTGAGCGAGGTGAACATGATTGACGGGCTGGTGAACACAATCGCGTCCCAACTGGGCATTGACGCAACCGTGGCGCGCCAGGGCGTCGGCGTCGTGTTTGCGCTTTTGCAGAAATTCGGCGAAAGCGGCGCCGTATCGCAACTCTTCGACGCCATTCCCGGCGCAGCGGATTTGGCCTCGGGCCAAGCCGCCAGCCTCGATGGCGGGGCCGGCGGCGGTCTTATGGGCATGGCGGGCGGTTTGCTGGGTGGTTCGGCGGGCGATGCGGCCAAAGCGCTCGGCGCGCTGCAGGGCCTCGGCCGCGACATGGATCAAAGCAAGCAGTTGGCGAGCTTGGTGGGCGGCTTCATCAAGGACAATGGCGGCGCCGGCGCGTTGGATGGCGTTTTGGGCGATGCGGGCTGGCTGAAGGCGCTGCTTTAGCGGTTAGCGCCGCCCTGCATCGCGGCCAACATCCATGTCTCTGTCGCTGGCGTATACCGCACAGCTTATGGGGAGGATGTGATGGCTCTTGTCGCCACGCCGATTTACGCCGCGATTTTGGCGGTGCTGTTTGTCTATCTCAGCGTCAAAGTCATTGGCGCGCGCCGTGGCGGCTATGCTCGGCCGGACCATCCTGAGGGTTGGCGGTTTGAACGCGCGATGCGCGGGCACGCCAATTTCGCCGAATACACGCCGCTGGCGTTGATTTTGGTGCTGCTGTTGGAGGTGAACGGCGCGCCGGTCTGGGCCGTGCATTTGGTGGGCGCGATGTTTGTGGTGGGGCGGGTGCTGCACGCGGCCGCCTTCGGCACCGAGCGCGGCATGTTCATGTTCCGTCAGATTGGCACGGGCTCGACCCTCACCGCTTTGCTGCTCGGCGCCGGGTTGAATGTGTGGGTCGCGCTGACTTAAGCGTCAGCGCCCCTCAGGCCCGCGGGGGCGTTGCCGCGCCCATCAAGCGCGGCAACCATCCTTCATGCGCCGCGCGGAGGGTGGAGAGGGGCGCCCCCTGTGCTGTCAATGCGTTGGCGCGTAAAACAAGCGGGCCTTGGGACGCCGTCCCGATGACGCAATAGTCGACCTGGAATGTGTCGGCGAACTCGGAAAACCGCGCTAGGTGATCGCCGCCATCGGTGATCGTCAGCACATAGCGCGCTTGGTCTTCGCCAAAAAACCCAAGACGGGGCGCGATGTCCGCCAATTTGCGGTCACCGTCCGCACCGGTGGACCATGGGCCGATGCAGGTTGCGTCCACATCCAAACCCACCCCGCTCGCCAGCGCCATTTCCGCGGCCGCGACGGCGATCCCGCCATCGCTGACATCATGCACGGCGTTGACGAGGCCATCGGCGATCAGCTTGCGGACGAAATCGCCATGGTGGCGCTCGGCCTCCAAATCCACCGGCGGCGGCGGGCCTGCCTCGGCGCCCTCAATGCCCAGTACTTCTCGCAGATAGAGCGACTGGCCGAGATGGCCTTTGGTCTCGCCAATCAGCAGGAGCACATCCCCCTCCTGGGCCCCGCCGATGCGGCCAATGCGGGAGATGTCCTCAATCAGGCCCACCGCACCCACGGCTGGGGTGGGCGGGATGGAGACGCCGTCTGTGGCGTTGTAGAGGCTGACATTGCCGGACACGACAGGCAGGTCCAGCGCGCGGCAGGCCTGCGCCATGCCTTCCACACAGCCGACAAACTGGCCCATGGTGTCGGGATTGGTCGGGTCGCCAAAGTTCAAACAATCCGTGATGGCCAGCGGCGTGGCCCCGACGGCGCATAAGTTTCGATAGGCCTCGGCCACCGCCTGCTTGCCGCCTTCATTCGGGTCGGCCTGGCAATAGCGCGGCGTGCAGTCCGTGGTGATGGCGAGCGCCTTATTCGTCCCGTGGATGCGGACAATGGCGGCGTCGCCCCCGGAGTCCGAGCTGTCCACCGTGTCGGCCATCACTGAGCGGTCATATTGTTCCCAAATCCAGCGTTTGGAGGCGATGTCGGGCGAGGCCATGAGCTTCAGCAGCGCTTCGCCATAATCGGCGGGCTCAGGAATTTGGGAGAGATCGAGTTCCGCCCGCGGCTTGGGCCGCGCATAGGGGCGGTCATAATTCGGCGCGTCGTCTGAGAGCGGGGCGACGGGGATATCGCACACCGTTTCGCCGTTTTGGGTCAGCACGATGTGGGTATCGTTTGTGGTTTCGCCGATGATGGCGAAGTCCAGCTCCCATTTGTCGAAGATGCGACGGGCTTCCTCCTCACGGCCGGGCTTGAGGATCATCAGCATCCGCTCTTGGGATTCCGACAGCATGATTTCGTACGCCGTCATGCCGGTTTCGCGCTGGGGCACTTTATCGAGGTCCAGCCGCACGCCGACACCGCCCTTATCCGCCATCTCGACGGAGGAGGATGTGAGCCCCGCCGCGCCCATATCTTGGATGGCGGCGATGGCGTCGCCGGCCATGAGTTCGAGGCAGGCTTCGATGAGGCATTTCTCGGTGAACGGATCGCCGACTTGAACCGTCGGGCGCTTGTCTTCGTCCTGTTCTCCGAATTCCGCGGAAGCGAGCAAGCTCGCGCCGTGAATCCCGTCGCGACCGGTTTTCGCTCCGGCGT
>CAZGCB010000104.1:0-9202 GCA_964524065.1 uncultured Caulobacterales bacterium | reverse complement strand
CCAGCATGCGTTTGCTGTCTACGGCCGCGAAGACGCCCCGTGTGTACGGCGGGGCTGCGGCGGGGTTGTGGAGCGGGTGGTTCTGTCCGGCCGGTCGAGCTTCTTTTGCCGGCAGTGTCAACGCTAAAGCCGTGCGTGCATGATTTGCCGCCACGTGCGACGCGCCTTAGGGTCTGCAGCATGTTTAGCGGTCGGAGCAAGCTATGGCGGCCTGGCGACAGCGCCTGCGCGTTTGGCTCACAGGCATGACGGTGTTGGCGCTCGCCTTGGGGCTGCCGGCGGCGAGCGGCGCGCAAGCGCCGCGCTTTGCGCGTGATGTTGAGGATTTGCCTCTGCTGATCGGTTTGGCCGAAACACCCGATAGTTTTGTGTTTGACAGCCCCCATGGCCGTGTGGCGCGCATTCTGGCTGAGGGCGGCGCGACGCCGGCGGATGTGGGGGCGGCCTATGGCGCGACCTTGCCGAGTCTCGGTTGGGCGATGGCGCAGGACGCGCCGGAATCACTCACACGTGCTCAGGCTGCGGATGTGGTGATTTTGGTGTTTGATCGAGCGGGCGAGCGGCTCACGCTTGTCTCGCAAGCCTTGTCGGCTGGGCGCACGCGCACCGTCTTCGATGTGCGCCCCGCGTGGACGTTCAACGCGGAGGCTTCGGGCTCAACGCAGCAAGACGAGCCGTCGCAAGGGGGGAAATCGTTACGTGGCTTATGAAACCTTAATCACGGAGATTGAGGGCGGCGTCGCTCTGATCACCTTGAATCGGCCAGAGGCCCTGAACGCGCTGAATGCGAAGCTGACGGGCGAGCTGGCCCAGGCCCTGGGCGCGTATGAGCGTGATCCCGCCATTGGCTGTGTCGTCATCACCGGCTCGGAAAAAGCGTTCGCCGCCGGCGCCGACATCAAAGAGCTCCAGGCGCATGGTTTTTTGGACCTCTTTGAACATGACCCCTTCGCTGAAACCTGGGAGGCGGTGGCCCGTTTCCGCAAGCCGCTGATCGCGGCCGTGGCGGGCTATGCGCTGGGCGGCGGGTGCGAAATCGCCATGATGTGCGACATCATCATCGCGGCCGACACGGCCAAGTTTGGTCAGCCGGAGATCACCCTCGGCGTCATGCCGGGCGCGGGCGGCACGCAGCGTCTCTCGCGTTGGGTCGGCAAGGCCAAGGCCATGGATTTGTGCCTCACCGGGCGCATGATGGGCGCGGAGGAGGCCGAGCGCGCTGGGCTGGTCAGCCGGGTGGTGCCCGCCGATGAGTTGCGTGATACGGCGCTGGGGGCCGCGCGCAAGATCGCCTCCATGTCCCGCCCGATCGCCATGATGACCAAGGAGGCCGTGAATGTGGCCTTTGAAACCACATTGAGCGAGGGGGTGCGCTTTGAGCGGCGGGTGTTCCAATCCATGTTCGCCACCGAGGATCAGGGCGAGGGCATGACGGCTTTCACCGAAAAGCGCACGCCGCATTTCAAAAACCGCTAAGCGCGTGGTGGGCGCCGACAGGCGGACGCGTTCCGTTAAGGGGGGGGGCGCCGGGCTCGTATGCGGCGCGGGCGGCGTTGTGTGAGTGTTTATCTGCATGCGTTGGTTTTCTGCAGTGCGCGGGGCCGCCGCACGGCTCGAATCGCCTGTAAACGCTGGGTGTCAGCCTGCTGGGCCGCAGGCCTGTGAAGGCTGTTGACGCCGCCCCGCCGCGCGTCTATACAGCGTGCCCTCGCAGAGAGGTTCCCGCCGGAATTTTGGCGGGGGTTCGGGGTTCCACACACGCTCTTTAGGGTGCTGACAGCATGGCCAATTCGGCTTCGGCGAAGAAATCCGTCCGCAAGGTTGAGCGGCGCACTTTGGTGAACAAAGCGCGGCGGTCGCGGATGCGTACCTTCCTTCGTCGAGTGGAAGACGCCCTGGACGCCGGTGATGCGGCGGCGGCCAAGACCGCCTTGGCGCAAGCGGAACCTGAGGTGATGCGCGCCGTGTCCCGTGGCGTCATTCACAAGAACACCGGCTCGCGGAAGATTTCCCGCTTGTCGCGCCGCGTTCGCCAACTGAACAGCTGACGCTGGCGGCATTTGGCCAGGCGCGGGCTGCGTCTGGCCCATTTTATTTGCGAATTGCGCCGCTTGACTTAAGCGACTTTTCCGATTCGGGGTTGCGCGCCACATCTTTATTCGCGAGCGCCTGTGGAATACTTCGCCCAAAAAGTTAAAATTTCTGAGTCAAGGCTGTTTTCGAGTCGTTTTTTGGGCTTTGCTGCATGGGCTGAACGGCGCGTCGGGGGGCGTTCCTCATGACCTCCCAGGGCTGTTCCGCGCTTCGATGTGTATCGAGGAGTTGGCAGAATGCCTTTGAGAAACAATGCGCTTCAACGGTTTGGTGTTCCTCCGGAGCCGACCCTGTTCGCGGCGTTGAGTCAGGGCATGCTGCGCGCCCAACAGGCGGTCGGCTGTGGATCGGCCCTTGAGGGGCGTGGATTTTGACGTAGCGTTTCGTGACGACCCTTAAGGGTCGCGCAAGTCTTCAAAACAATAAAACTGGATGTGGTGGAGGTGTTTTCTCCGCACAGGGGTGGTTTGTCTGTACGCGTTTTCGTTAACCATAAACACAAACGACAACAAACAGAGGGGGCGATGAAATGAGACCTCAATCAGCGCTGAATGCGCCCGAAGGGCGAAAGTCTGGGACTGCAGGAAGCGGCGTTGCGGCATTTCACGCGCAATTTAGTCAAGACGATCAAAGCGCGTTCCTGCATTTTCAGGAGGGACTGCGGAGCAAGCTCGGCGATGGGCCATGGCGCGCTTGGGCGGCGGACTTGCGTCTGGGCCGGACCAATGCCCATGAAGTGGTGGTGTGGGTGTCTGCTCCGCTGCATCGGGAACGCATTTTGGATCGAGTCGGGCCGCGCCGCGTCGCCGAATTATGGCGTGACGCGGATGTTCACGGCCGCACGGTGAGCCTGGGGCTTGATCCCAGTCCGGCGGACCGTCCGGGCCCGGTGGTCAATGATGTCATCGCCGCCGAACCGAAGCCCGCCGATGGCGCGGCCATGGAGCCGGAGGCGGATCTCGGCCCGCAAATGGATCGGGAACGGACCTTTGCGACCTTTGTCACGGGCGACGCCAACCGCGTCGCGGCGACGGCGGCCAAGACGCTGGCCACCGATCGCAGCGCGCCTTTCCGCGCTTGCGTGCTGCATGGCGAGAACGGGGCCGGCAAGACCCACCTTCTCACCGCCATCCAGCAATCGGCGACTCAAGCCGCGCCCGACTGGGACGTGGTGTTCTACAACGCCGACCGCTTCCGGGCCGATTATGTGCAGGCGTTGAATGCGAAGGACGCCATTGCGTTCAAAGATCGCCTCAGCGCCGCGGATCTGCTGCTGATCGATGATTTGCATCTGCTGATCGGCGCCAAGAGCACCCAGGCGGAGCTGGCGCACATTGTGGCGGCCATCATCGCCAATGGCGGGCGCGTGGCGGCGGCGGCGGATCGGCCGCTGGAGCAGATCGAGGATCTCGACCCGCGTCTGCGCACCCGTTTTGAAGCGGGCGTCAGCTGTGAGTTGGGCAAGCCGGATTTGACCCTGCGCCGGCGTATCCTCGACCGCATGATCGCTGACAATCCGGGACTGCGGCGCGGGCGCTCGGTGCCGGCGGAGGTGATCGACTTCATCGCCTCGGCGGTGGTGGGCTCGCCGCGCCAGCTGGAGGCGGCGCTGGCGACGGTGCTGTTGCGCACGGTCATGGTGGAGCGTCCGGTGACGCGCCAGACCGCTAAGGAAGCGCTGGGCGAGATGCTGTCGGGCGCGGCTCGGCGGGTGACGGTGGAAGACATCCAAAAATGTGTCGCCGCTTATCATGGGCTGAAGCTGTCGGATTTGCTGTCCAAGCGTCGCACCCGTGAGATTGTGCGCCCGCGCCAGCAGGCGATGTATTTGTGCAAGGAGATGACGACCCGCTCCCTGCCGGATATCGCCCGCCGCTTCGGCCAGATGGACCACACTACGGTGCTGTATTCCTGCCGTCGCATCAAAGCCCTGTGCAATGATGATCCGGGCGTGCGCTCGGATGTGGACGCCATCCGCCGCATGCTGCGTCAACGCGGCTCGCGTACGGGCGGCGGCCTCGGGCTCTAAGGTGAGGCGCGCCGGTCGGGCTCCTATGGGAGGCTCGCCGGGCGCGCGCGCCGATGAAAACCCATTATTTCTGTGGGAAACCCGCCGCGGCTGCGCGAGAGCGTCTTGCCGTGGCGGGGTTTCGTTTATGGTGGAGGCATGAGCGAATCACTTCCTCCGCCGCTCGTCGCCGTTTCGGCGCGACGTCCGGCGCGTCATAGGCGCTAAGCATGAAACTGTCCCTCGAACGCGCGGCGCTGCTGCGCACGCTCGGCCATGTGCAGAGTGTGGTGGAGCGCCGCAACACCATTCCGATCCTGTCCAATGTGCTCATCGCCGGAGAGGGCGATAGCGCGCGTTTTACCGCCACCGATCTCGATATGGAGATGGTGGAGGCGGCCCCGGCCATGATCGAACGAGCCGGTGCGGTCACCGCCCCAGCGCATACCCTTTATGATATCGCCCGCAAGCTGCCCGAGGGCGCGCAGGTGAGCCTGGAGGTCGCCGCCGATGACGACGGGGCGATGGCCGGCCGGCTGGAGCTGAAGGCGGGACGCTCGCGCTTCACCCTGCCCTGTCTGCCGGCGGGGGATTTCCCCATGCTGGCTGCGGACGGGTTGAATTGCGCCTTCAGCCTGTCGGCCGATGCGCTGGGCCGGCTGATCGACAAGACGCGTTTCGCCATCTCCACCGAGGAGACGCGCTATTATCTCAACGGCATCCACATGCATGCCCGCACCGACGGCGAAGAGCCTATGCTGCGCGTGGTGGCCACGGACGGCCACCGCTTAGCGCTGGCGGAAAGCGCGCTGCCGCCGGGCGCAGAATCCATGCCGGGCGTCATCATTCCGCGCAAAACCGTGCAGGAGGTGCGGCGCTTATTGGATGACAGCGACGGCGCGGTGGAGATCGAGGTGTCGGATTCCAAAATCCGCTTCAGCCTGGGCGGCGCGGTGCTGACGTCCAAGCTGATTGAGGGCTCGTTCCCCGATTACGAGCGGGTCATTCCGAAAGATAACGACAAGCTGCTGGTGCTGGACAACAAATCCTTCGCCGATGCAGTGGATCGGGTCGCCACCATCTCGGCGGAGAAGTCCCGCTCTGTGAAGCTGTCGCTTGAGGGGGAGCGGATGACGCTGGCGGTGGATAATCCCGATAGCGGCCAAGCGGTGGAGGAGCTGTCGGTGGACTACGCGGCCGATGCGCTCGATATCGGTTTCAACGCCAAATATCTGTTGGATGTCGCCGGGCAAATTCAGGGCGAGACGGCGGAGTTCCGCTTCGCCGACGGCGCCTCGCCGACGCTGATCCTCGATCGCGGCGATGATCGCGCCCGCTATGTGCTGATGCCCTTGCGGGTGTGAGCGCGCCTGGCGTTCCTGGCGAGGCTCATGGCGCTGGTGCGGACGCCGGTTCGGACGTGGCGGGCGCCGATGCGCCTGTGCGCCGCGCGCTGACGGCGCTGCGGCTGCAGAATTTTCGCAATTATGACGCGCTGAGTCTGCGTTTGGATCCGCGGCCTGTGGCGCTGTTCGGGCCCAATGGCTCGGGCAAGACGAATGTGCTGGAGGCCATTTCGTGCTTGGCGCCAGGGCGCGGCTTGCGCCGCGCGCCGGTGGCGGACATCGCCCGGCGGGCCGGCGGCGCGAACCTGGGCGCCTGGGCTGTCTCGGCGGACTTTATGGCGGGGTCTGTGACGCGCAAGCTGGGTGTTGGCCAGGATCCGGCCCACCCCTCACGGCGCCTGGCGCGGCTGGATGGGGAGAGTGTCGCCCATGGCGCGCTGGGCGATGTGGTGCGGGTCACTTGGCTGACGCCGACGCAGGACGGGCTGTTTCGTGGGCCGCGCAGCGAGCGCTTACGGTATTTCGATCGGCTGACCCTCGCCTTGCACCCGCGTCATGGGGCTGAGTCCGCGGCCTATGAGCGGGCTATGCGCGAGCGGGTGCGGGTGCTGACCGAAGGGCCGGCGGATCCGGCGTGGCTGGCGGGGCTCGAAGCGCAGATGGCGCGCCATGGCGTGGCGTTGGCGGCGGCGCGGGCGGACATGTTGCGGCGCTTGCAAGCGGCGGTGGATGGGCGGCCGGAGGGCGCCTTTCCCAAAGCGGAGTTGGATCTGGCTGGCGTGCTGGAGGGCGACGCGGCTGCGGGCGCAGCGCAGGAGACGCTGGAGGCGCGCTTTGCTGAGACGCTCGCGCAGGTGCGGCGGCGCGATGCGGCGGCGGGACGCGCCCTGGACGGGCCGCATCGCACGGACTTTGTCGCGCAGCATCGCGCGAAGGCGATGCCGGCGGCCGATTGTTCCACGGGCGAGCAAAAGGCGCTGCTGGTGGGGATCGCGCTCGCCCATGCGCGGGCGCTGGAGGCGGCGGGCGCCGGGCACGCGCCATTGTTGTTGGTGGATGAGGCGGCGGCGCACCTCGATGGCGCGCGGCGCGCGGCGCTGGCGGATGAGATTTGCGCGCTGGGTGCGCAGGCTTGGCTGACGGGCACCGAAGACGGCTTGTTTGAAGCGTTTGGTGATCGGGCCCAGCGCGTTGCGGTGTCCGATGGTTCCGCGACCGTGCTCTGCTGACGCCAGGTCGATGCGTGTCGGCGCCTCTGAAACAGCTGGGGAGCGGCTGGCGGCGCCCCCCAACTTTCGTCCTTCAGGCTATTCGTCTTTGGCGGTTTGGTCGTCCTGGGCGGTGTTGACGCGCGCCAACATTTTTTCCGCCATTTCTTGGTAGTCCGCCACAGCCGCTGAGGAGGCTTGCGACAGCGCTTCCACCACGGCGTTGGGGGTGCGGGCGGTGGCCAATGTGGCGCCCAGCTCCATGGTTTTACGGATGCGGTTCATGGTGAACTCGGCCACTTCGGTCGGGGCGCGGGTGAACTCGGCCCACGGCATGGCGGCGGGGGACTGGGCGCCCTTCATCGTGTCCATCCAGGTTTCGAAGAACTTGGCGGGATTGGCGCCGAAGGGGTTCATGTCCATGAACTTCTGCGGATCGAAGCCGAATGCTTGTTCGGCGGCGCTGGTGTCGTCTTTGGTCTTGGTCATGGCGTGGGCTCCTATGGGGGCGAGGAAATAGAGACTTACGCGTACAGAGACACGCGCGCCTTGTCGCGTGAAATCAGAAGCATGGGACCGCGCGATGGTGTCGCGGCGCCCCGGCGGCAGGCGCGGACGGATTGGGCGATGCGGGCTTGCAGGAGGTGGGCATGACGGAATGGATCTCCGTGGGGGTGTTTTTCGCCATCGCGGCCGTGTTTTCTTACATCGTGGACTACAGCCCTCTGCGCCGGCGATCGCTCAATGCGTACGTCAACCGCCAGCGCGAAACGTGGATGTACCGTCTGCTCACCCGCGATTTGCGCATCATTGACACCAATATCGTTGCGTCGCAGCTCAGCGGCACCGGCTTTTTCGCGTCCACCTGCCTGTTGGGCATGGGCGCGTGCTTCACGCTGTTCACGGCCACGGACCAAATCCTGCCCGTGTTCGCGGCGCTGCATTTCAACGAGGATATGACGCGCGCGGATTGGCAAGTTCGGGTCCTGGGGCTGTTGCTGATCTACGCCTATGGTTTTTTTAAGTTTGGGTGGGCGTACCGGCTATTCAACTATTCGGCCATCATGATTGGCGCCGCGCCCTATGATTTATCAGTGAACCCGGGGGATCCACACCGGAGCGAGCCGACGCAAGACGCGCGGCGTGAGGCGTTGGAGCACGCACGGCGATCGGTCGCGATTAATGTGGCCGGGTCAGAACAGTTCAACCGCGGCTTGCGGGCGTTGTTCTTTTCCATTGGGTATTTGGGTGGTTTCGCGGGGGCGTGGGCGGCGGTGATCTGCACCGGCCTTGTGGCCGCCTTACTGTTGTATCGTCAATTCGCGTCACCGGCGGCGCGGGCGCTGCGGGTCCGCGAGGACCAGCGCGGCGAAGGGGCGCTGTGAGGCCGCATTTACGACTGCGTTATTGTGCACAGAGGCGGCGCAGTCTACCCAAAGGTGGTATGTTCACGCACAGTCCATCCGCTGGCGCGCGCCGCGGAGCAGACACAGTGGCGCCGGCGCACGCACGCTCTTGAGAGCGAGGCCGCGCGCATTCCCAGTGAAGTGAGGTTCCATGTCCGACGCAGCGTCCCCCGCCACATCCGACGCGCACGATTATGGCGCGGATTCCATCAAAGTCCTGCGGGGCTTGGAGGCGGTTCGCAAACGGCCGGGCATGTATATCGGCGACACCGATGACGGCTCGGGCTTGCACCATATGGTCTATGAGGTGGTGGACAACGCCATCGACGAGGCGTTGGCGGGCCATTGTACGCGGGTGGACGTGACGCTGCATGCCGACGGATCCGCCAGCGTCACCGATGATGGGCGCGGCATCCCGGTGGAGATCCATCCCGAAGAAGGGGTGTCCGCCGCGCAAGTGATCATGACCCAGCTGCATGCCGGCGGGAAATTCGACTCCAATTCTTACAAGGTCTCCGGCGGTCTGCACGGCGTGGGCGTGTCGGTGGTGAACGCGCTATCGGATACGCTGGATCTGCGGGTCTGGCGCGACGGCAAAGAGCACCATATGCGCTTTCGCGATGGCGAGCCCGATGGCGGCGATTTGGCTGTGGTGAACGCCGGGGCGGGCGCGCGCACCGGCACGCAAGTGCGCTTTATGCCCTCTACGGATGTGTTCGCCTTTATCGAGTTTGATCGCCCGACCTTGGAGCATCGCCTGCGGGAATTGGCGTTCTTGAACTCCGGCGTACACATCGTGCTGCGCGATGAGCGCGAGGCTGAGCCGCTGGATATCAATCTGTTTTATGAGGGCGGTGTCACCGCCTTTGTGGAGCATTTGGATCGCGCCAAGCAGCCCCTGATCCCCGCGCCCATCGCGCTGAGCGGCGAGAGGGATGGCCTCACCGTTGAGGTCGCGTTGCAATGGAACGCCAGCTATCACGAGAATGTTCTGTGCTTCACCAACAACATCCCCCAGCGCGATGGCGGCACGCATTTGGCGGGCTTCCGGGCGGCGCTGACGCGGGTGGTGACGCGTTATGCCGAAAGCTCCGGCTTGATGAAGAAGGAAATGGCTACGCTCACGGGCGATGATGCGCG
>CAZGCB010000103.1:0-9296 GCA_964524065.1 uncultured Caulobacterales bacterium | reverse complement strand
ATGATGCCGGAAATGACCCGGCGATCATCCACCCGCGCCACGCCGCGCGTGTCGGAGGGCAAAAGCGGCTGAAGCCGGGCAAACTGGCTTCGCTCAGCCAAAACAGGTGATCACTCATGCACGGGCCTCCTCATTGGAGCCCGGTGAATCACCGTTCGCCTTTAGACCTCAACACAATTTATGGGTCTGGAGCCTAGGGCCATTGGTCACGCGTCAGCGGCGACACGCCGATCAACCGGATGGCCTTGATCATCGACTTCTCCTACCCACGCAACGCTTCCACCTGCCTCAACTTCGCAAAGATCTCATTCGGGTTGGCTCGCTTGTCCATAGCCCACCCCTCCATCGCGGGGTGAAAACCCTCGATACAGATCGGACAACCTCCGCTGGGGAGGACCATTACAGTGGAAGTGTTTTATCCGACGGTACACCGCAATACCTCAACACAGCTACACCATCTGCCGTTGTAACAAATCTCGGATAGCTCCATCTCGAAGGTATAAACGAGTCCATGGAGCCAAAGGAAACCCTTCATCAAGCGCGAAACTCAGAGCATCTCTCCAAGAAATCCATGCAACACTATCGACTTCTCGTGCATTCCAACTTGCACGATCAGGAGCTTTATCTAGTTGACCAACAAACATAGCAACATCTTCTCTCTCGAAAAGGTCACCCACAGGAGTTTCATAGGTCACGCGACCCACGAATTTGAGCTCAGCTGTCACACCGAGCTCTTCGTTCAATCGACGCGATGCGCATGCCCGGTCCGTTTCACCCCATGCAGGATGTGAGCAGCAACTATTCGCCCACAAACCTTCCGCATGATACTTCGTCGCGGCACGGCGTTGAAATAGTGTTCGCCCGTATGTATCAAACAGGAATATCGATATGGCTTTATGCAGCAACCGGTCTGTATGAGCTTGCATTTTATCCAATGGATAAGTTGTTCCGCTCTCACTTATGCCTGTTATAACTTGGCATTGATCGGTCATATTTACTCACACCTCCACAAGGCAACCAAGAATTAACGTGTTGGCACCGCAGGTGGTCGGTTTTGAACCTGGGCATGCCAAGCCTGACTACAAAATTGCGCAATTAGAACCCGATCCGGTCACGGCAAGCCAATGCTAATAGACTTAATTTTGTGCGACGCAATATAGCTGGCTATATAGCCAATATATCTCGGCTATCAAGCGATTTTGCAGCACAGCATATCTAGCTCATAATTTAGACTAGCTACTTCTGCCGATGATTTTTGATTAATTTTTGTTGACCTGGACACAATTTGCTCCATATCCGACGACTCGCTGTGCGTTTTAGCATAGCTCGCGCAGTATGGCGTCCCAATTGACGGCACGGGGTAAAAGAAATGGAAAACCTTACGCTGGGTCAGTATGAACTGATCTACAACTCAACATCATTTGGTGTGGCGACCATGGCGGCCGCGACACTTTTCTTTTGGATCAACCGAGGAAATGTCGCACCACAATACCGCGCAGCCCTGACCATCACCGGGCTTGTGACATTTATCGCCGCTTATCATTACTTCAGAATTTTCGAAAGCTGGGGCGCATCATTTATTGTCGACGCTGACGCGGGAACGGTGACGCCAAGTGGTGAGAAGTTCAACGACGCCTACCGCTATGTGGACTGGCTGTTGACGGTGCCACTGCTCTTGATCGAGTTGATTTTAGTGATGGGACTGACCAAAACTGCAACCATTTCGAAAAGCATTCGTCTCGGGCTCGCCGCCGCACTGATGATCGCGCTGGGCTACCCTGGCGAAATCGCCACAACCATGGGCGATCGCGCGCTTTGGGGCGGGCTGTCGATGATACCGTTCGTGTACATCTTGTTTGAACTGTTTGTGGGTCTACGCGGATCGATCGCTCAACAGCCGCCAGCCGCGCGTGGGCTTGTAAATATCGCTATTTGGGTCACGATCTTGTCCTGGTCATTCTACCCGATTGTCTACTTCGCGCCGTTTGTGTTGGGTCCGGAGAACGCAAATATCGCAACGATGACGGGATCGGCCGTGGTCGTCGTTCAAGTCGGCTATACGATCGCGGACGTGGTCGCGAAGGCTGGCTTCGGCATCCTGATCTACATGATCGCGGCGGCCAAAAGCGAAGACTATCGCGCAGGCACTGGCGGAGCAGCCGCCGTGCCGGCCCAATAGTGCAGGAGGTGGGAGGGTTGCGGTTCGCCGCGGCCCTCTCCTCCCCTACAAAACACCCTCAAGGACAGCGCGATGGCCAGTGTGTCTTCTCTCTTGACGGACCAATGGTTGAAGCTGGTCGAACGCGTGATGGCGGAACTCAGCGCGGACGGCGGTGTCGTGTCAGACGCTTCCCGCCACCACCTCGCAGCCGGCGGATCACGTGTGCGCGCACGCTTGGCACTCAACACGGCGGTGCAGCTGGCCCTGCCAGAACGCAGTGCGGTTGGCATCGCTGCGGGGTGCGAGCTGCTTCACAACGCCTCGCTTGTTCATGACGATTTGCAAGACGGGGACGAGATGCGCCGCGGGCGTGCGGCGGTAAGCGCCGCGTTCGGCGCCGATGTCGCAGTGTTGACGGGGGATCATCTCATATCATCGGCATACGCCGCATTTGCGGGCATGGGGTCGGCGGCGGCGGATGTCATCACGATCGCACATCAGCGCGTGACACAGACCATCGCAGGTCAAAGTGCGGATCTTAGCCATCGCGGCGATCACACGCTCACGACGGAGCGGTACGAACACATCGCCGCGGGCAAGTCAGCGCCATTATTGTCTCTGCCGTTGGAGGCGGCGCTTATAGCCGCCGGTCATGGGCAGGCGTTAGACCCAGCGCGTAAAGCAGCGCGCCACTTCGCCCTCGGCTACCAGATTGCCGATGATCTTGCCGATGTGGGGCAAGACCGCGGGGCCGGCGACAGCGTCAATCTGGTCCTTGTCTTGATGCACGCAGGCCGCACAGAGATGGCGGCCCGGCATGAGGCTACGGTTATGGCCGAACGCCATCTCGACCTTGCACAACGTCACAGCGCGGACTTGCCAAGCGGCGCCGGCGGCTTGCTCGTCCTGTTGGCTGATCGGATCGCGGCCCAGCTCAGCGCCTTCGAAGCTGAGGCGGTGAACGCATGAG
Source organism: uncultured Caulobacterales bacterium (assembly GCA_964524065.1). Taxonomy (GTDB): domain Bacteria; phylum Pseudomonadota; class Alphaproteobacteria; order Caulobacterales; family Maricaulaceae; genus CAZADA01. The sequence continues at coordinate 6,165 of CAZGCB010000103.1, read as the reverse complement.
CCAGACAGCCCTCGTCATCGGCGGCGGCTTCGGCGGCATGGCGGCGGCGCTGCGGCTGCGCGCCCGAGGATACGCCGTCACCCTGGTGGATCGCTGCGCTCAATTAGGCGGGCGCGCGCAGGTATTCGAACAAGGCGGCTACCGCCATGACGCCGGGCCCACCGTGATCACCGCGGCCTTTTTGTTTAAGGAGTTGTTTGAACTGTTCGATCGGCGATTGGACCAGTATCTCACGCTTGTGGACCTTAATCCCTGGTACCGCTTTATCTTTCCCGACGGGCGAACCTTTGATTATGGCGGCACGGTCGAGGATACGCTGGCGGAGATCGCCCGCTTCAACCCCGATGATCAACGCGGTTATCAAACGCTTGTCGCGCAGTCCAAGCAGATCTTCGATGTGGGGTTCACCCAACTCGCCGATGCGCCGTTCCACCGCTTCGCCAGTATGGTGGGTCAAATGCCCAATCTGCTGCGGCTTGGCGCGCGGCGCAGCGTCTGGTCGCTCGTCGCACAGCACCTCAAGGATCCGCATTTGCGCCAAGCGTTCTCCATTCAGCCGCTGCTGGTGGGGGGCAACCCGTTCAGCACCACCAGCATTTATGGGTTGATCCATTATTTGGAACGCGAGTGGGGCATCCAGTTCGCCATCGGCGGCACGGGAGCCATCGTTGCAGCGCTGGAGCGCTTGATGCGCGAAACCGGGATCGCAGTGCGCCTCAAGACGACAGTTTCCAATATTTTGGTCGAGAACGGAACGGCCACAGGCGTTCGTCTGGACACCGGCGAGAACCTCCGCGCGGACATTGTCGTTTCCAATGCTGATGCGGCGCATTTGTATAGCGACCTTCTGCCTAAGGCCGAACAGACGCTCGCAGCGCGCGCCAAGATGCGTATGGCGCGATACTCGATGAGTCTGTTTGTTTTGTTTTTCGGGACCGCGCGCCAATACCCCAACATCGCACATCACACCATTTGGCTGGGGCGACGTTACAAGGCGCTTTTGCACGACATATTTTCACGAAAGGTGCTGGCGGACGATTTTTCCCTCTACCTGCATAGGCCCACGGCCACCGATCCCAGTTTTGCGCCCCCGGGCCATGACAGTTTTTACGTGCTGGCACCGGTCCCTAACCTGCAAGGACAGGTGGATTGGTCGCATATGGGGCCCGTGCTGCGCAATCGTATTGTCGCGGCGCTTGATCAGACGCTGCTGCCAGGCCTCAAACACAGCATCCGCGAAGATTTTTTTATGACGCCGGAGGACTTTCGCACCGATTATCTCTCGGTGCATGGCGCGGGATTTTCGATTGCGCCACACCTGACGCAGTCGGCCTGGTTCCGCTTCCACAACAAAGCCGAGGGGCCCAGAAACCTCTATCTCGTCGGGGCGGGGACGCATCCTGGCGCTGGTTTGCCGGGCGTCCTGTGCTCCGCGAAGGTGCTTGATCGGTTGATACCACATGCCGATGCGGCCACAGCGCCCAACGCCGCTGCTTTAGGCGCTGTGGCGTGAACGCCCGCGCCCCCAGCATCGCCTCGCCGCCACCGCCGACGCGGGATCTCGCGCCGGCACAGGTTCTCAAGCGCCACGGCCGTTCCTTCCATTTCGCGGCCAAGTTCCTTGGGGCCCGCCACGCGGAGAACGGCGCTGTCGTTTATGCATTCTGCCGCCACGTGGATGATGTCGCCGACACCGCGATAGACATCGGCAAGGCGCAGAACGCGTTGGATGAGGTCGACATGGCACTGCAACGCGGCGTGAGCGAGCAGCCCGCTGTGCGCGATTTTCTCGTTTTTGCGCGGGATCGCGATCTCGATATCGCCATTCCCCAGGCCCTGATCGCAGGGGTGCGCAGCGACCTCAGCTGCGTGCGCCTGGCCGATGAAGCGGACCTCATCCGCTATGCCTACCATGTGGCGGGTGTGGTGGGCCTGATGATGTGCGCGGCGCTGGATGTGGACGCTCCCCATGCACACCCCTTCGCGATCGATTTGGGCATCGCGATGCAACTCACAAATATTGCGCGCGATGTGGCCGAGGACGCCGCGATGGGGCGCCGCTATCTGCCGGGGGCTTGGGTGGACGGGCTTGAGCCGGCGGATCTGCGGCGACCGGGCGCCGACATCGACGCTTTGATTGCTGACGCCCAGAGGCGTTTGTTGGCCTTGGCCGATCGCTATTACGCCAGTGGCGAAGCAGGGATGGGCCATTTGCCAGCGCGAGCCCGTTTCGCCATTTTGGTGGCGGCGCGTGTCTATCGGGCCATCGGCCTGCGCATGCGGCGCGCGGGGTTTCGACACTGGCGACGCCGCGCCGTCGTGCCCGGTCCGGCGAAGATCCGTATCGCAGCCCACGCCGCGGGCCTCTACGCGACACAGGCCTCACTGCACCGTGTCGACGCCGTTCACGATCCGTCTTTGCACCGGGCCTTGGCGGGCCTGCCGGGTGTCGACCATGGCTGAGGCACGCACCGTCGATCTCGTCATTGTGGGCGGCGGCTGCGCGGGCCTGTCCCTCGCCCGCCATCTCGCGCACGAGCGCCGCCCGCACCACTCGGTGGCCGTCATCGAACCGCGCACACGGTATGAGAATGACCGCACCTGGTGCTTCTGGGCGGAAAAAAGCCTTTCTGAGCCTCTTGCTTCCTGGACCGCCGCATCCTGGTCGGCATGGCGCTTTTCCACCACATCCGGGGACGTTATCGACCATGCCGGCAAGGATTGGGCGTATCATTGCGTACCGTCGGACCGCTTCTACAGGGCGGCGCAAAGCGCCATCGCAGCGTCCCCCGCGGTCACGCTGCACCAGGGCATCGTGGTGGCCGACATCTGTGAACACGATGACGGGGTGGAGATTGAGACCACCGCTGGCCGATGGCGCGCCCGCCATGTGGTGGACACGCGGCCCCCGGCACCTCAAGCGCACACGATCCTGGCGCAGGCCTTTATCGGGCTCGAGGTCGAGACGAGCGCCCCCACCTTTGAGACGGCGTGCGCCGGCTTGATGGAGGATATGCGCTGCGACGCGGACGGGTTCGCATTTACCTACGTTTTGCCGTTGAGCAGCCGACGCGCTTTGATCGAAGCGACACGCTTCGCGCCCCATGGCGGCGCTGTGCGCGCAGCGTTGGAGGATGATGTCGCCGCCGCTGTCGCATCTCGCGCTGTGGATGCGCGCATTATTCGGCGCGAGCAGGGCATACTACCGATGGGGCTGGCGCCGACGCATCCGCGACGCGCAGCGGCACGGATTGTGACGGCCGGAGCCGCCGGCGGGGCGTTGCGGGCCTCCAGCGGCTATGCGTTTTTGCGCATCCAGCGTTGGGCCCAGGCGTGCGCAGCCACCTTCCGCCGAACCGGACAGGCGATCCCCCACCCGCCTGAGCCCTATTGGCGGCAGCGCATGGACAGGCTTTTCCTGCGCGTCTTGGCCGAGGAGCCCCAGCGGTCGCCGGAGATCTTCATGCGCATGGCCCAGGCCATGCCCGCACCTGCTTTTGCGCGCTTCATGAGCGAAAAGGCCCATGCGACGGATTGGCTGCATGTGATCGCCGCCATGCCCAAGGCGCCGTTCCTCAAAACTGCTCTTGGCGCGGGAAGACCGCCCCGTAGCGCCGACAGATTTGACAGCGCGCAGATATGACGGATCGCCTTCGCAAGAGCCATAGCGCGGGCTTTATCGTGTTGGCGTTGGCCGTCGCCCTGGCTGTGTCGCTGGGCGCCCCCAGCCCGCCGCCACTGTTTCTCGCGCTTGTGCTTGCGGCTTTGGTGGGCCTGGTGGGCGTGCCGCATGGGGCCCTTGATCCGTTTCTGGCGCGTCAGGCGGGACTGTGGACTCATTGGCGCGGGCTCGTCTTGTACATCGTTGTCTATGCCGGGATCGCCGCCGGCGTTGTGTTCGCCTGGTCCATCGCGCCGGCCTGGTCCTTAGCGGCGTTTCTCATCGCCTCCGCCTGGCATTTCGCGGAGGACTGGGCTGAACGCGTCCCGCGTTGGGCCGCGTTGGCGACAGGCGTCGCCATTGTGAGCCTCCCCGCTGCGCATCAGGGAGAGGCCGTAAGCGGATACTATCGCGTTCTTGCCGGGGATGGCGGCGCCATTCTCGCCCAGATCCAGAGCGCCATCGCGCCGGCCGTCATGGCGGGCCTCGGCGCGGCCATCGCATGGGCTGTCTGGCGCCAGCGGCTTGTGGACGGCCTGGAAATCTTCGCCATCGGCATACTCGCCATCACAGCGCCGCCGCTGATTTTCTTTTTGGTTTATTTTTGCGGTCTTCACAGTCCACGACACATGGCGACGTCTCTAACCGCGTTGCGCGTAAAATCGGTCGCAGACGCTGCGGCGTTTGTACTCCCCTTCACGATCGCGACCGTGATTGTGGCGATGTTGGCGTGGCCGTTTCTTGATACGGCACAGATGGACGATGGGCTTATTCGTTTGGTTTTTATCGGCCTTGCAGGTTTGACGGTCCCGCACATGGTGTTCCTCGCCCTTATGGAGCGTCGCCGCCGGAATTTTTATCGCACACAACGCACGACCTGAATGAAACCAAGGCTCAGGCCCGCAATTGCTCCAAGATTTGCGGGATGACTTTCTTCAATCCAAAGAATCCCTTGCGCGCATGCGGCCAGAAAGCGGCGTCCCATGGACGCTGAAGCGCGATGAGGTTGATATCGTGCCGCGCCAGCTGGCGACGCAGAGCGTCCAAATGGGGTTTGACCCAGCCAACCGGCGCAAATCCGGTCACGACCGTCGCGCATCCGCTGGAGCGCGCCCATTCCGTCGCCGCGGACAGGAACGTTTCGTCGCCCCGCAGGCGGAGCGTGGGGCATTCGAAGAGCTGTTGACCGCAAGCGAGGGCGTCAGCAAGCGCGCCATTTGTAAAGGTCTCAGCGATCTCCCCGGCGCCATGGGGACTGCGATCGGCTGCAAAGTGCGCGCCGGCCAAGGCGCGCACTGTCGCACCGACTGGCCTCAGGCTTTCGTCGTGCAAGTCCTCTTCGGTCAACAGCAGTGCGACATCACCCTCGGGCCATGGATCGTTCGCAGGCAACGCCATGGGCGGCGGGTTTTCACAGTGCAGAGGCGGAGCCTGAGCCGCCAGCCCTTGCGTGTACGTTTCGATGTTTGATCGCCGCGCGAGATACGTTTTGCCCAGAGTGTGCAAACCGCCCACCCAACGCCAGGAGCATGTATTGGAGGCCGCATCGCCGTCCATGAGATGCTGCAAGAACCAGTCGGCCCCGAGCTCCCAAGGCAATTCTAAAGTGAAGATCCAAATCGACGCGAACCACATGCGCGCGTGATTGTGGAGGTATCCCGTCTCCACCAACTCGCGGACCCAAGCGTCGAAACAGTAGATGCCGGTCTGGCCGCGGACGGCGGCGTCATAGTCAGCCCGCAGTTCAGGCTGCTGGTTGAGGTCATCCAGTCGGCGGCGGACACCGTCTTGGTAGCCGGACCAGACCGACGGACGATGCTCCAGCCATCCCTTGAAATAGGTGCGCCAGCAAACCTCTTGGACGAATTTCTCCGCGGTCGACAGCGAGAACCGGTCCAAGGCGGCGTCGACCAACTCAGGCTCGAGCAGCCGGCGATGGCGCACCCATGGCGAGAGGCATGATACCCCAGACCCATTCGCGAGGCGGTCCCGCCGCCCGAGGTCGTAGTTGCGCCGTGCGGCGTAGTGACCGCCCATCGACGATGTGAAGGCCTCGAGGAAGGCGAGACCAGCCGCGCGGCTTGGCCGCAACCATGTACGCGATGGCGGTGAAGTGCCAGTGTCCATGGAACAGCACATAGCAACGCAGACGCGCTTGGCGAAGGCGCCGGGCGTTTGGCGCTTAAACGGACCTCACTGAGAACAGAGCCCGTACATAATGTCGCGGAGCAGCCCGTCGAGCCACAGCGCAAGATTCTTTTCTTGGATAGTAGCGGCCGATCATGGAACTGAGATGGGTTTCCGCTTCGGGTCGTGCACTGCCAGTAACAGCCAAAATCCGTTGCAGACATTGGCTAAACGGCTAGTTTTGAGGTCGAGCTACTGACACCTTCGGCCTTAAGCGGCTTCATCGCCCGGCGTCGGCGGTTGGCCGCCTTCACGCGTCATAAAGCGGTCAAACCAGGCCAAATCAGCCTTGACGCCCCGTGCGGCGAGATAGGCTT
>CAZGCB010000102.1:6158-9414 GCA_964524065.1 uncultured Caulobacterales bacterium | reverse complement strand
GCAGGGCCGCGTCCAAATGAACCCGCCAATCCGCGAGCCACGCCATTGCGAGGAGCTGTGGGAGGCCGTGCGCTCAGGCCTGGTGGACGTGTTGGGCTCCGACCATGCGCCGCACACGCTGGAGGAAAAGGCCAAGCCCTACCCCTTCTCGCCCTCCGGCATGCCGGGCGTGCAGACGCTGGTGCCGGTGATGCTCGACCATGTGGCGGCCGGCCGCCTCAGCCTGGAGCGGTTTGTCGATCTCACATCCCACGGGCCGCAGCGTATCTTCCACATCGCCGGCAAGGGCCGCATGGCCGAAGGCTGGGACGCCGACTTCACCCTGGTGGATCTGAAGGCGCGCCGCACCATCACGGACGCGCAAATGGCCAACAAAAGTGGCTGGACGCCCTTTGACGGCAAACAGGTGCAGGGCTGGCCGGTGATGACGATCATTCGCGGCGCCACGGTGATGCGCGAGGATCAGCTCATCGGCGATCCGCAGGGCCAACCCGTGCGGTTTTGGAACACCCTCGCCGCGGACGGCTGAACGGCATCGTCCACCAGTTGGGCCGAGCCTCCTAATGCGCCATGAAGAGGGAGGGGCTGTCGGCCTCCAGCAAGGCGCGGGTCACGCCGCCAAACACCAGCTCGCGCAAACGCGTGTGCCCGAAGGCGCCGGCGATGAGCATATCGACGCCGGCCGCGCGCGCCGCGGCCAGCAGCTCATCACCGGGATTGCCTTTGGCGTCAAAGCGCACCGCATCCACCGACGGCCCGCGCCGCGCGATCCATTCGGCGGCGAATTGCGGCGGAGCGCACGCGGCGTCCTTGGGGTGCAAGCCGGCATTGGCCTGCAAAATCGTGACATGCTCGGCCAAGCGTACAAACTCACGCGCCATTTTCAGCGCCCGGCCCGCCTCGCGCGAGCCGTCCCAAGCCAGGCCGAGGCGCTTGGGCGGCATGGGCCCGCGCGCCACCACCACGGCGGCGCCATCTTCGATCAGCAAGGTTTGGAACACATCAGCCAACTGGCCGACCCCACGGGCGGTGTCCGCCTCCACCATGGCGAAGGGCGCAAGACGCGCCAAACTGGAGCCATGCGAGCGCGGGCCGACATGGACGCCATAGCGCACCAGCGGCAGATCCTTCACAAAAGCCCGCGCGCGTTCCTCGGCCGCCTGACGTTCGGTGCTGAGGGCCTCCACCGCCCCCAAGCCCAGGCCCGCCACGCCATCGCTGGACATGGCCAAAGCCGCCGCGTCGTCGGCGCCCAAAAACACCGCGTTCACGTCCAAATCCATGGCCTCGGCGGTCGCTGCGGCCGCAGCCACCAGACCCGTCTCCGACGCCACCCCGCTTAACGGCAGAAAGATTTCGTCCCGCTTCGCGCCATCGTCACGCGTCATGGCCCCACTCCTCCACAGCCGCCGGCCAACCTTACGCTCGCCATGCGACAGGCCGCTTGATCTGTCGGTGCGATCCGTTCAGCTAAGATGCGAGGCTTCGGCCACAAGATCAAAGAGATTCAGGAGCCCCCGTGACGCGCAAGGCCCGCCGCCCCGCCAGCCCCAACAGCACCACAAACCGCCCCAGCGCGCCGCGCGCCTGGCAACGGATGCTGTCGGGCCGCCGGCTGGATTTGCTCGATCCCTCGCCGATGGACATTGAGATTGAAGACATCGCCCATGGCCTGGCGCGGGTGGCGCGTTGGAACGGGCAGACCGCCGGCGATCACGCGTTTTCGGTCGCCCAGCATTCCGTTGTGGTCGAGGATATTGTCGGGCGCCTGGATCCCGCGCTGGGCCCCGCCGCGCGGCTGATCGCGCTGCTGCATGACGCGCCGGAATACGTCGTCGGGGATATGATCAGCCCATTTAAAGCCGCCCTGGGCCTTGATTATCGCGCCTTTGAAGATCGGTTGGAGCGGGCGATCCATATTCGCTTCGGGCTGCCCGCCAAACCTAATGCCGTCCTCAAGCGACTGATCAAGCACGCCGATCGCATTTGCGCGTATTTCGAGGCGGTGGGCATCGCCGGCTTCGCAGCGGAGGAGGCGCGGGGCTTTTTCGGCTCGCCGCCGGCGGAGATGGCGATCGCCATCGAGCCGCTCGCCGCCCGCGACGCGCAGACCTTGTTTCTCGATCGCTTCCACATTTTGCTGGCGCAAATGGACGCTGAGGCGGGCGTCCGCTCAGCGCCGGCCCCATGACGCGCAATACCGGGCGCCAGGTGGGGAGGCCAACGCCATGACCGACGGGCTGGACCCTGATACGCTGCGCCAGAGCACCGCCGCGCCCAGCCCTTCGGCGGTGACCATCGGCCTGTCGGCGGTGATTTTCGCCGCCGAGCCCGAGCGCGCGCTGACGCTGGTGGCCCGCGGCGCCCCTGACGCGCCGCCCGCTTTGCCCTTCGGGCCCTTCGATCCGCTCGCCCATCGCACGTTTGAAATCGCGCTGCGCGCGTTTGTGCGCGAACAAACCGGTTTTGAGCTGGGTTATGTGGAGCAACTCTACACCTTCGGCGATCGCGGCCGCGAGGCGCCGCGCGCCCGCATGCCGGCCCGCGATGACGGCGCCGCCGCCGCCGAGCGGGTCGTGTCCGTCAGCTATCTGGGCCTGACACCGGAAGCCAAGGACGCCGCGCTCGGCCGGTGGTCCGATTGGTATGCGTTTTTCCCTTGGGAAGATTGGCGCGCCGGCCCGCCCAACGTCCTGGAAACGGTGATCGGACCCGGATTGCGCGCTTGGGCCGACGCCTCCGCCACCCAAGGCCGGCGCGCCGCCCGCTGGACCCGCGCCCGCGACGCCTTTGGTTTTGACGAAGCCCCCTGGAACGAAGAGCGGGTGTTGGACCGCTATGAGCTGCTCTACGAGGCGGGCCTCGCCCCCGAGGCGGCGATTGATCAGCCCGACGCCGGCGCTGCAGCGCCGGACGCCCGGGCGCTCGGCCAGCACATGGCCTCCGACCATCGTCGGATTCTGGCCACCGCCATCCAACGTCTGCGCGGTAAGATCAAATACCGCCCGGTCGTGTTTGAGCTGACGCCGCCACTGTTCACTTTGTCGACCCTGCAAAGCCTGGTCGAAACGATTTTGGGCTTGCGTCTGCATAAGCAGAACTTCCGCCGCGGCCTGGCCAATTCCGGGTTTGTGGAGGGCGTTGGCGAGATGCAGACCGCCACCGGCGGGCGGCCGGCGGAGTTACACCGCTTCCGCCGCGAAGCGGCCCTCGGCCGTCCGGCGCTCGGCGTGCCGACCCCGCGCCTGCGCGAGGG
>CAZGCB010000102.1:4472-6058 GCA_964524065.1 uncultured Caulobacterales bacterium | reverse complement strand
CCTGCGCGAGGGGTGAACAGCGCGCGCTTGGCCGCGGCGTGACAAAATACCGCTTGCGGACCAGCCGCGTCCGCCCTTATGCTCATTTTCAGCAAAAGTTGGCCACACGCTCTTGCTTTTCGCAAGGGTGCGCCAAAGTAATACTCATACCGAGCAAAAGTGGCGGCGCATCAGCCGCCCCACATGCGGGAGGCCGCGTTGGAATTGGATCTCAGACAAGCCCGTGTGGATGCTGACGCCGTGGGCGCGACATCCGCAAGCGACGGCGAAGACATCGCCCACACGGCGTTGCGCGCCCCCGCGCCCCAACGCCCGCACGCCTTCACGCCCGAGGTGGAAGCCGCGACGGCGCCTCTCTATGAGTGTGTGAAAGACGTCATCCCGGCCGCCGAATGGCCCGCCTATGCGCCGTTGATTCATGGGATCAACACGCTGAAAGCGCAGCAAAACGCGGTCATTCTCGCGCACAATTACATGACGCCGGAAATCTTCCACACGGTGGGCGATTATGTGGGCGACAGCCTCGGCCTTGCCCGCGAAGCCGCGGAGACAGACGCCAAGGTCATCATCCAAGCCGGCGTGCATTTCATGGCGGAGACGGCGAAAATCCTCGCCCCGCACAAAACCGTGCTGATCCCCGACATGCGCGCGGGCTGTTCGCTGGCCGCCTCCATCACCGGGCGTGATGTGCAGCTGATTAAGCAGCGTTTCCCCGGCCTGCCGGTGGTCACCTATGTGAACACCACCGCCGATGTGAAAGCTGAAAGCGACATCACCTGCACCTCTTCCAATGCGGTGCAAGTCGTGGAGCACATCGCCCAAGAATTCGGGGTGCGCAAAGTCATCATGATCCCCGACGAGTTCCTGGCGAAAAACGTCGCCGCTCAAACGGATATCGAGATCATCACCTGGCATGGCCGCTGTGAAGTGCATGAGCGCTTTACAGCGGACGACATCGCGGAAATCCGCGCAGCGCACCCTGATGTGACGGTGCTCGCCCATCCCGAATGCCCGCCGGATGTGTTGGCGGCGGCGGACTATGCCGGCTCCACCGGCGCGATGGCGAATTACGTCAAAACCGCCGGCGCGCGCCAAGTGGTGCTGATCACCGAATGCTCCATGTCCGACAATGTGGCGGTGGACAATCCCGGCGTGGATTTCATCCGGCCCTGCAATCTCTGCCCGCATATGAAGCGGATTTCGCTGGAGAATATCTATGACGCGCTGCGTTATCGCCAGCATGAGGTGACGGTGCCGGCCGATGTCGCCGAGCGGGGCCGGGTGGCGATCCAGCGCATGCTCGACTTGCCCAAGCCCGCACAGCCGGCCGCGTTCGACCCCAAGGCGCCGGCCAAGCCTGTCCAGGTCATCTAGAGATGCGCGCCGCCAGCCTCGCCTTGATCGCGACGTTGGCGGCGAGCGCCGCCGCGGCGCAACCACCTCCCATCGTCACACCCGCCGATCCCCTGACGGCGCTGGACATTACGGGCCTGTGGCGCGTGGCGACGGCACACTATGCGGGTACATGCCGCGCCGAGGGCGTCATGGACATCACGGCGGCGAATGGCGCCGGCGCAGGACAAGCG
>CAZGCB010000102.1:0-4372 GCA_964524065.1 uncultured Caulobacterales bacterium | reverse complement strand
GCCAGAACAGGGGCCAGCCCCTCTGAGCGCGACACTCACCCTGCATTGGGCATGCCGCGATGTGGAGTTGGGCTCCGGCCGCCAAGACTGCGTCGTGATGCGCGAGGCCGCCGCCGTCGCCATCAGCTGCAGCGTCGTGTCGGTGAGCCCGCCGGACATCGCTTATGTGCACGACGATTTCAGCCTCACCATCGCCAGCCCGGCACACATGACCGGTCTGCTGCTGACGGCCGAGCCGCGCGACTTGCCCGTCACCTTCACGCGGCGCATGTCGGCCACGTCCTGAGGGGGGCTGCGACGGCCGCTGTGCATCGCTGATATGATCGCGATCAACTCACGGTAAGCATTCTGCTTTAATACCGCGATGTCGCGTCTTCGCCTGACCGGGGTGGACACGCGCCGGAGACGCAGCGAGAAGAAGCGTATCCGACCTTTCCGTCCGCCGGTCGCATCGCCTAGGCCGTCTTCATGTCCGAACTTCTGCTTGAGCTTTTAAGCGAAGAAATTCCCGCCCGCATGCAAGGGCGCGCCGCCGCGGATCTGCATCGCCTTTTGGGCGATGCGCTGGGCGACGCGCGTCTGGAATTTGCGGATTTGCACACCTATGCCGGCCCGCGCCGGCTGACCGCGGTGGTGGAGGGCCTGGCCGCGCGCAGCCCGGATCTGCGCGAGGAACGTAAAGGCCCCCGCGTCGGCGCGCCCGACAAGGCCGTAGAAGGCTTTTTGCGCGGCGCGGGGCTCGCCAGCCTCGATCAGGCTGAAACCCGCAGCGACAAAAAGGGCGATTTCTATGTCGCCGTGCTCGAGCGGCCCGGCCGCGCGACGCCGGACATCATCGCCGACATTGTCCCGGACATGATCCGCCGCTTTCCCTGGCCGAAATCCATGCGCTGGGGGGCTGGAACCCTGCGCTGGGTGCGGCCGCTGCAAGCCATTGTCTGCGTCTTTGATGGCGCGCGCGTGCCGTTTGACGTCGATGGCTTGGAAACAACAGACCACACCCAAGGCCATCGCCTGCTGGGTCCCGGCCCGTTTGCGGTGACAACCTTCGCCGACTATGTCCGCCAACTGCACGAGGAGGGCCATGTGGTGGTGGACGCGGCCGAGCGCGCGGCCATCATCCAGCGTGAAGCCGAACGTCTGTGCGCCAAGGCGGGGCTTGAGCTTGTTCCCGACCAAGGCCTGCTGACGGAGACCGCGGGCCTGGCGGAATGGCCCGTGCCGCTGCTGGGCGATATGGACCCGGTCTTTTTGGATTTGCCGCCGGAAGTGATCCGCTTGTCCATGCGCACGCACCAGAAATATTTCGCCGTGCGCGATCCCAACACTGGCGACCTCGCCCCCAAATTCGTCGCCATCGCCAACCAAACCGCACCCGATGGCGGCGCCGCCATCGCCGCCGGCAATGCGCGGGTGCTGTCGGCACGCCTGAATGACGCCCGCTATTTTTGGGATAATGACCGCCGCACGCCGTTGGCGGACATGGCTGCGAAGCTGGACGGCGTGGAGTTCAAAAAAGAACTGGGCTCCATCGCCGACAAAACCGAGCGCATCGCGTTGCTGGCGCGCGAACTGGCCCCCTTCTTCAACGCCGACCCGGATGTGTGTGTCACCGCCGCACGCTTGGCCAAAGCCGATTTGGTGTCGGAGATGGTCTATGAATTCCCCGAGCTGCAGGGCGTGATGGGCCGGTATTACGCCCTCGCCGAGGCCGGTTTTGATCCGCTGGATCCCAAAAAACGTCGCGCCGCGAAGAAAGCTGACGCCCAAAAAACGGACGCCGAAGGGGACGCCAACGCTTTGCGCGCGCTGAAAGCCGCCGATGCGCGCGCGATCGCCGACGCAATCCGCGATCATTACAAGCCCATGGGTCCGAGCGACGAGACGCCGACGGCCCCCGTCGCCGCCACGCTCGCCTTGGCGGACAAGGTCGACACCCTGTGCGGCTTCTGGATCATTGATGAAAAGCCCACCGGCTCCGGCGATCCTTACGCCCTGCGGCGCGCCGCGCTCGGGGTGGTGCGCATTCTTTTGGCCACCGGCGCGCGCGTGCCGCTGGGCGGCAGCGAAGCGCTGGAGGCCGCGCAAATCCCCCATGGCGTCGGCACCGGCGTGGTGACCAGCGGCGCGCTGTTCGCTCATGTCACGCGCGAGCTGAAAGATTTTGAGGGCCTGGCCGGCCTGCAGCTGGACGAGTTGTCCGAGCGCGCGCCGGATGTGGTGGCCGATCTCAACGCCTTTTTGCGGGAGCGGCTGCGCGTGCATGTGCGCGATCAAGGCGTGCGCCATGATGTGATCGACGCGGCTTTTGCGCCGCGCGGCGATCGCGGCCTGGAAGGCGATCTGGTGCTGCTGGTGAAACGCGTGGACGCCCTCGGCGCGTTCCTCGACACCCAAGACGGGGCGGAACTCGCCGCCGGCTACAAGCGCGCGGCGAACATTCTCAAGGCCGAGGAAAAGAAAGACGGCCGCACCCATGATGGCCCGACCGACGCCGCCCTGTTGCAGGAGCCGGCGGAGCAAGCCCTCGCCACGGCGCTGGACGAGGCGCGCGCCGCCATGCGCGCGGCCCTCGCGCGCGAGGACTTTACCGCAGCCATGGGCGCGCTCGCCGCGCTGCGCCCGGCGGTGGACGCGTTTTTCGACGCCGTGACGGTCAACGCCGACGATCCCGCCCTGCGCGAGAACCGTTTGCGGCTGCTGAGCGGGCTGCGCGCCGCGTTGCGGCAGGTGGCGGATTTTTCCAAAATCGCGGGCGCCTGAAGGAGAATGTCTCCCCTTCGACAGACCCGCCCTCAGGCCTTGCTTTTGCCGCCCAGACGGTGTGTGTCAGGTGGGCGTCACAAAACCGTGACGCTCCGGCGCCGAGGGGAATGCGACGCAAGGCTGCCGCAACACGACGTCTAAGAGTTTTCTGAACGATCACATGGGGAAAACCATGGCCATGGTGGACACGCAGGTGGATGTGAAGTGGGTGTACGGTTTCGGCGACGGTTCCGCCGATGGCGATGCAAGCCTGCGCAATCTCTTGGGCGGTAAGGGCGCCAATCTGGCGGAGATGAGCGCGCTCGGCCTGCCGGTGCCGCCCGGCTTCACCCTCAGCACCGAGGTGTGCACCACGTTTTACGACAATGACCGCAGCTATCCCGCGGAACTGCAAGGCCAAGTCGATGAGGCGATGAGCCTGCTGGAGCAGCGGGTGGACAAGCGCTTTGGCGATCCGGCCAACCCGCTTTTGGTGTCGGTGCGCTCCGGCGCCCGCGCCTCCATGCCCGGCATGATGGACACCGTCCTTAACCTTGGCCTCAACGATGAAACGGTGGAGGGCTTGGCCGCCAAATCCGGCGACCCCCGCTTTGCCTATGACAGCTATCGCCGCTTCATCCAGATGTACGCCAATGTCGTTTTGGGCATGAAGCACGACACCTTTGAAATCATCCTGGATGATTTCAAAGAAACCCAGGACTACCAAGAGGATACCGACCTCAACGCCGAAGACTGGCGCGTAATCATCGCCGCCTACAAAGATGCGGTCCACAAACAATTGGGCGCCCCCTTCCCCAGCGACCCGCGCGAGCAGCTCTGGGGCGCCGTCGGCGCCGTGTTTGATTCCTGGATGAATGACCGCGCCATCACCTATCGCCGCTTGCACGACATCCCCGCCAGCTGGGGCACGGCCGTGAACGTCCAAGCCATGGTGTTTGGCAATATGGGCGATACCTCCGCCACGGGCGTGGCGTTCACGCGCAATCCGTCCACGGGCGAGAAACGGATTTATGGCGAATTCCTCATCAACGCCCAGGGCGAAGACGTGGTCGCCGGCATCCGCACGCCGCAGGCGCTGACCAAAATCTCCCGCGAGGAGATGGGCGAAACACGCCCCTCCATGGAAGAGGCGATGCCGGAGGTGTTCGGCCAGCTGATCGAGGTCTTTGCGCGCCTGGAGCGCCATTATCGCGACATGCAGGACATCGAATTCACCGTCGAGGACAACCGGCTGTGGATGCTGCAAACCCGCAGCGGCAAGCGCACCGCCGGCGCGGCGCTGAAAATCGCCGTCGACATGGCGCGTGAGGGATTGATCAGCGAAGACGAAGCGGTGGAGCGGGTCGATCCGCTGGCGCTCGATCAATTGCTGCACCCCACCTTGGATCCGGACGCGACGAAGGACATCATCGCGGCGGGCTTGCCCGCCTCGCCCGGCGCCGCGTCCGGCGAGGTGGTGTTCACCGCCGACGCCGCCGAAGCCGCCGCCAAGGAAGCGCGCAAAGTCATTCTGGTGCGCCAGGAAACCAGCCCCGAAGACATTCACGGCATGCACGCCGCCCAGGGCATTCTCACCAAGCTGGGCGGCATGACGAGCCACGCCGCC
>CAZGCB010000101.1:2681-9456 GCA_964524065.1 uncultured Caulobacterales bacterium | reverse complement strand
ATTCCAGCCCGGCTCGCCGCCCCAGATGAGGTGAGACACATGATACGCGAGCTCCAAGCCCTTGCCGCGCCGCGCCGCCTCGACGCCCAGGCCGGTCAGCCGATAGATGTAAGGCTGCTCCTCAGCGACATTGAAGGTTTCAAGATCCTGCACGATCGGGTCCGGCGATGGGAAGCCCAGCTTCATGCCGAGAAACTCCGCCCGGCGGAATGCATCAATCAGGATGTAGTGGACACGCCGCTTGTCGTCCGTAAACAGAGATTCCTTGGTGCGCACAGCGATCGGCAAGACCGGCCGGAAGCGCACCTCCATATCGTAATCGTCCTGCAAACGCAGAAGATCCGGCGTGGCGAGATAGGAATACGGGCTGCGGAAAGACCAAAATACGTCGACAGACATCGTCATAATGGAAACCTTGCGTAAGCGGGTGGTTTTAAGTGGGGGGACATCCTTGGATGTTGAAGGCGGCGGGGGCGGCTTCAACGTGCATTGCACAGACAACACTATGCGTCGGGCGGATGGACTCGCGCTATAAGCCGGACAGGGCAATGAAGGTATCGGGGTTCAGATCCTCCCGCGGATCGGTCACATGCCCAGCGGGGAAGGACACGGCCTCCACGGGATCGGTGGTGTCCAGGCATAGGAGGTGATTGTTGTCGCCATCATTGAGATCAGCCAGCGCGAGCGGCGTGATCGGCCTCAGCGTATTGTCGGCGCCGCGCACGGTGACCTGGTAGAGCTGACGCTCCTCATCATCGGCCGGGTCGCCTCCTGGTTTGGTGATGCCGCCATTCCACGTGGCGCGCACGATTTGTTGCGTTTGCGCCGGGCATCCGCTGCCGCCGCCAAAGGGCAAGGGCGTCGCCTTCACCCCCAGCTTCCATTGCTCTTGCGGCGTCGTCTCGGCCCAAACCAGCGTGGGGCCGTCCTCCAAGGGCGTGACGTCGATTGTAAGGCCCTTAAAGTTGGCCGAGCCATCGAGCGTCAGCAGATTGCCGACAATCTCAATTGTGCTCGGTTGATCCTCAAGGCTCCCATAGTCTCCGGCAAGCAAAACGGTCCGCAACTCCCCGCGATCATCCGCCGGCGCCAGCGTTAAACACGTAATCTCGCCCACCATGCCGGAGGCGGTGACCACGCGAAAATCGCCGGGCTCAAGGGTCTTGTGATCCACCTCGTGAGAGAAGATCACCGGCATGCCGTCCGCGCCGCCCGCTCCTTTGCAAACAAAACGGTTGGAGATCCGCGGCAGGGCGTCGTCCAATCCGAAAAAGGCGGAAACCACGTAGACCTCGCGCCCATCGCCCGCTTGCGAGCTGGTTATGTCGGTCACAGTCGTATCCACCTGCGAGTAAGCGTCGAGGGTGCGCTCATAATCGGTGGTGAGCAGTGCGCCCAGCGGCACGCTTTGGCAGCCCGCGAGCACCATGGCGCTCGAGGACGCCAACATCATGAATGCAGTTCTGCTTTGGCCATATGTCATGGTGGCGATCCACTCCTCGGCGTTTCTGCGAAGCGTGGTGAACGCTTCGTCCATTTGGTCTTTTTTTGAGAGCTCCGATCGCGCCAGCCCGCTTTTGGGAGCGGCTTGTTCAGCACCCGTGAGAGCTATAGCGGCAGGCTCAAATATCAGAGCAGAAAAAACTTTGTTTTTTGCGCTGCACGCGTTCGCGCGCCCACCGTGTCGACAGGCGGTTTGCGCACCGCGTCATAGCCTTTAGAAATGCAGGATTGGAGCCAAGCTTGAGCCACGATCGTCGACCCGATCGCGACCCTGCAGCGAGGCTCCTCCTGACGAGACGACAGGCGTACTATGATCAGCTCTGCATTTTTGGACGACTTCCTCAGCACGGACGACGAGACGATAGGGCGCCGTGGACGAAAGAAACGCGCCACAGCGCATCGCATTTTCCGATCCGCCATTGAGCTGATGCAACAGGACGGCTTTCACGGCGTCTCAATCGAACAGATTTGCGAGCGCGCCGATGTCGCCCGAGCGACATTTTTCCAGCATTTCGCCAATAAGGCCGCCCTGATGGGCATGTTCACCGATGTGGTGTGCCAAAGGATCGACAAAGACACGGCGATGGACGCGTTGCCGGCGCAGGAGCAGCTGCGCCGTGTCGCTGATCATTTGCAGCATCTGACGGATGAATTGGGCGCGGTCGCTCCCGAAATGCTGTCCGCTTTCATCTCAGAACCTGGCTGCGAGTTCGCCATTGATGACCCCAACACCGGGGTTGCGCGCCTCATTCTCGGCATCGTCCAGAAAGGACAAGCCGATGGGACCTTCGCGGCTCAATGGTCGTCGGAGGACGTCGCCATCAGCATCGTGGCGTCCTGGGTCGGCGTCGCGCGGCGTCGCGTGCTTGGCGGCGCCGGGCGTGATGGCGCGTGCCTGCATGGGGTCGTGGACTTGTTTGTAAGCGGGTTGGCGCCGCGCTGATCTTCGCCAAAGGGCGCACAAAAGCAGAGTTGAACCCAAAAACAGACGGTGGTTTATTTTTGGCATCATAGCAGGGAGGGCTGTGATGACCGTCACCGCACCGACCCAAAGCGCGGCCTCAGCGACCAACGCGCGCGATCGCGCTGTCGTGCATCTCGCTGTTTTTGATCGGGTCCGCGGTTCATTTCTGGCTCGCGGGGCGCGCCATGTTCACGCTTGAGCGCCCGTCCGACGCCCCCTCACCCCCCACGAACACTCGCACAGGAGCGACGGCGCGATGACTGCCATCAAATCAATCGACACCCGGATGGTGCGCATTCCCTCTGGCTCGCCCTATCAGATGGGCGCGATGGAGCGCGGCGCGAGCCATGCGATCTCCGTCATTGTGCGTGTGGAGACCACCGATGGCGTCGAAGGCTGGGGCGAGTCGTTCCTGACACCGGGCTGGTATGGCGCCGATACGCCGGCCAGCATGGTGTGGCTGATCGACTCCATTTTCGGCCCGCGCTTGCGAGGCGTCAGCGTATTCGACATCGAAACGATCGAGCGCCGGATGCACAAAATGTGGCAGCTCGGCAATTGGTACGCCAAGAGCGCCATTGAAATCGCCGTGCGCGACGCCGCAGCCCGCAGTGTCGGGCTGCCGGTGCATGCGATGATGGGCGGCGCCTATCGCGATCGCTTCCCCATGTCGGGCGGCATTGGCACCGAAGCGCCGGAGACCATGGCCGCCAGCGCCCTGAAATTCAAAAACCGGGGCTTTCGGACGGTCAAACTCAAAATCGACTCCGTCAAGGACATGGATCTCGACATCGCCCGGATTCGCGAAGTGCGCGCCGCGGTAGGGCCGGACATGTCGATCCGGCTCGACGGCAATGGCGTCTACACGGTGCCCCACGCCGTGCGTTTGTGCCGGCGGATTGAAGAGTTCGACATAGAGAGCATCGAGCAGCCGGTCCAAGCCCACGACATCAAAGGCATGGCCGATATTCGCCAGGCCATCGGCATCCCGCTTATGGCCGATGAAAGCGTGCACACCATGCATGACGCCATGGCCATGATCGAGCACCGCGCCGCGGACATCATCAAACTGAAAATCAGCAAATGCGGCGGGCTGGGCCCCTCGCGGCGCATCGCCGATCTGTGTCAGGCCGCAGAGATTGAAGTGACGGTGGGCAATGGCTTCAACAGCAGCCTTCTGGCGACCGCTGAACTGCAATTGGCGTGCTCGGCCTCGGCCGTGTTCCCGGCGGGCGAGTTTATCGGGCCAGACAAGCTGGAGGACGACATTGTCGATGTGCCGATGACCATCGAAAATGGCGACGCCATTTTGCCCAAGGGTCCCGGCCTTGGCGTCAATGTGAGCGCTGAAAAGCTGGAGAAATACGCCACCACCGTTGAGGAGGCGACGGCCGCCCTCACATAGGCGGGCCTTGGCCGAGGCGCGCGCTGGGCGGCGAGGCGCGTCGCCCCGCCCGCCACGCGATACGCTAGAGTAGGTTCAGCGCTTCGGCGGCCCACAAAATCGCGGTGACGCTGATCAGGGCCAGGATGGTTTGGCAGGCGATAAGGTTGGCGGCGAGGGGCGCGTCGCCCCCCATTTGCCGTGCGAGGATCGCCCCATTCGACGCGGTGGGAACGGCGGTCGCCATCAACACCACAAAGGTGATTTGCGGCGGCGCAGACAGCGCCAAGGCCATGGCGCCCGCCAGCAATGGCAAGCCCAGCAAACGCAGGCTCGACCACCCCAACACAACCGAGAGGGGGGCGTTGCCCGCCTTCAATTTGATGTGGGCGCCTGTCGCCAAAAGCCCCACCGCAATAGTGGCTTGGGCCAACAGCTCCAACACGCGCAGCACGCTTGGCGCCAGCCCGATCCCGAACTGGTTGAGGCCAAGGCCGATGGCGCACGCGATAATCAGCGGATTGACCACAATCTGACGCAAGAGAGCGCTGGGCCCAAGTGAGCCCTTAGAGAAATGCGTCAGCGCGAGAATAGAAAGCGCGTTGGCGGTGGGGATGAGCGCCGCGGCGGCGACGGCGACCAACGCCAAACCCGTCGGGCCCATCAGATCCTGCGCGATGGCAAGCGCAATGAAGGTGTTCCACCGCACGCCCGATTGTACAAACACGCCTATGCGGTTGCCGGGCTGGCGCAACGCCATGCCGAGAGCGATGGTCACGCCGGCCATGGTGAGTTGGGCGCCAATGAGCGCGGCCGGCATCCGCCAATCGACGCCGCTGAAATCTGCAACCGCCAGCTTGCTGACGATCAGCGCGGGAAACAGCACATAATAGGTGATGTTCTCGAGCCCGAGCCATCCCTCGTCGGATAGCCAGCGCGTCGCTGAGGCGAGTTTTCCCAAGATGAGGATCGCCACAATGGGGATGATGGCGGACAGCACCGGCGTCATCGCCTCACCTCCCTCAGGCGGCGGACCAGGACGCGCCGCCGCTGCGCACGCACCCTTAAATCAAGTCTCCGGCGGGTCCCCGGCGGCCCTGGCTTTCGCGCGAGAGCCATGTCGGCCATGTGATGAGAGCCAGTTCATCGAGGCAAGTGATCCGCTGAGCTTTAGCCAGCGCCATGCGCCAAGGCTCGATGAACACCAGCGCAATGCCTAGAACCCCCTCATGATCCAACATGAGGCCGATTTCCGTCCCCTCCGCGAGCAGGGGTGAGCCTGCCATCACCGGCACGGCGGCGCCGGCGGGCTCAATGCGCACCGGCAATACGCGGCGGTGGAGGTTGTCAGCGGCGGGCGCATCCGGGCCGCCCAACATGCGGTGGAAGCCCGCTTCCTCCGGCTTGATGTTACGTCCCAACACACAGCGATGATCGGGCAGGATGCCCATGCGCATGGCATGGCCGTCCCATTTGCGGCCATGGCGCCAATCCAGCCCTTCCGGTTCCGTAGCCTCACGCAGGACGCGCACCCCCATTTCGCGCCGCCGGCTATCGACAAAGCGGATTGTCTCAAAATGCGTGTCGACCGCCTTTTGATCCGGCAACTCGCCAAACACCCGCCAGCGCTGCGCGGCTGAGCGGTCCACGCCCTTCACCCCGGCCACACTTTCCAGCCGCGCGGCGACGCCGTCGGCCAATTCGGCATGCACATCGATCAGCGCGCCGTCCTTATACGGTACAATGAACAGATCTGCATCGAGATCGCCGGCCTCCGTGAGCAGCGAGACAAACTGCCCGCGCCCACCCTCGCCAGGAACCGCGCCAATCGCCATCTGCGCCAAGCCGGAGAGATCGCCCGCCACCTGCAAGACGCTGCGCGAACGCAAATGATGCGATGTGTCGCCCGCTAAGGAGCGCGGCTTCATATGGGTGATGGCGGCGCTCGCCTGGATGTCTTCTTCTGAAAGGCTCATGACTTGGCGGCGGCCCGTTGCAAATGCTCTTGCACGCCCGGTGAATCGGGGTCGGCCGTCAGCGGCGGCCCGCTCGTCTCCGCATGGCGCGTCGCGGCGCTGCAGGCCTTCTGGCACAAGCCGCAATTGTCGACATAGTCGCGATAGAACTTGCACCGCGCGCCATCGACTTCATAGCGCATGCCCGGACCGGGGGAGCTGATGGCCCCAACCGGGCAGACCTTCACGCAATCCAAGCAATGGGTGCAGTCATCCACCGGATCATGGCGCTTGGTGGTTTTGAGCGGCGCCTCGGTCAGCAAACACGCCAGGCGCACGCGCGTACCGAATTCGGGCGTGATGATCAGCGTGTGGGTGCCGATCGTGCCCATGCCCGCCGCCTCAGCGATGTGGCAATAGGAGAGCGTCGCGCGCATGCCCGACGGGTGCAGGGGCAGCCGACGCGGCAACGCGATGCTGCGATAGCCTTCGCGTTTGAGAATTTTCGCAAGCTGGATGTTCGCCAAATCCAGCTCCGCGGTGATTTCGTTCACATGCGGCGATAACAAATCCCCTGTCTTGGGCTTTCCGGCATATTTTGCGGGGTGCTTGACGAGGTTCATCGTCTCAGACGCCATCTCATTCATGATGATGATGGCCGCGCGCGCCTTCGGCAGGAACGTTTTCACGCCATAGACAAAGTCAGGATGGGAGTCCGGTTCGACGGCGAGAATCCCGATCAAATCCACACCGATATCGGCTTTCACCCGGTTGAGCCAGGCGTGGTTAAACTTGGTTTCTTCAGGGGAAATGGTCGAAATCAAATTCATTTTTGCGCCGCTCCTCACCTCACCCTTTTGAGTAGACCCTAGTCTATTTTTTTTGTAGGTTCAACCATACGGGCGCTAGGGGCTTAGGCGTGATGACCGTCGCCCTGCGCATAACGGCCTGATGGATTGACGGCGCTGC
>CAZGCB010000101.1:0-2581 GCA_964524065.1 uncultured Caulobacterales bacterium | reverse complement strand
GCCGAAGTTGGCGCGACTGGGAGGGCGACATGCCGCTAGATGATCACAGTACGGATCAAGTGATGCAGGGCTTGCTGACACGTCAGAAGGCGGCGCAGCTCTCTGCAGGCCCGCCATCGGCCGATGTCCGGATTGATCGGATCAACCGGGCCATTGATGTGCTGGTGCGTCACCGTTCGGCGATTGAAGATGCGGTCTCCAGCGATTATGGGCACCGCTCGAGAGACGTCACGGCCTTCACCGACACGGCGACGGCGATCGGCCAGCTGAAATTCGCCAAACATCATGTGCGGCGTTGGATGCGCGCGCAGCGTCGCGGCGTGGAGTTTCCCTTCGGATTGCTGGGATCCTCGGCGCGGGTCGAGTTCCAGCCCAAGGGGGTGGTGGGTATCATTTCGCCTTGGAATTTTCCCGTCGGCCTTACCTTCGGCCCGCTCGCCGGCGTGTTCGCCGCGGGCAATCGGTCAATCATCAAACCTTCGGAATTTACTGAGGCGACGTCCGCGTTGATGGCGGCCATGGTTAAAGAGGCTTTTGACGAGGCGGAGTTGACGGTGGTGACGGGCGGCCCCGATGTGGGCGCGGCGTTCACCCAGCTGCCCTTCGACCATCTGGTGTTCACAGGCGCGACATCGATCGGCAAGCATGTGATGCGCGCGGCGGCGGAGAACCTTGTACCGGTGACGCTGGAGCTCGGCGGCAAATCACCGGCGATCCTTGGGCGCTCTGCGAATTTCGAGAAAGCAGCGACCCGCATCATGCATGGCAAAGTCGTCAATGCCGGCCAGATCTGCGTGGCGCCGGACTATGCGATGACGCCCAGCGATAAGCTGGATGAGTTCGTCAGCCACGCAAAAGCGGCCGTGACGACCATGTTCCCAAACGGCCTCAAGGATAATGACGACTACACGTCGATCATCAATCAGCGCCATTATGACCGCCTGCACGGCTATCTTGATGATGCAAAGGCCAAGGGCGCGGACGTCATTGAGATTAATCCGGCCAATGAGAATTTCTCACAGCAGCCGCATCGCAAAATGGCGCCGGTTCTGATCCTCAATCCCACCGAGGACATGACGGTGATGCAGGACGAAATTTTCGGACCGATCCTGCCCGTCAAGTCGTATCAGCAAATCGATGAGGCGATTGACTATGTCAACGCCCATGATCGGCCATTGTCGCTGTATTATTTCGGCCATGACTCTGCCGAGCGCAAACGCGTCGTCGCCTCCACCACCTCCGGCGGCGTCACGCTGGATGATGTGATGTTCCATGTCGCGCAGGAAGATCTGCCCTTTGGCGGCATAGGGCCATCGGGCATGGGCGCCTATCACGGCCGCGAGGGATTCTACGAATTCAGCCACAGAAAGGCCGTGTACAAACAAACGAGCAGCGAGATCGTCAAACTGGTTCGCCCGCCCTATGGGGATTTGTTCCGCAGCCAGATTGGCGGTCGAATCAAACGTTAGATACGGCGTTCTCGCCGTGCTGGGGGGGGCTCCACACCAAGCCGATCGCGGTGTTCGGCGCACCGGCCAGCCGCCAACATCCGCGGTCGACGCAGCTTGGCCCGGCGCGCCATGCCGCTACGGCTCTTCAGTCATAGAGGAAAACGCACATGAAAACCCGGTTGACCGAACTTTTGGGGATCGAAACGCCAATCATTTGCGGCGGCATGATGCGTGTGGGCACAGCGGACTTGGCGGCGGCGGCCTCGAATGCGGGAGCACTTGGAGTCATGACGGCGCTGACGCAGTCAACGCCAGAGGGGCTTAAGGCGGAGATCGAGCGGTGTCAGTCCCTCACCTCAAAGCCGTTCGGCGTCAATTTGACCGTCGGCGTTGTCTCCAGCCCGATTAACTATGACGACTATGTCAGCGTCATTCTGGACAGCGGCGTCAAAATTATCGAAACAGCCGGCCGCAGCCCTGAGCCGTTCATGGAGCGCTTCAAGGCGGCGGGCGTCAAAGTCATCCACAAATGCGTGACCGTTCGCCATTCCTTGTCCGCGGAACGTTTGGGCGTCGATGTGGTCAGCATTGACGGGTTTGAGTGCGCCGGCCACCCGGGCGAGCAGGATGTCGGCGGCTTGGTGTTGTTTCCCGCCGCGGCTCAAGCCTTGAGCATTCCCGTGGTCGCGTCAGGCGGCATCGCCGATGGGCGCGGCTTGGCCGCGGCGCTGGCGTTGGGGTGCGACGGCATCAATATGGGCACCCGCTTTATGGTGACGCAAGAAGCGCCGATCCATCACGATATCAAACAGAAGATCGTCGACATGGATGAGAACCAGACGCGGCTGATCTTCCGCACCTATCGCAACACGGCGCGCGTCTACCGCAATTCGGTTGCGGACAAAGTGGCGGAGATCGAAGCGGCTGGCGGCGATTTCTCACAAGTCCATGAATATGTCTCCGGCGCCAATCAGGAAAAGGCGTGGAGCACCGGCGACATCGAAGCCGGCATGGTCACCGCCGGCATGTCGGGAGCGTTTGTGAACGACATTCCCACATGCGAGGAGTTGGTGCGCACGATCGTCAATGACGCCAATGAGATTATCCGCAGCCGCCTCGCCAATATGGCC
>CAZGCB010000100.1:0-9616 GCA_964524065.1 uncultured Caulobacterales bacterium | reverse complement strand
GCATAGGCGTCCACCGCGAGGCCGGCGTCCTGGCCGGTGCGGATGTATTCCAGCCCGTCGGCGATGGTGTAGCCCAGCTCCAGATCCGCCGTCGCGCCGGCTTCTTGCATATGGTAGCCGGAGATGGAGATGGAGTTGAATTTCGGCATATGCGCCGAGGTGTAGGCGAAGATGTCCGCAATGATCCGCAGCGAATGCTTGGGCGGATAAATGTAAGTATTGCGGACGAGGAACTCTTTGAGGATGTCGTTTTGGATCGTGCCGGAGAGTTTTTCGGGCGCGACGCCCTGTTCTTCCGCCGCGACAATGTAGAGCGCGAGCACCGGCAGCACCGCGCCATTCATTGTCATGGAGACCGACATCTGATCCAGCGGGATCTGATCAAACAAAATCTGCGCGTCGAGAATGGAATCGATGGCCACCCCCGCCATGCCGACATCGCCGGCCACGCGCGCATTGTCGCTGTCATAGCCGCGATGGGTCGGCAAATCGAACGCGACGGAGAGCCCTTTCTGCCCGGCCGCAAGATTGGCGCGGTAGAAGGCGTTGGAGGCCTCTGCGGTGGAAAAGCCCGCATACTGACGAATGGTCCAGGGGCGCTGGACGTACATGGTCGGGTACGGACCGCGCAAAAAGGGTGCAAGCCCCGGCATGGCGCCGCTCAGCGCCACATCATTGATGTCCTTTGGCCCATACTCTGCCTTCACCGCGATGCCTTCGGGCGTCATCCAGGGCTCAAACGCGTCATTTGACGCGCTTTTGGCCAGTGTTTCCGCGTGAGGCGCAGGCGTTTCTGCAGCGGCCGTCTGGGCCTTATCCTGCGGATAAAGCGGCAGGTCGGCGAAATTGGTGTCGGCCCAGACATTGGTGGGCATGCTGTCTTTAGCGGCCATCGGACGTCTCCTGCGCGTCATCCTCCAGCAGCCTTGGCGTCAGGGGCGCGCAGCGCACCGGCGCGTCGGCGGCCAGGGGCGACTCCGTTGCGAGGTGGGCCCCGGTTTGGGCGGCTGCGATCATGTCGTGTGGGGTTCCTGCGGCGGCCAAAATTGGCGCGGTTGCAGGCGATGTCGCCGGCGCTGGCGAGCGGGCGGGGCCCGCCTCTGGGGCGCGCGGATTGGGATCTGGATGCAGCGTGACGCCCAATATCGGCCGCTTCCCGTCACGGATCGCAGCGCCGCGGGTGCCGGCTTTCTCGGCGACACGCTCTTGCATCCAGCCTGTTCCAAGCGCCGCCGCGGCGCCGCCCTGGCGTTCCATGTCTTGGAACAGCGCCCAGGCCGCCACGGCGAGGTCGTGGGTCAGCGTTTCGTGATGGAACGAACCGCTGGCCGGATCGGCGCTGCGGGCGATGTGCGCTTCTTCCAGCAGCACCATTTGCTGGTTGCGGGCGATGCGACGGGCCTGATCGGAGGCGGTGTGTGTCGTATCCGCGGCCGTGAAAGCGGGCAGGCGAATGACGTCCGCGCCGCCGACGGCGGCGGCGAAACCGGCGCAGGAGGTGCGGATCATATTCGTCCACGGATCGGTGCGGGTCAGCATGCGCCGCGCGCCCACGGCTTCGATATGGGCGGAAGCGCTTGCTGCGCCGAACGCGTCCGTCATGCGCGCCCACAGCACCCGCAGCGCCCGCATTTTGGCGATGGTCAGGTGCACGTCGCAATCGGCGGCGAGGCGCAGGGCGATTTGCCCCGCGGCGGCGTCGGGCGAGAGGCCGGCGTCGCGCAAGGCGCGCAGATAGGCGGCGGCGGCGGCCAGGCTCCAGGCCAGCTCGTGCGCTTCGGTTGCGCCCGCATCGTGGATCCGCGCGCCGTCGGCGCAGAGGGCGCGCAGGGCGCCAAAGCCCGCCGGCTTTGATTGCTCATGCGCCCACACGCCCCAAGCCGCGGCGCGTGCGATCGCTTCATCGAGGGGCTGGGCCGCCCCGCCCCGCCGCGCACAACCGCCCAGCGGGTCGATATTAAGGGCCCCGGCGAGGGCCGGGGCGTCGGACGCGTTATGGGTCCAGTAGGCCGCCGCCAAGGCTGCGACGGTTTCATCGGACACCGCGTCTGTCGCGCGCACGCTTAGTGCGATCATGTTGGGGTGCACGCCCTTGAGCGTGCTGGTGAGGGCGGTGAGGCTGTCGATCTGCACACCGGCTTGGCCGCTGGGATCGATCACCAGCTCGATGGATGTCACGCCGCCGGCCAGTTCCGTGAGGACGATTGCGTTGGCGTCCTGGGGCGTTCCGGCGTCGAGCCCCGTGCGCACATCCCAGGCCCAGGGCCGGTCCGGGCGGGCGAAGGGGCTTGGCCGGCGGTGAAGGGGCGCCGGTGGCGACGCCGGCTGCGGCATGCCTGCGGGGCTGATCAGCGGGCCGCGCGCCAGACCGTCATCGGTGTGCCGCACCAGCGTGTCCCAGCCCGCACCCCTTAGCGCCTTTTGGGCTAACGCCCGCCAGCGATCGGCCGCGTCTTGGTCTGCGCGTGCGCCATCATACGCCATGCTCGAGCCCCATGTTCCGTGGCGGCGGGGGATAACCGCACGCTTGTCCGCCTGCCCTGACCATAGAGATACCCTCGCCAACGACAATCCACAGACAGGAGCAGAGGCGGTGTCCGACCAGACGACCAATCTCCAATTGCCTTTTCTGATGCCGGCGCAGGCGCAGAAACATGTGACGGTCAATGAGAGCCTGATGCGCTTAGACGCGCTGGTGCAAATGGCGGTGGAGAGCCGCAGCGTACCGGCGCAGCCCGCTTCTCCCGCGGATGGTCAGGTCTGGATTTGTCCGGCGGGCAAGACGGGCGTGCACTGGGACCTCTATGCGGACCACGCGCTGGCCTATTATCGCGACGGGGTGTGGGAGCAAATCCAGCCGCGGCCAGGTTGGACGGCGTGGGTGCGCGATGAGGCGCGCCAGGTGATGTTTAACGGCGCCGGCTGGGTTGAGCCGCAAACTCCGGGCGCGTTCCGCAACGCTCTCCTGAACGGCGCTTTGGGCGTGTGGGCGCGCGGGACGAGCTTCAGCCATGGCGCGGCGCTCTACACCGCCGACCGGTGGCGCGCGAGCCGTGACGGTGACGCCGCCGGCATGACGGTCAGCCGCGTGGCGGGGCAATCGAGCGCCTATGCGTTGCGGCACGCCCGCGATGCCGGCGATGTCGCCAGCGATGGCGAGAGCGGCGTGTTGCAAATCCTGGATGAAGACGCCTCGCGCGCCCTCGCGCAGGCGGGCGCTGCAACCTTGTCCTTTAAGGTGCGTATGGGGGCGGATTTCACCGGGACGCTGCACGCGCTGATTCACGCCTCTGACACGGCTTCCGCTGCGCCCTTGGCGGAGGGGCGGTTGGCGTCCGGCGATGTGGCGGCCGAGGCGACGCTCGCCCTCAGCGGCCATACCGATCAACGCGCTTACAGCGTGACCCTGGCCGGTCTGGCGGCGACAACCCGGCGTATCGTGGCAAGCTTCAACTGGCGTGGGCACACGGGAACCGCGGGCGCGGCCTGCTGGTTTGAGATCGAGCAGGTTCAGCTGGAGGCCGGCTCGAGCGCCACGCCCTTCGAGCACCGTCCTGCGGTAGAAGAAGAAAGCTTGTGCCGGGCCTATTTCGAACGCTTGGGCCACAGCTCCGGCGGGCCTTTCGGTTATGGCTACGCCGGCAACGCCACCACCTTCCAGGGGGCGATCGCGTACAGCCCCAAACGCGCCACGCCGAGCATCAGCTATGGCGGCGCGATTCGTTTGATCTACAACAACACCGCCACGGATGTGCTGTCGGCGACGATTGGCGGGCCGACGCGGAGCAACGCCCGCTTTGTGGCGACAGTGTCTGGTGGGCTGTCGCAGGGGCGCGGCGGGTTGCTGCTGGATAAAGACGGCACCGGTTATGTCGATATCGATGCGGAGTTGTGAGCGCGGGCCTTAGGGCTGTGGCGCGCCATGCACGCCGGCGGCGGGGCGCAGAA
Source organism: uncultured Caulobacterales bacterium (assembly GCA_964524065.1). GTDB lineage: Bacteria > Pseudomonadota > Alphaproteobacteria > Caulobacterales > Maricaulaceae > CAZADA01. The sequence goes on along the minus strand of CAZGCB010000100.1, from coordinate 5,668 downwards.
AGGGCGCGTCCAAAGCCGCCCGGCCATGCAGCAGGGTGCCGAGATGGCGCGCCAGCTCGTCGGTGGCCAAGAGCGGTTCTTGGGCATCGCCCGGCAAGCGGATGATCGCCACCCCCGCCGCACGGGCATCGGCGATCAAGGGAGGCAGCGCCAGAGCGAGCGCTTCGGCCTCGTTCGCGCGCCATTGGGTGATGTGTCGCCGATCGGGATCCGCGTCAGCGATGATCAGCGTCAGGGCGCTGGCGCCGTCCAAAGCGGCGCGTAACCTTCGAGCGCGACCGGAGCGATCCAAATCGGGCGCTGCGATGATGGCGTGGAAGACAGGCGGTTGTGGATCGCCCAGCCCGGTGTCGGCCGCCGCGTCCTGCGCCTTCACCGCGAGGATCGCCAGAGCATCCACCGCCGTTCGGGCGCCAAGGCCGTCGCTGATCAGATTGACCTCCCGTGCGCCGGCGCCGTCCAGCGCTCGCACCATATGCACGAGGCCGTCCGCGGCGGCTGTGGCCGCCGCGGCGTCGCGCCGATGGGCCACGGCGGAGCGTTCGCCCAGGCTTGGCCACGCATAGACCGCAGTTGGCCCTTCATGGCCGATGCGCCCCGCGAGTTGGGCGGCGGCGAGGGCCGCGCTGCGTGGATCATGGTCGAAGCCAGGCACGAACACCAACACATCACGCCCGCCCACGCGCGCTGACAGCGCCGCGTCCTCCATGAGCCGTATCCCGTCGGTCAATGCTTCTGTCAGAATCAGCCGCCCCGCATCCGTGTCGTCCAGGCTGTCCCAGGCGAGGACGTCGGCGGGACGATCAGACGGGCGTGGCGTCTTGTGCGGCGTGGTTCCGCGTGTGGTGGCCAACACCACGGTGCGTGTGGACAAGGGGCCGGCTGCGCCTTCACTGGATCCGCGTAGCTGCGGGTTCGCGTCGGGGGCGGGGCTTAGGCGCAGCGCGTTGGGCAGACGCCCCGCAATCCAGGGCGTGCGCCAACCGAGGCTGTCTTGGCGTACATGGCGTCGAAAGGTGCGCAGCGCGCTCCGCGGTGTCGCGTTGGAGGCAAAAAGCTGTGCTGCGTGTTGGGCGAAGGGCGTCGGGCCCGGCGCGCGTCCGGGCGCCGCGAGGCCGGGCGGGTTGTCGAACACCAACACGCCGCGCTCCGGCGGCTCCAGCGCGGCCAGCCCGCGATTGAATCCCTGATCTGATCCGGCTTGGTGCGAATCCCCCCGGTCGGCGGCGTCGCTGAAACGCACTTGCGCGCTGGCGTCAAGGAGGATCAGTCCGCGCGCCCCGCTGCGATCGACGGCCGCGGTGAACAGCGCTGCGGGTGCTCCGCTTGTGGCCGCAAGCGGGGTCGCGCTCGTCAGTCCTTCATTCCAGCGCGCATCGACGCCGAGCAGATAGCTGCGTCCCGACACGTTCGCCGCATGGGCCGCGACATAGGCCACGCCAAAAGCGTCCGGGCCGGCCGCGGTGAGGTTCTCGCCCAACCAAAACGCCGCGCGGCGGATGTCCCCTGTCGTCGCCTCCGGCACGCGGCGCACGGTGAAACCAGCCTGTTTCAGGGCGGCGGCGATATGATCACCGTCGGCCTCGGCCCCGCGGGCTGGTGCGAGGGGGGCGGTGTAGGTCTCGGCGCTCACAATGACGGCGAAGCGCTCGTCGCTGAGCGCGGGGCCCGCCAAGCTCAGCGCCCCGGAGAACAGAGCAAGCTGAACCCAACGCATCCAGCGCAGCCCGGCGCGGCCCGTCACGTATCCCCGCTGCGCCCGCGCGCCCATCACACACCGCCCGATCGCGTGTCGTGTTCGCAGCAGGCGCATCCGGCGTCTCTCCAGCGTGTTGGTGCGCCGGGGCGCTGGTGTGGCGCGCTTGCCGTCGCATCTTGCTCTGTCCTGGGAGGATCGCCATAACCTGTTTCGCAAGCATGAGCGCGCGCGGATGTTGGCGGCCCCGATGGCGGCCGTTGGCGGGCATAGTTCAATGGTAGAACGAAAGCTTCCCAAGCTTTAGATGCGGGTTCGATTCCCGCTGCCCGCTCCAATGCGTTGCGCGTGCGTTGTTACGCGCGATGCGGGGACGTGGTCATCAAGTCCGCCAGGCGCACGTGGATGCCGGGGCTGAAGGGCAGCGCAAGGCGCTCGTCAAAGCCCGCCATGCGGTAGCCGCCATATTGCGGGCCATCCGGTTGGCTGAAGAGATACACCACATCGCTGCGCACGCTGATCACCCACAAATGCGGGATGCCGGCCTCGGCATAGAGAGGCGCTTTCACCGTGAGATCGAGGCCCAGCGAACTGTCCACCACTTCAACGGCCAACAGAATGTCCGGGCCGCGCACATCCTTGATGGGCAGATGATCGGGGAACACCAGCACGTCCGGCTCGGGCGCGGACTCATCCGTCAGATACAAGCTTGGCTCCACCGACACCGCCACATCATCGCGCACCACACGCGACAAAAAGCGGGTTAGACGCCGCTGCATCATCTCATGGCGATTACCCTTGGGCGCCATCGGATAAAGCTCGCCCCCGATCAGCTCCACCCGATCTTCGTCCACCAGGATGCCGGCCCGGGTCATTTGCACGACCTCGTCAATGCTCCAGCGGCGGCGTGTCGGCAGCGGTTCAGACCGGGCCTGAGCCAAGGTGTGGTGCGTGCGAGCCATGCCGTGAGTCTACCACGTTGGCGGGTCAGTCGACATCCTGATCCAGATCGCGCACGACGTCCGGCCGCTCCAGCAGGTCGTTCACATGCGAGGCTTCGTCAAAGGAGGCATCGGGCACGAACTTCAATGCCGGCGTGAATTTCAGCGTGATTTCTCGGCCCAAGCGGCCGCGCAGAAAGGCGGAGCAGCGATTGAGCGCAGCCGCCAGGGCGGCCTTGTCGCCGCCGCCCAGCGGGGCGCAAAACACCGTCGCGTTGCGCAAGTCCGGCGAGGGGCGCACCTCGCCAATGGTCACCGAGACGCCGAGAAGCGCCTCATCGCGCAAATCCTCACGCGCCAGAATGTCGGTCAGGGCATGGCGGATCAGCTCGCCGGCGCGCAATTGACGCTGGCTGGGGCCTTTGGCGGAGTGAAAGCTTTTGCTCATGACATGGCTATGTAGGCGCGCCAGGCGGCCACGTCATCCCAGCTTTTATTCCGTCAGCCCGTCCGGCGCGACGATGTGCGCCAATCGGATCAGAATATCGGGAAAGCCTGGGACGACCAGCGTCTCATCGCCGGCATGGGTTGTCACCGCCGTATACGCGCCGTTCACAGGCTCGCGGTGCACATGGATGCACAGGCGCGTGGCGTCCACCACCCACAGTTCGGCGATGTCGTGCTGGGCGTAAAGCGGTGCTTTGACTGTGAGGTCATAGCTTAATGTCGTGTCCGCGACCTCGAGCGCCAGGATGATATCCGGCCCGCGTACATCCTCGGTGGAAGCTGAGCGCGGGTGGAGCAGAATGTCCGGCTCCACAAACAGCGCGTCGTCCAGATACAGCGTTTGCTCAACGCCCAAGGCGACATCGTTCGGCAAAGCGCGCGCCAGGGTGCGGGCGAGTTCGCGTTTGACGACCTCATGACGATGATGCTTGGGGCTCACGCGCAGGATCTCGCCATGGATCAGCTCGATTTTTTCATCCGGACGCAGAATGCCGGCCTCGACCATCTTGAACACATCATCGACGGTGAAGCGGACGGCCTGTGGCGGAGAAAGGGCGGCTATGGCGCTCATTGCTCTAATATAGCATGGCGCGGGCCTTAGCCGCGAGTCACTAGCACGGCGCCGGCGAGCAGCAAGCCGACGCCCAGCGCCCGTTCCGGCGTGGCCAGGCGCTGTTCCAGGCCCAGGACACCGAGATGGTCGAGGGTGAGGGCTGCCGTCAGCTGCGCCGCCACTAAAACGCTGAGATAGGCCGCCACGCCCACTTTCGGCGTCGCCCAGGCGGCGGAGGTGACGAAGAAGGCGCCGAGGCTGCCGCCGGCGACCCACAAATACCACGGTGTGGCTGAGATTTGCTGGGCGCTGGGCGGGGTTGCGCGCGTCAATACCAGCATCAGCGCCAGCACCAAAGTGCCGGCGGAGAAGCTCACAAAGGCGGCCTTCAGTGGCGCGCCCAGCTTATGGGCGAGTTGGGCGTTCAGGGCCGGCTGCAGGGTGACCATCAATCCGGACACGACCGCAAGCGTGATGGCGAGAAGGCTGGTGGCATTGAGCATGGCCGGGGTGTAGCAGCCGCCGCTTAAGAAACCCAGCGCGCGTCACCTGTGGGAGTTTGGCCCCATGATGGGGCGCGGCGCTCGCTGGTGTTCCAAGTTGGCCTGGATTGGAGACTGGGGCGTGAGGCCCGCCCCGCCGACAACGCTGCGGCGTTGTGGCGGGGGCGATGCCCTAATTCGCCTAACCCAGCGTGCGATCCACCAAGGTGACCTCAAAGCATTCGATCTGATCGCCTTCTTGCAGGTCCTGGTATTTCTCGAACGCCATGCCGCATTCTTGGCCGACTTTCACCTCCGGCACTTCGTCCTTGAAGCGCTTGAGCGTAGACAGCTTGCCTTCGTGGATCACGACATTGTCGCGCAGAAGGCGCACGCCGCAGCCGCGCTTGACCACGCCTTCGGTGATCTTGCAGCCGGCGACCTTGCCCACTTTGGAGATGTGGAAGACCTGCAGGATTTCGGCGTAGCCGATGAAGGTCTCTTTCTTCTCCGGCGCCAGCATGCCTTCCAGCGCGGATTTGATCTCGTCAATCAGGTCATAGATCACCGAGTAATACCGGATCTCCACGCCCTCTTTTTCGGCCAGATCGCGGGCCTGCTTATTGGCGCGCACATTGAAGGCCAGAAGCGGCGAGCCGGTGGATTGCGCCAGCAGCACGTCGGACTCGTTGATGCCGCCCACAGCCTGGTGGATCACCCGGGCGCGGACTTCATCGTTGCCGATTTTTTCCAGCGCTTGGGTGATGGCCTCAGCGGAGCCTTGGACGTCCGCCTTCACAACCACGGCCATCTCTTGGACTTCCTTGTCCTTGAGCTTGGCCATCATTTGCTCGAGCGAGGCGGCCGCACTGGGCGCTGCGGTGGACTTTTCGCGCTTGAGACGCTGGCGGTATTCCACCAATTCGCGGGCGCGCGCTTCGCTGTCCACCACGGCGAAGGGCTCGCCCGGTTCGGGCGGCTCGGACAGGCCGAGGATTTCCACCGGCGTGGCGGGCCCGGCTTCGGACAGCTGCTGGCCGCGCTCATTCAGCACGGCGCGCACCTTGCCCCACCCCAAGCCGCCGACGACGATGTCGCCACGCTTCAGCTTGCCACGCTTCACCAGCACGGTGGCGACGGCGCCGCGGCCTTTGTCGAGCTTGGACTCCACCACGACGCCATCAGCGGCGCGATCGGCATTGGCCCGCAGCTCGAGCAATTCGGCTTGCAGCGAGATGGCCTCGGTCAGGGTGTCGAGCCCGGTTTTTTGCAGGGCGGAGACTTCCACCGCTTGCACGTCGCCGCCCATGGCCTCCACCACAAGCTCATACTGCAGCAGCTCCTGCAGCACTTTTTCCGGCTTGGAGTCGGGCTTATCGATTTTGTTCACCGCCACGATGATCGGCACGCCGGCCGCTTTGGCATGGCTGATAGCCTCAGCCGTTTGCGGCATGACGCCGTCATCGGCCGCCACGACCAGGATGACGAT
>CAZGCB010000099.1:0-9622 GCA_964524065.1 uncultured Caulobacterales bacterium | reverse complement strand
TTGCTTGAGATCGTAGATCAGCTGCGCCAGATCTTCGATGGAGTAGATATCATGGTGCGGCGGCGGCGAGATCAGCGTCACCCCCGGCGTGGAATGGCGCAGGCTGGCGATGTACGCGTTCACCTTAAAGCCGGGCAGCTGGCCGCCCTCGCCGGGCTTGGCGCCCTGGGCGACTTTGATTTCAATCTCGCGACACTGATTGAGGTACTCAGCCGTGACGCCGAAGCGACCCGAAGCGATCTGCTTGATGGCCGAATTGGGATCATCGCCATTGGCGCGGGTGACATAGCGGGCCGGATCTTCGCCGCCCTCGCCGGACACCGAGCGCGCGCCAATGCGGTTCATGCCGATGTTCAGCGCCTCATGGGCCTCCGGCGACAGGGCCCCCAGGGACATGCCCTGGGTCAAAAAGCGCTTGCGGATGCCATTGGCGTTCTCCACGGCGCTGAGCGGCAGCGGATCGCCCGCCGGATTAAAGCGCATCAAATCGCGCAGCTGCAGTGGCGGCCCGTCATGGCAGGCCTCCACATAGGCGGTGAACGCCGCGCGATCATCCTCGCGCACGGCCTTCTGCAATTGCGACACCATCTGCGCTTCAAAGGCGTGGCGTTCGCCGCGCGCGCGCTGGCGATAAAAACCGCCCACCGGCAGCACGGACACATCGTCGACCCAGGACTCCTCGTGGGTCTCCAGCGCTTTTTGCTCCAGGCCCGCCATGCCAATGCCCGACAGCCGGCTGGTGACGCCGAGGAAATGCTCCGCCACCAACGCACGCGACAGACCCAGCGCTTCAAAGTTACAGCCGCCGCGATAGGCCGACAGCACCGAAATGCCGAGCTTGGCCATGATTTTCAGCAGGCCCGCCTCCAGCGCAGCCTTGAAGCGGCGCGCAGCCTCAGCGATCTCGCTTTGGCTTGCGCCCTTTTTGACCATCTGCGCCGCGATGGAATCCTGCGCCAGATAGGGGTTCACCGTGGTGGCCCCCAGCCCGATCAGAACGGCGCAATAATGGGGATCCAAACACTCCGCCGCCCGCACATTGAGCGAGCAAAAGCCGCGCTGGCCGGCGTCGGTCAAGAAGCGATGCAAACTGCCCACCGCCAAGATGGCCGGAATTGGCGTGCGATCGGGGCCCTGATGCTCGTCCGTCACCACAAGGAATTGCCGGCCCGCCTTCACCGCCGCGTGCGCTTCGGCGTGCAAACGCGCCAACGCCGCTGACAGCGTGGCGCCGCCGCCATCGGCCGTCGTGGGATCGAATGTGGCGTCCAGCACATGCACTTCGCCGGCAAAACGGTCCTGCAAGGCGGCGAACATGCCGTTGGTGAGGATGGGGCTGTCCAACACCGGCGCGTCACGGTGTGCGGCGCCGGGCCGCATCGGATCGCCGATGAAGCCAAACCGGGTTTTGAGGCTCATCACCCGCTCCTCACGCAGCGGATCGATGGGCGGGTTGGTGACCTGCGAGAAATTCTGGCGGAAGAAATGCGCCATGGGCCGCTTGGCGTCGGACAACACCGCCAACGGCGTGTCATCGCCCATGGAGCCGATCGCCTCCTTGCCGCCTTCGGCCATGGGCCGCAGAATCAGCTCCAAATCCTCCAGCGTCACGCCCGCGTTCATCTGCCGGCGGCGCAGCGGTTCGCCCTCCAACGGCGCGGGCTCAGGGGCGTCGGTGATGGCGTCGTCCAGCGGGATGACATGCTTGAGCGCCGCGTCCCAATCGCGGCCCTCCACCAGACTGTCCATCAGCTCATGGGAGCGGTAAAAGCGTCCCTCGGCGAAATTCACGGCGATCATGCGCCCGGCCTCTACCGAGCCGCGCTCCACAATGGTCTCAGGATCCAGCGGACACATGCCGGTTTCCGAGCCCACCGCCAGCACGCCGTTTTCGCTCATGGCCCAACGCAGAGGACGCAGACCGTTGCGATCCAGCCCCGCCATGGCCCAATCGCCGTCATAGGCCGCGACGGCCGCCGGTCCGTCCCAAGGCTCCATCATCGCGGTGGCGTAGGCGTAGAGATTGCGCCAACCCTCCGGGATCAACCCTTCGCGCTTGGACCACGCCTCCGGCATCAACAAGGTTTTCGCCATCGGCGCGCTGTGTCCGGCCCGCACCAGCAGCTCAAACGCTTGGTCCAACGCCGCCGAATCCGAGGAGCCCCGTTGGATCACCGGCCGCACATCACCCCCACGCGGCCCTAAGGCGGAAAAATCGAACCGATGCTCATGGGCGCGCATCCAGTTCACATTGCCGCGCAGCGTGTTGATTTCGCCATTGTGGGCCATGGTCCGAAAGGGCTGCGCCAAACGCCACTCGGGAAAGGTGTTGGTGGAATAGCGCTGGTGGAAAATCCCGAAGGCGGACGTGAAATCCTGATGTTGCAAATCGGGATAGAAATCCCCGATTTGCTCGGCCAAAAACATGCCTTTGTAGATGACATCGCGCGCGGAGAATGAGCACACATAGAACGACGGCAGCCCGGCCGCCTCCGCCTGCTGTTCGATGCGCCGGCGCACCAAATACAGCTCGCGCTCCAAGGCGGTGGCGTCGCGATCGGCGTCATCCACGAACAACACTTGTTCAATCTCAGGGCGGCCCGCTTCAGCCCGAACGCCGATAATGGCCGGGTTCACGGGCACTTGGCGCCAGCCATACATGCGAAAGCCCGCCGCGAGGATCTCCCGCTCCACAAGCACCCGCGCCGCGTCTTGCGCCGACAAATCCTGGCGGGGCAAAAAGAGTTGCCCGACGCACACATCCCGGGCCCCAGGCTCATGGCCCGTTCGGGCGACAAATTTGCGGAACAAGCCTTGGGGCAGCCCCAAGCGGATGCCGGCGCCATCGCCCGTCTTGCCATCGGCCGCCACGGCCCCGCGGTGCCACACCGCCTTGAGCGCCGCGAGGGTGAGATCGACCACCTGACGCGTGGCGTGGCCGTCCACATTCGCCACCAGGCCGACGCCGCACGCATCATGCTCATCGGCGATGCGATACAGCCCTTCGCGATCCAAGCGGGCGCGCCGGGCCTCGTCAGACGCCAGCTGGGCCGCCGCCTCGGCCACCGCGTGAGGGGCCGCGGCGCCGCGATCGGCCGCGCCGAAACTGTGGCCGTCAAAGGTGCGAGCGTCAGAGGGGGTGTCTTCAGGGCGGAGGACGTCGGTCATGGGGCGTCTTTCACACATGCGGCGCGGCGGGCCGCGCTGGATCGATCATCAAGCGTTGATGTGGTGCGCGGGCTGGCCACGGCGCGTCGAGCACCGCCGGCCCTGTGTCATTCGGCCGCGACGGCGACGGAGCTCACCGGAGTCGAAGCCGGCCGACGCGCCTTGCTGTCTTGGGGGGCGTCCGGCCCCACCCGTTTGGCGCGCACATAATGGTGCATGCCATGGGCGGCCGCCATACCGTCGCGAATGGCCCACACCACGAGGGACGCGCCGCGCGATACGTCGCCGGCCGCGAACACCCCGTCCATGCGGGTCATTTGTGTGGTTCCGTCCACCTTGACGTTTCCGTGGCGATTGACCGCCAGCTGCGGTGCGCTGAGTTGGGCCGGCATGTCCTCTGGCGAAAAGCCGAGTGCCTTGATCACCAGATCAGCGTGGACATCAAAATCGCCGCCGGGCACCGGCTCCGGCGCTTGGCGGCCGCTGGCGTCGGGCGCGCCCAAGCGCATGCGCGCGGCGCTCACCACCACATCATTGCCGCTTTGGGCTATGGCTTTGGGTTGTGCGAGCCATTCAAAGCGCACACCCTCTGCTTCGGCATGGCCCACTTCGCGGCGTGAGCCAGGCATGTTCTCGCGATCGCGGCGATACAAGCAGGTCACCGACTGGGCGCCCTGGCGCACGGCGGTGCGCACGCAATCCATGGCGGTGTCGCCGCCGCCAATGACGATGACGCGCCGGCCTTCGGCGTTGAGCGTCGCGTCCGCTTGCGGGTCGATCACATCGCCCAAGCCGCGACGGTTGGAGACGGTGAGATATTCCAGCGCCGGCGCCACGGCGCCCTCAGCGTCCACGGGGCAGGTCAACTCCCGCGCGGCATAGGCGCCGACGGCCAACAGCACCGCATCATGGCGCTCCTGCAGCCAAGCCATGTCCTTCGCACCGCCAATTTCGCAATTGAGCTCGAACGTCACCCCGGCTTCGCGCAGGCGCGCCTCGCGGCGCTCAATGACGTGCTTTTCGAGTTTAAAGCCAGGAATGCCATAGATCATCAACCCGCCAACGCGGTCATAGCGATCATAAACCGTGACGTCATAGCCCAGCATGCGCAGCTGTTCCGCGGCCGCCAAACCGGCCGGGCCCGCGCCGACAATCCCCATGGAGCCGCGCCCGCGCGTGCCCACGCGGATCGGCTTCACCCAGCCATTGTCCCACGCCGTCTCGGTGATCCACTTCTCCACCGCGCCGATGGTGACAGATCCGTGGCCGGATTGCTCAATCACACAGGCCTGCTCGCATAAACGATCCTGGGGGCAGATGCGCCCGCAGACCTCCGGCATCATGTTGGTGGCCGCCGACAAGGCGTAGGCCTCCTCCATCCGCCCCTCGGCCGCCAGCATGAGCCAATCGGGAATATTGTTGCCCAGCGGGCAACCGGACTGGCAGAACGGCACTCCACATTGCGCGCACCGTGAGGATTGCACAGCGCCCGCCTCTTGCGCGAACTCGCGATAAATTTCGTCGAAATCGGCGCGGCGTTCGCCGGCCGCGCGCGTTTGCGGGCGCGCTTGATCTTCATTGACGAACTTCATCATCCGCGCGTTGGACATCCAAACCTCGACAGCTTTCGATCGTACGCACGGCGCGTGCCCCGATCCCATCACCCATGGCCCGCAATCCGCCAGCCAGCCGCCTCAAAAAAGACAGCTTGTTCGGGGGATCGCCGGCGTTCTGGCGCGCGCATACCAGCCTTGCACGAGCCGCTTCCTGGCATAAAATTGCTGTGATCGTAAGTTATTCTGTCCCGCAGTGCAATCAATCACATGCTGCAACCGCGAAACCGCCAAATTCACCCCAGCGCGGCGCTGCATTCCACAGGCGGGCGGATGGTCGGCCATCATGGCGCCCATAAGACATGAAGGCGCACCGCCTCGTCCCGCAACAGGGCCCGCACCGGCGCGGCCTCCACCGGCCCCTCCGCCAAGGCGGCGTCAAACGCCTCGCGCTTGTCCGGCCCGGTGAGCAACAACACCAATAAGCGCGCCCCACGCAACGCGCCAAATGTCAAGGTCATACGCTCCACATACTCGCCGGTCACAGCGCTTGGCAGCGCCCGCACCCAGGTGACCGCGCCGCCCGGCGCCGGATCGAGCGCTGCGGCGAGGTTTTGCGCATGGGGGAACCAACTGAGCGTATGCCCGTCTGGGCCCATGCCGAGCACCGCCGCATCCACGGGCGGCGTCAAATGGGAGAACAGGGCCGCCGCACTTTCCGCCAGGCCCTCTTTGGCTGTGGGGGCGGCGGTTTTGAGGCCCAGAAACCGCGCCGCGCCCGCATGGCCGGTGAGCAAGCTGGCGCGGATCATCGCCTCATTGGAGGCTGGGTGATCCGGCCCGACCCAGCGCTCATCGGTCAAGGTGGCGCTTACCTTGTCCCAGGGCGCGCGGGTCTGCGACAACGCTTCATAGAGCGGTTTGGGCGTCGAGCCCCCAGCCAGCGCCAGCGTCGCGCGCCCCTTCTCACGCACCGTGTCCTCCAACGCGTCCACCACCAAAGTGCGCGCGGCGGCGATCATGCCATCGCGCGATTGGAACGCATCTTCTTGGATGAGGGCGCTGGGCATGGCGGCTCCGGGCTTGGGACGCGTCACACGCCCATATGTTCAAAGGGCGCTGATTCGGCCACGAGAAAGTCAACCAAGTCTTTCGCCCCGCGCCCCAATCGCCGGCCCTTCGGCCACACAATATGATAAGCCGCCGAGAGGGTGACGACGCCGCCGACCAAAATCGTCTCCAAGCGCCCTTGGGCGATGTCGTCATAAGCGAGGGTGCGCTTGACCAGGCCAATCCCACGGCCCATCGCGGCGGCGTCCACCACATGATCGGCTTGGGTGAGGCGATCGCCCGCCAACGCATCCGTGCGCTCCAAGCCGGCGCGGTCCAGCCACTCGGCCCAGTCGGGACATTGCGGGTCGGCGTCCGGCGAGACGTCGTGCAGCAGCGGCAATTGCAACAAAGCCTCACGCCCGCCCCCGGCTCCAAAGGGCTTCAGCACTGCCGGGGCCGCCGCCGGCGAGACGGTTTCGCTGAGCAGCCGCCGCGTCTCCAACCCCGGATGGCGGCCATGGCTGAAGCGGATGTCCACATCCACCTGCAGCCGATCCAAATCCCCCGGCGCGGCGTCCGTGGCGATGGTGACGGCCAGAGCGCCATCGGCTTCCGCCTCAAATCGCGCGAGCCGCGGCGTCAGCCATTTGCGCGCAAACGCCGCCGGCGCGCCCAACCTCACGCGGGTTTGATCACCCACGCCCGACAGCACTTCGGCCGCTTGGCGCAGCCGATCAAACGCGTCCGACAACACCGGGAGGGCGGCCGCGGCCTCCTCCGTCAGCTCCACCCCGCGGGCGTGCCGGCGAAACAGGGCGATGCCCAAAAACTCTTCCAGCTGGCGGATTTGTTGGCTCACCGCGCCGGGCGTCACCCCCAGCTCATCGGCCGCTTTGGACAGGCTGCCATGGCGGGCGCCGGCCTCAAAAGCGCGCAAAGCATTCAAGGGCGGCAAGCGACGGCTCAGCGTATCTTTTAGTTTTTCTATCATGTCCGCTTAGACCATTTCGTTTGTCACCCTGGCCGCAGCCCCCACATCGTGCCCAGCATCGTGATGCGCGGGAGATGCGCGCCTTGCGAGCCGCGAGCCCACACAACAGATCGGGCCGTGGATGCGGCGTTAGTTCAGGGTTTGTCATCTCACGCATTAGGGTAGCTAAAGGGTCGCCGCATGCAAGTCTTCCCCGCCATGATCCCGCTCAGCGGACGGCGCATCGTCATTCTTGGCGGTGGCGAACTGGCGCGGCGCAAGGCCCGCTTGGCGGCGAAAACACCGGCGCGCTTGACCCTGATCGCTTCACAATTCGATGCGGCTTATGAGGCCGAATTTGCGGAACGCGCGCAGTTTGAACGCCGCCTCGCGCGCCAGGACGATCTCGCCGGCGCCGCCCTCGCCATTGTGGCCGAGACGGATCTCCATCGCGCCATCGCCGGCGCCTGCCTCGCCCGGCGCGCCGGCGTGCTGGTGAATGTGGTCGACCGGCCGGAAATGAGCGACTGGACCATGCCGGCCATTGTCGATCGTGGGTCCGTCGTCGCCGCCATCGCCACCGGCGGCGCGGCCCCGATCCTCGCCCGCGATGTACGCGCCAAGCTGGAGGCGGTGCTGCCGCAGCGGCTGGGCGCCCTGGCCGCGCTGGCGCGCGGTTTTCGTCAACGCGTGAAGAACGCCCTGCCGGATGAGGATCAACGTCGCCGATTTTGGGAGCGCGCTTTGCGCGGCCCGGCGGCGGCCCATGCGTTGGCGGGCGATGATGCGGCGGCGCAAGCCGCTTTTGAAGACGCTCTGGCCTCCCCAGAAGCGACCGCGGGCGTGGTGCATATTGTCGGCGCCGGCCCGGGCGATCCGGAACTCCTCACGCTGAAAGCTCTGCGTCTCCTGCAGGATGCGGACATCGTGTTTTATGACTCGCTGGTGGGCGATGGCGTGTTGGATCTCATCCGCCGCGATGCTGAGCGGGTGTTTGTCGGCAAGCGCCGCGCCAATCACGCCGTGCCGCAGTCCGAGATTGAACAGCGCCTGATCGCCGCCGCTCAAGCGGGCCAGCGCGTCGTGCGGCTGAAGGGCGGCGACCCGTTTGTCTTCGGCCGCGGCGGCGAAGAACTCCAAGCGCTTCAGGCTGCCGGCGTGGACGCCCATGTGGTTCCCGGCGTCTCCTCGGCGCTGGCGGCGGCCGCCAGCGCGGGCGCGCCGCTGACCCATCGCGATCACGCCCAGGCCGTGACCTTCGTCACGGGCTATGGCAAGGCGGGCGCCGATCCGGATGTGGACTGGCCGGCCCTGGCGCGCGCCAACCAAACCGTCGTGGTGTTCATGGGCGTCAGCGCCGCCCCCGCCATCGCCAAGCGCCTCATCGCCGCCGGCCGCGACGGCGCCACGCCGGTGGCTGTGGTGGAGAATGCCAGCCTCGATAGTGAGACCATTGTGCGCGCGCCCCTGTCGGGCATGGCGGCGGCCATGGCGGAGGCGGGCGTCACCGGCCCGGCGCTGTTGATCATTGGCGAAGTCACGGCTGTCGCCGCCCAAGGCGCGGATGCCGCGCCGCAAACGGATGACACCGTGCGCGCTGTGATCCGTCAGGCCACGTCGCGCGCCCGCGCTGTAGAGGAGGCCGCCGCATGAGCTCGGTCCGTCCCAATCTCAAACCTGAAACGCCAAAGGTGATCACCGCCTGGGATGTGCGCACCGGGCGCAGCGTCTACCGCGCGGCGGACGGCGCCTGGCTGGACGACATCGCCGGCGCCGCGGTGCTGACGGGCGATGCCGCCGAGGCGGCTTTGGCCGCCGCCAAGGGTGATGAGCGTAAAATCCTTGACCCCTATGTGATGGAAGTCAGCACCGCCGGCGCCGTCGCGGGACGCGAAACCTTGCGCGAAACCATCCGCACGCAAGGGCCGACCTTCCGCCGCGATCTCGGCAAGCAAGCGGGGAACGCCTGATGAGCGACACCGCGAGCTCTACCCTCACGCTCTATGGCGACTGCGTCAGCGGCAACTGCCTCAAGGTGCGGTGGGTCGCCGAGCAACTCGGCGTCGAGCACGACTGGGTCGATGTCGATCTGCGGGCCGGCGGCGCGCGCACGGAAGAATTCCTGGCCATCAACCCGTTGGGCAAGGCGCCGGTGGCGCGCTGGTCCGACGGGCGCATTCTGCCGGAATCCAACGCCATCATGCTGCATCTGGCGGAGATATCGCCGGACGGGAGTCGCTTCCTGCCCGCCGATCCGTTCCAGCGCGCGCAGATGATGAGCTGGCTGTTTTGGGAGCAATACTCGCACGAGCCCTATATCGCCGTGCGCCGTTCGCACAAGGTGAACCAACGCGACATCCCCGAGGATGAGGACGCCCGGCTCGCCGCGAAGGGGCGGCGTGCGCTGGGCGTCATGGAGATGCAGCTCACCCATACCGAATGGCTGGTGGGCGACGCCATCACGCTCGCCGACATCGCCCTTGTCGCCTACACGCGCTGGGCCCATGAGGGTGGTTTCGACGTCAGCGAATTCCCCGGCGTGGAGCGTTGGGTGCGGCGCGTGGAGGCCGCCCTCGGCCTCGAACATGCCCACGAAGCAGCATGAGGGAGGCCGGCTAATGTATCGCTATGATGAATTCGATGCCCAGCTGGTGGCCGAGCGGGCCGCGCAGTTTCGCGATCAAGCCGCCCGCCGTTTGTCGGGCGAACTGACCGAGGATCAGTTCAAGCCGCTGCGTCTGATGAATGGCGTCTATTTGCAGCTGCACGCTTATATGCTGCGCATCGCCTTTCCTTACGGCCAGCTGTCCGGCCGACAAAAGCGCCGCCTCGCCCACATCGCGCGCACCTATGACTAGGGCTATGGCCATTTCACCAC
>CAZGCB010000098.1:0-9692 GCA_964524065.1 uncultured Caulobacterales bacterium | reverse complement strand
GCTGATGACCGCGTCGTCATAACCGGCTCGCGCTTGCGCCGCGACAGCTTCTCAACGTCGTCGCCCATCACGGTCATCACCACGGAAGCATCGACGCTTGCCGGATTGTTGAACGCAGCCGACATTCTTCAAGGCGAGTCCGTCGCTGCGGGCACACAGATTGACACATCGTTCTCCGGGTTCGTGATCGATGGCGGCATCGGTGCTGAGACCATCTCTCTTCGCGGTCTTGGCGCGAACCGCACATTGGTGCTCGTGGACGGCAAGCGCTGGGTTCCTGGCGGTATCGGCGGCGCGCTCAGCAGCGTTGATCTCACCTCGATCCCCACGAGCCTGCTGGGCCGCATTGAGATCCTCAAAGACGGCGCGTCCACGATCTATGGCTCGGACGCGATCACCGGTGTCATCAACAATATCTTGCGCGACAGTTTCGATGGCGTGCAGCTCACCGCGAGCACGCAGCTGCCGGAACAGTTGAACGGTGGTGAGACCTACAGTCTTGAAGCCTCGTTTGGCCGCGTCACGGATAATGCCAGCGTCACCTTGGCGGCCGCCTATAGCCAAACCAACGAATTGGTTCGTGCGGATCGCGAGTGGGCTGAGTGTGATTACCGTCCGCGGTTTGACGGCTCCAACACCGACCCGAACACCGGCGATCCGTATTGCTTCGGGTTCATTTACGGCCTTGCCGTGTCACCCTTTGGCTTCGTCCGTTATGAGCCGTCTTTGTCGGATCCCACCGATACGACCAACCCCTACTACGAGGCTGACGGACCGTCTGGGTTTGGCGTACCGTTCTATACAACCTTACCGCCCACAGTGCCGGCCGCTGACGCGCCGCCAAATGAGGGACCGTTCTACCGGGATCTGCGCGAATATGACGAAGCGCAGCTCGAGAATGAGACGAATGTTTTCGCGCTCACATCCTATGGCGACTATAACTTTAGCGCCTTTGGCCGCGGGCAAAGCGCCTACTACCAAGCGTTCTTCAATCGTCGCGAGACCACCGCGGATAGCGGCTTCCGCCAGCTTTTCCCAGTCGTCCCCGCGGACAGCGTGTTCAACCCATTTGGAACGAGCGGGGCACTCGCGGGCTTTGGCGGCTTTGCCGTTCAGCCCGTGGTGCCAACGTACTTCGTCAGCAGCGAAGTCGAGATCGAGCGGGACATTTTTCAGAGCTTTGTCGGGTTGAAGGGCGAAATCAGCCAGACGTGGCGCTACGACGCTTATGTGGGCTTCGGCCAGAACAAAGCGACGTCTGAGAGCGTAAACATCCTCGACGCTCAGACCAACGCCGCCATCGATGCGGTCGTTGATCCCACAACCGGCGAGATCGTCTGCCGCGACAGTTTGTCAGAAAATCCGCAATTCCCGGACTGCGTACCCGTCAACCTGTTCAGCGAAGACGCCCTCTTGCGGGGCGAGCTCCCGGCTGATGGGGTCGACTTCATTACGGCTCCGTTGAAAGATGAAACGACGTCTGAATTGTTCCAGGCGAGCATTTTCTTCGATGGCGATGTGATGACGCTGCCGGCCGGCACCGTGGTGGCGGGTGTTGGTGCTGAGTTCCGTCGTGAGCGTCTGAATTCTGTACCGGACATCAATGTGCAGACCGACAACCTCTTCGGCTTCACAACCCAAGCGATCACGCGCGGCAGCGACGAAGTCTTTGAGGTTTTTGGGGAAGTTGAAGTTCCGATTCTGGCGGACTTGCCGTTTGCGCACAATCTCGACCTGAGTGCGTCTTACCGCTATACGGACTACGAGTCGCCTTATGAAGACGATATTTTCCGTGTCGGTCTGGTGTATGATGTTACGCCGGAGCTGCGGTTGCGCGGCGGCTTCTCTGAATCGTTCCGCGCGCCCACGGTGAGCGAGCAGTTCCGGGGCGACATCTCTGGCTTCCTAACCGGCTTCGCGGACCCCTGCATCAACTTGCTCGAGAACTTCCCAGGAGCCGATGAGGGGACCATCGACACCGAGAATGTGATCGTCCAAAACTGTTTGTCTGAGGGCGTGCCACTCGACCTCGGCGCTGAAGGGGCTCCGAGCATCCGCGTCATTGAGGGCGGCAATACGGAACTCCAAGCCGAAACCAGCGAGAGCCTCACCTACGGCATTGTGTATCAACCTGACTGGATTGGCCTCAGCATTGCCGTGGATTGGTTCGACATCGAGGTCGAAGGATCGGTCATTTCGCCGAGCGGTGGTTTCTTGCTCGGCGCATGCTACACGTCGCCCGATCTCTCGAGCCCGTTCTGTCCTCGGATTTCGCCGCGTGGCGACGACTTCTTCTTAACTGATGTCGATATTTCGTTGATTAACGTGGCCAGTGACGCGGTCAGTGGTTTTGACGTCAATGTGCGTTATGAACACACGTTCACGATCGGTGACTTGGCCATCGAAGGTGAGTTTACCTACCTCGAAAGCCGTTCCACCGAGATCCTTGGCGAAACAACCGAGTTTGTCGGCGACTTCGCGTTCCCGCGCTGGGCTGGTGATGTGACCGCGACCTTCGATTACGAAGACTGGCGGCTGTTGTGGCGCGTCGATTATATCGGCGACACCGAAGCCGCGGTCCAGCTATCGGATCGGATCAGCGAGACTGAAAAGCACTTCGAGCACACACTGGGCTTGCGGTACTTGAACGATCGCTGGCAGGTGCAAGGCACCATCCGCAACGTGTTTGACGAAGAGCCGCCGCTCGTCGCCGATGGCGTGCCGAGCGATACCGGTACAGTTGGCGCCAACACCGTGTTGGGGGCCGGGTACGACCTCTTAGGACGCACCTACGTGTTCCAAGTCTCACGTACGTTCTAATAACCGACTGAATTCGTCACCTTTGAGAGCTGTGCAATGCACAGCTCTTTTTTTTTGGAGTGGCGAGTGAAAACGATTGAGAGCGGCCGCTCTCTCCGCAATCGGATGGCGTTTTAGGGCTAGGGTTGCGGCTTGGGAGGAGCCTTAGGCCTGAGACACTCAGGTCTGCTCCAGGCTTTCGCGTTTGATTTCCAGCTCCAGCCATTTTTCTTCCGCGGCGGCGAGCGCGGCCTGGGCCTGCGCCAGCGCCGCGGCGCTGGTTTCAAAGCGCTGGGCGTCCTTTTCGAATAAGTCCGGATCAGCGAGCGTCGCGCTCAGCGTCTCGATCTGCGTGGTGAGCTCCGCCATTTCGCCAGGCAGCGTTTTCAGAGCGTGCTGCTCGTGAAAGCTCAGCTTTTCGCGGCGTTTGGGGGCGGAGCGCAGCGGCGCCGGCTTGGCGGCGGACGGGCGTGACGGCGCGGGGCTGTCGCCCCTGGGCTCGTCGTCTGCAGCGCCCGCCTGCTGTTGCGCGCGCATATCGCTATAGCCGCCGGCATATTCCAGCCATGCGCCGGCGCGGCCGCTGGGATCGGGCGTGATGACGCTGGCCACCAAACGATCGAGAAAATCGCGATCATGGCTCACCAAAAGGATCGTGCCGCCATAGCCGCTCAGCACCTCCTCCAGAAGGTCCAAGGTCTCCAAATCGAGATCATTGGTGGGCTCGTCCAAAATCAACAGATTGGACGGGCGCGCCAGCGCCACGGCCAGCGCAAGCCGCCCCCGCTCGCCGCCCGACAGCGCGCTCACCGGCGAGCGGGCTTGTTCCGGCGCGAACAAAAAGTCCTTGAGATAGGACATCACATGGCGCTGTTGCTCGCCCACCATGACCATATCGCCGCGCCCATCGGTCAGGGTGTCCTGCACCGATGTCTCCAGATCGAGGCTGGCGCGCTGTTGGTCCAGGGTGATGATGTCGAGATTGGAGCCCAGGCGCACGCGGCCCGCATCAGGCTCCAACGTTCCGGTGAGCAGCCTCAGCAGCGTGGTCTTGCCCGCGCCATTGGGCCCCACCAAACCGATGCGATCGCCGCGGGCGACCTTGAGCGAAAAATCCGCGACGATCACCCGCTCGCCATAGGCCTTGGCGATCCCCTCCGCTTCGATGACCAGCTTGCCGGAGGCGCGCCCCTCCGCCGCGCTCATGGCGGCGACGCCGGGCGTGCGGCGCGCGTCGCGACGGCGGGCGCGCAACTCCTGCAGCTCGCGCATGCGCCGCACATTGCGCTTGCGCCGCGCGGTGACGCCATAGCGCACCCAATCCTCCTCCGCGGCGATTTTGCGATCCAGCTTGTGGGCGTCGGCGGCCTCGTTCTCGAGCGTCGCATCGCGCCAGGCCTCAAAGCTGGCGAAGCCGCGATCCAATGCGCGCGAGCGGCCGCGATCCACCCACACCGTGCGTTGGGTGAGCGCGCTCATAAAGGCGCGGTCATGGCTGATCAAAACCAGGGCGCTGCGGCTGGCGGCGAGGGTGTCTTCCAGCCATTGGATGGCCGGCACGTCGAGATGGTTGGTGGGCTCATCCAGCAGCAGAATGTCCGGCTGGGGCGCCAAGGCGCGGGCGATGGCCGCCCGGCGCGCCTGACCGCCGGACAGCGTGGCCGGATGCGCCTGCGGATCGACGGCGAGATCCTCCAGCAGGCTGGCGGCCAGATAAGCCTCGTCCGTCGGGCCGAGCCCCGCTTCCACATAGGCCGACACCGTCTTGAAGTCCGACAGATCCGGCTCTTGCTCCAGATAGCGTACGGTGGTTCCCGGCTGCACAAAGCGCTCGCCCGCGTCGGCCTCCACCTGACCGGCGGCGATTTTCATCAGCGTGGATTTGCCCGATCCATTGCGCCCCACCAAACAGATGCGGTCGCGTTCGAACACGGTGAGGTCGACGCCCTCAAAAAGCGGCGTTCCCCCAAAGGTCAGATGCATGTCACGCAAAGACAAAAGCGGCGGAGCCATAAAGCGTTCCTAGCGCCCGCCCACCAGCGGTGTCGAGATGAAGCGTGCGAAGCGTGCCTCTAAGCCGTTCGCGTGTGACGGCGCCAGCGCCAAACATGCGCGCCAGCCAGTAGGAGCGCGCCGATGACGGTCAACATCGTCTCCTGGGCTTCCAGGCGCTCAAAAAAGGCCCCAGCCACCAAAAAGCCTAAGCCCGTCAGCGCCACGATGATAAAGCCCCAACGCACGCCGCCGCCAAGGCTCTGGCCGATGGCGAGGCCGCTGACTAGCACAGCCAGGATCACAAAGCCGGCATGGAGCTGCTCATTATCCGCCAGCACGCCCATGGCCGGCAGCGCGGCGGCGAGGATGGGCAAGGCCAAGCAATGGATGAGACAGGCGGCGGACAGCCCCACCGCCGAGGCGTCGATGGACGAAAAGGATTTGGCGCTCACGAGGATCTCCGACAGGGCGACACGTTACTTTGTCACACCTGTTCCCTAATCGGCGATACGCCCTCGCGCAATGGTTTGCCGGCCCGTGCGCCCGGCGACGCCTGGCGGACACGCGCTCCACACTCAGCGCTTAGCGGTCCGCCTCATAAACCGCATAGCCGAGATGCTCGGGCTTGGAGAAGGACAGCGCGCCGCGTCCAGCCACATAGCCATTGCGCGCCAAGACAAAGCCG
The DNA here is from genome assembly GCA_964524065.1 of uncultured Caulobacterales bacterium. Lineage (GTDB taxonomy): Bacteria > Pseudomonadota > Alphaproteobacteria > Caulobacterales > Maricaulaceae > CAZADA01. The sequence goes on along the minus strand of CAZGCB010000098.1, from coordinate 4,213 downwards.
GGCAGCACCTGGGGCGCTTCGGCGAATTCCGCTTGGGCGCGGATCACCACGTCAAAAGCGTCCGCGGAGGGGGTGAACTTGCCTCCATCCGTGCGCCGGCCGAAAAACAAAACCTCTGTCGCTTCAGCGACTTGCGCGTCGTCCAAGGCGCCCAAGATGGGGCCGTCCACCGCCACACGCGCGCCGGCCGCTTGGTACTCGGTGACCAGCCGCGCCAACTGGGCCTTTTGCCCGCTGATCAACGCGCCGCCGGCGGAGACTTGGTACACCCACAGCCCCTGCGCCAGCGCGCATCCAGCGGCGAAGGCGCCCAAGCACAGCGCCGACGCGGTGCCGGCCCAACTGCGCAACCGATCGCGCAACACGACAACGCTCACCAAGGCCAGCGCCGGAATCAGCACGGCGTAATTGTAGTAGGTCGGCGGAATGCGCACGGGGAAGCGATAGATGAGTAAGACAAGCGCCAGCGCCGCCCCTGCCAACACCGCCCGATGGAACCAGCCGGCCTGGCGCAGCGGCTCATGGAGCAGCGCATACAGCACAAAGCCGAGCACCGGGAACGTCAAGATCAAGAACGGCAGATGCTTGGTCGCGACAAAATACTTGAGGAATTCGCCTTCCCCAAAGCGCCCGGCCGCTTGATTGCTCGCCGCCAGCATACCCTGCACCCACGAGGCTGGGTCGTAGGGGTAAAGCAGCAGGAAGCTCGCCACCAGGGCGAGCACCGCCACCACGCCGACCGCAGCCATGTCCATGATGTAGCGCCACGGCCCGCGCTCAGTACGCACATGCGCCACGGCCAGGGCGCCAGCGAACACCGTGACGCTCATGGCCGCGGCGATGGGATGGGCCGCGCCCAGGACACCGAGCACCAGCCCCGCACCGGCGAGAGGCAGCCAACGTGCGGCCGTCCCCCCGCCCCCGCCGTGCGCGCCCATCACGCCCAGCGCAATGAGTGCGGCCATCAGCAGCGCCGCCGTCGTCTCAGGGCGTCCGCCAAAGCCGATAAACGCGGAGACGATGATCATGGCTGCGGCGGCCTTCAGCACGGCCGGGCCCGACTGCCGCCAGAGCAGCGCCAGATACGCCACGGTTCCCGCCCCCGCCAGCAACACGACAGCGGCGTTGATGGCGGACCAGTCCCCGCCCGGCGCGAGCCAGCCCATCAGCGTGGGATGGATGATGCCGTGCCAATCGAACTGGCCTGAGCCGGTGGGGTTCACCCACAGATTGTTGAAGCCCAGGCCATTGCGCATGGCGAAGGCCACCGGCATGAAAAACACATTGTCATTCTTCAACACGATCGGCGCCCAGAGGCGCAGAAACACACCCGCCAGCAAAGCGTAAGCTGCGGTCGTCCAAAAGACGACGCGAAACAGGATCTCGCCAATGGGGCCCGTCATGGCGTCCCACAGGGCGTCGCGCACGGCGACAGCGGGATTGCGGCGCAGCGTCATGGTGTCATCCCCCGGACAAGCTTGCGCGCGAGGTTATGCGCGCTGCGCCGCGCGCGGGCAACCAATCACGGTGCTGTGGGCTGAAAGACGCTCAGCGCGCTGCGTTTAACACGGCGCAAACCGCCGCGGACGGCGCCTCGTAACGATGGGACTAAGCCGGACGCGAATGGCGGTCGGTGTCCGCCGGTGCGGTGCGCTGATCGGCCACTTCCTCCACAATCGCTTTCAGCTGCTGGGCCTTCACCGGCTTATGGAGACACTCATCAATCCCGGCGGCGAGGTACTCATCGCGATGCTCGTCCAGATTGTTGGCGGTCACGGCAATGATCGGCGTCGGTGTGCGGCCCGCTTGGCCCTCCCAGGCACGGATGCGGCGCGTGGCGTCCACACCATCCATGATGGGCATCCGAATATCCATGAAAATCAAATCGATGTGCTGGATCTGCGCGAAGCGCACCGCCTCTTCGCCATTTTCCGCGAATGTGACCACCGCCTCGACGCTTTGCAGGATTGCGCCCATCACTTTGCGATTGACGGCGTTATCGTCGACCACCAGGACATGCAGCGGCGTCCCGGACACATCCGCGCACGCCTCCGTTTGGGGGGCCGCTTCGGGCTGAGCCAAGACAGGATCGCTGACCGGTCGCGGCGCGGGCGCGTATGGCTCGCCAGGTTTGGCGGCATCGTTAGCTGCGCACAGCGGAGAGTAGGTCCGGCTGGGGAAAGGCATGATGTCCGCATCACGGCGCAGCGGCTCGGGCCGCGCGTCATTCGGCCCATGACCGCCATGCCCGAGGGGGCGCGTCAGGCGTCCGAAACGCAACATCAGACGCCACACCAACGCACGCCATGCAGTGCGCAACGCCAACACAGCCCGCCCGATCACAGCGGTTTGCGGATGCGCCGCCGAACGTCGGATGCGTTGAACGCGTTTGGGCGCCGGCCACAACACTGCGGCGGGGGCGGTGTCCAGCGGGTCTACACGGGCCATATTCGCCTCAATCGACTTGGGAGCGCCTTATTTCACCACAATTGAGAAAAAAGCCTTAAGCCCCGGTAAAGCTGTACCTGTCGATTGCGAACTCTCCGCGAAATTCGTGCGTTTGATGACCCAAACGATCGCCAGATGGACAAAGATTCCTCAAAACCTTGGTTCAAACTGGATCAATACACTCAAAAAAAGCTTTTATCGGTGAAGCAACTCTAGCGTGCACGCCCTCAGTCCTCCGACGCGTGCGCCGCATTCGGGCGTGTCTGCAGCAGCGTGAATCGCTCAACGCCCAGTCGCTCCACCAAGCCAAGCTGGGTCTCCAGCCAGTCCACGTGCTCCTCTTCATTATCGAGGATGCGCCGAAACAAATCGCGCGAGATATAATCCTGCACGCTTTCACAATACTGGATGGCCTCGCGCAGGGCCGGAATCGCGTCCTGCTCTAGCGCCAAATCGCATTCGAGGATCTCTTTCACATCTTCGCCGATGCGCAATTTATGCAACGCTTGGAGATTTGGCAGACCCTCTAGGAACAAAACACGCTCAATGATCCAGTCCGCATGGACCATTTCCTCCAATGATTCTTTGTATTCTTTATCGGCGAGTTCCGACACCCCCCAGTCCTTCAGAATCCGCGAGTGCAGAAAGTACTGGTTTATGGCTGTGAGCTCATTTTTCAGCACGGCGTTCAAATGTTGAATGACTGTTGAGTCGCCTTTCATTCTCATTCTCCATGAAGCCGGCGTGTGGAATGGCGCCAGGCGGCGCGTCGTGTTGAGCTGTACTTAGCACGTCTCAGCTGAATGGCGATATCGCGCGAACGGAAAGTGTGGCGGGCAGCCGAAAGGCGCACTCTGCGCAAGCCCTCCGCCTCGTCACTCTCCGTTACGGAGGATCACCAGCGATGCTCGCTCGCGCGGCGCAGGGGCCTCACTCGGCGCTGCGTTCCGCGATCAGAGTGTCGACATAGTCCAGGCATGACCCGCACTGCACTGTCACGCCCAAGCGCTGATGCACGTCCTCGCGCGTCTGACAGCCAGCGTTGATGACCTCGACGATGCTGGCTTCGTTCAGGCAATTGCACAAACAGACGATCATGAGCGCCTCCGCAGCGACACCCAGTATGATAATGAGAAATATTCTCACTTACAAGCGACGCCTATGCGCGCAGGCGCGGCGGAACGTCACAGCTGGCCGCGCAGCTGACAGACGCCAGGCCCGTTCCCCGCTTCGGCGGTTGCGGCGATGCGCGGCCGGGATCGAGCGTCATCAGTGATCCCCCCCTCCCCACCACTTTGGACACAGGGCGAGCGCCAACGCTCAACAGGTGGCGCGCTGGCCCCCTTCCGCCTGAGCCACAGCCGCGCGCTACGACGCCACGTGCCCCGCGCCCAAATGCGGCGAAACGCTCAAGGCCGCCTTGGTGGCCGCCTTCACCTCATCCACATGGACGCCCTCGGCCAACTCGATCAGCTCCAAATGATCGCCCTTCACATCCATCACGGCCAGGCCCGTAATGATGCGGTTGACCACGCGCCGGCCGGTGAGCGGCAAGGTGCAGTCGGGCAGCACTTTGGACTCCCCCTTCTTGTTGACATGATCCATCACCACGACCACCCGCTTGACGCCAGCGACCAAATCCATCGCGCCGCCCATGCCTTTGACCAGCTTGCCGGGGATCATCCAGTTCGCGAGATCGCCGCATTCTGACACCTCCATGGCGCCGAGAATGGCGAGATCGATGTGCCCGCCGCGGATCATGCTG
>CAZGCB010000097.1:0-9762 GCA_964524065.1 uncultured Caulobacterales bacterium | reverse complement strand
TGGCGGCGCCCTGCATGGCGGTGATCATGGCCTGCAAGCTGCGCTGGGCGGCGCCGGAATCAAGCGCCGCTTGGGCTTGGGCGACGCCCTCGCGAATATCGCCCGCGCGGCCCGCCACCACCAGCGCGCCGGCCGCGTTCAGCACCGCGATATCACGATAGGGCCCGGCCTCGCCGGCCAGCACAGCGCGCAGGGCCGCAGCGTTTTCCTGCGGCCCGGCGCCGCGCAAATCCTCCAAGCGGGCGCGGGGCAGGCCGGCGTCCTCCGGCGTCAGCTCGAAGCGCTCAATGACACCGTCTTGTAGGGAGGCCACCAGGGTCGTGTCCGTGGTGGACAGCTCATCCAAGCCGTCGCGCCCATGCACCACCCAAGCACGCTCAGCGCCGAGGCCCTTCAGCGCTTGCGCCATCAGATCCACCAGCGCCGGCTTCGACACGCCGAGGAGCTGACGGGGCGCGCCGGCCGGATTGGTCAGCGGGCCGATAAGGTTGAAGATGGTCGGCGTCGCCAGCGCTTTGCGCGCGGGGCCCACATGCGCCATGGCGGCGTGGTGCGTCGGGGCGAACAGAAACGCCACGCCGGCGTCGCGCCAGGCGCGGACGGCGGCTTCAGGCGGGGCGTCCAAGGGCGCGCCGAGGGCGCCCAACACATCCGCCGAGCCGGAGCGCGAGGAGGAGGCCCGTCCGCCATGCTTGGCGATCAGCGCGCCGGCGCCCGCCGCGATAAAGGCCGCGGCGGTGGAGATGTTGTAGGTGTGCAGCCCATCCCCGCCCGTGCCGCAAGTGTCCACCAGCGGCGCGGCGCGAGCCGCCGGCGGGGCGACGGGCGTTGCGCGGGCGCGCAAAACGCGGGCGCCGGCGATGATGTCGCTGGGCTGTTCGCCGCGCTGCTTCAACGCTGTGAGGAACCCGCCAATCAGCGCGTCCGGCGTTTGTCCCGCCATCAGTTCGGCGAAGGCGGCCTCGGCCGCCGCTTCGCTCAGCGGCACGCCTGACAACAGGCTGTGATAGGCCTCACGCACCGCGCTCATCGGGCCCGTCCCGTCTTGGCGGCGCTGGCGGGTTTGCGCCGTGCTTTTGGCGCGGCTTTGGGCTTGGCTGGTTTGGCGGCGGCCCGCTTACGCGCTTTGGGTTTTTGTGTCCGCTTCAAAAAGTTACGCAGCAAGGCGTGACCGTGTTCGGACGCGATGGATTCGGGGTGGAACTGCACCCCGAACACCGGCGCCGTCACATGGGCGAGGCCCATAACTTCGCCATCCTCCGTCTCGGCCGTGATGGTCAACTCCGCGGGGATGGTGTCGCGCACCACCGCCAGGCTGTGATAGCGCGTGGCGGTGAAGGGGCTGGGCAGCCCGGCGAACACGCCCGCGTTGTCATGGCGCACGGGACTTGTCTTGCCGTGACGGATCTCCTGGGCGGCGCCCACCGTGGCGCCGAAGGCCGCCGCGATGGCTTGATGACCGAGGCAGACGCCCAAAACGGGAAGCTGCGCCTGGGCGGCGGCGCGGGCGAGGGCGGTGGAGATCCCGGCCGCCTCCGGCGCGCCGGGTCCGGGCGAGATCAAAAGGCCCTGGGCGCCTGAACCCAATGCATCTTCAACGGTGACGGCATCATTGCGCACCACCTCGGTTTCAGCGCCCAGATCGCGCAGATAGTGCACCAAATTGAAAACAAAGCTGTCGTAATTATCGATCACCAAAATCATCAACGCCGGCCGTCACGCTGCGCGCCGCCATGGGGCAAGGCGCCTGGGGGTCGTGGTGATAGCGCGCCGCGGGCTGCGGGCCAATCCTTCCACAGCCCCGCACCCGGCCCCGTGGGGCGTCAAGACTCCGTTAACCTTTTGAGCGGCATCTAACGATCGTGACCCATTTTGAGCCAACTTTGTCGGGGGACGATGTTTTGGTCGAGATCAAAGAGACATTAACGGATGTCACGCCGCACCGGGGGCAGCCGTTGCGGCTGGCCCTGGCGTGGAGCGCGGCTCTGGCGGGTTTAGGCGTTCTGGGCCTGTGCATGGTGCTCACAACGGCGGTCGAACCGGCGAGCCTGCGCCCGACGTTGGTGTCAGCGGCGCCCGTCCCGCAGTCCGCGCCAGCCCTTCCGGCTGTGGAGCCTCTGGGCGCGCGTGCGGCGAACGTGGAGATTGAGGCCCGCGTCGACGCCGTCCGCGCGCCGGGCCACGCATTGGCGGCGCCGGTGGCGCCGCGGCCTGCGGGCGCTGCAACGCCGGTGATCGCGATTGTCGTGGATGATGTGGGGCTCGACCCGCACGCCACGCGTCGCGTGTTGGATTTGCCGGCGCCGGTGACAGCGTCAGTCCTGCCCTATGCGCCAGGTTTGCAGAAGATCACCGCGCAGTTGGCCGCCGCCGGCCATGAGGTGTTCGTGCATCTCCCGATGGAGCCAGCGGGACTGGCCGATCCGGGGCCGTTCGCCCTCACCACCTGGCACGATCCGCAGATCATCCGCGCCCGCGCCGCCGCCGCCTTTGATGCGGCGCCACACGCGCTCGGCTTCAACAATCATATGGGCAGCCGTTTCACCGCCTGCGCCGCTTGCCTTGCCCCGGTGCTGGATGTCGCGGCCGCGCGCAACATGGTGGTGCTGGATTCCCTCACCGATAGCCGTTCGCAGCTCGCCGTCGCCGCCCGCCAAGCCGGCCTCACCGCGCTCGCCCGCGATGTCTTCCTAGACCATGACCGCGACACCGCGGCCATGGACCGCGCTTTGGCGCAAGCGGAGGCCATTGCGCGCCAGCGCGGTTATGCCGTGATCATCGCCCACCCGCATGATGCCAGCTTCGACGCGCTGGAGCGTTGGCTGCCGCGGGCGCAAGCGGCGGGCTTCGCCATTGGCGGCGCCGCCGCGCTCGCTCAGCATCTCAGCACCGCCCAACGCAGCGCTTAGCGGTTCGTCCTCGGACGACGGTGTCCTGTCACACAAACCATTTCGCCGCGGCCGCCGCTCGGAACAGGGCGCCGGATTTGTGAATGGTCTCCATTCGCTCCGTTTCCGGATCGCTGTCATAAACGACGCCGCCACCGGCCTTGACGTGCAGCACGCCATCTTTCACGACGCCGGTGCGCAGCGCGATGCAGGTGTCCATATCGCCGCCGGCGGAGAAATAGCCCACGCCGCCAGCATAAACGCCTCGTCGCTCTGGCTCGATTTCATGGATGATCTCCATGGCGCGCACTTTCGGCGCGCCGGACACCGTGCCGGCGGGAAAGCCGGACAGCAGCGCGTCCACCGCGTCGCAATCCTCGCGCAAGGGCGCCTGCACGTCCGACACGATGTGCATGACATGGCTGTAGCGCTCGACCATGAACTGCTCGGTCACCTCAACCCCGCCCCAGGCCGCGACGCGGCCCACATCATTGCGGCCGAGATCCAGCAGCATGAGATGCTCAGCCCGTTCCTTGGGGTCGGCCAGCAATTCCTCCTCGAGCGCGGCGTCCTGCGCCGGCGTGGCGCCCCGCGGCCGCGTGCCCGCCAAGGGCCGCAGCGTTACGCGCCCCTCGGCCAGGCGTACGAGGATTTCAGGGCTGGAGCCCACCACTGCGAAATCCTGGAAATTCAGGTAAAACAAAAACGGCGAGGGATTGGTGCGCCGCAGCGATCGATACAACGCGAAGGGCGGCAGCGGAAAGGGCGTAGTGAAGCGCTGGGCCGGCAGCGCCTGAAACACATCCCCAGCGCGGATATAGGCCTTTGTCGTTTCCACCATCGCCCGATACGTCTTCGGCGCGATGTGGGTTTCGCGCGGCGCGTCGGCGGGTTCGCTGGGGCGCGGCTTGGGCGCGTCCAGGGGCGTGGCCAGGGTGTCCATCACCGCGCGCAGCCGGGCGCGTGCGGCCTCATAAGCCGCCTCGGCGGCGAGGCCCAGACGCGGCCGCACGGGCGTGACGAACAAGATATCCTGCGCAATCGCGTCGAACACAATGACGACGGAGGGGCGCAGCAACAACGCCTCCGGCGTGCCGATGGGATCGGCTTTGGGCTCGGGTAAGCGCTCCAAGTGCCGCACAAATTCATAGGAGAGATAGCCGAACAGTCCCGCCGCCGGACCCGGCAAGGGCTCGGGCAAGGGCAGGGCGGAGCGGGCGATGATGTCGCGCAAGGCCGCGATAGGCTCCAGCCCCATGGCGGTAAAGGCGCCCGCCGCGACGCCTTGGCCCTCGGACACCTCCGCAACCCCGTCGCGCAGACGCCAAATCAGGTCTGGCTCCACGCCGATGATGGAATACCGCCCGCGATGGGCGTTCTTCTCCACTGACTCCAGCAAAAATAGATTCGGGCGATCGCGGCCAAGCTTCAGCACCGCGGAGACGGGCGTCTCCAAATCATCCGGCACGCGCATCCACACCGCTTGGGCCTGGCCGGCTTCGTAGGCCGCGACAAAGGCGTTGCGACCCGGGCTGAGATCCATCATGGCGCGCTGGCCCCGACCGCGCGATCAAACGCCTCGGGGTTAGTGCGCACCTGGTGGCGCTCATACAGCGCTCGATTATACAGCGTCAGCAAATCCTGGCTAAGGCCGGCGGCGATCTGGCCTTGGAACATGCCGCGCATGGGGCCCAATTCGCTGCCCGCCTCCGGCAGCAGCGCCTCGATGCGGATCAGCGCCGTCTCACCCGCGTCGGTGCTCGCCGCGACAACCGCGCCCGGCCCGTTTTGCGGGTTCAAAATCGCGGCGACAGCCGCCCGACTCAAGCCTCCGGGCGGAGGCCGAAGTTGAGAAATGACCCCGACTTCCGTCCGTGCGTCGGCCCCGGCGATGGCGGCCGCATCGGTATGCGACAAGCCGCTCTCCAGCGCGGCCTGGACCTCACCAGACAACACGGTCAGCGCATTTTGCCGTTCTTGAGCCATAAGCGTCTGTGTGATCGTCTCACGCACATCCTCAAAGGGCAAAGGCTCTGGCGGCGCGATGGCCGTGAGCTGCAGCGCATACTGCGCGCCGCTGTCGGCGGCGAGCAGCGGCGTCGCCAGACCTATGCGCTGATTGGGGCCGAACGCCGTCTCCAACGCTTCGGGCAGCCGCGACAACACCGCCACTGGGTCACCCTGCGCATCGCGTCCGCTGCGATCCACCGCGGCGATTGTCGCGAGCGTTACGGCGCTGAGGCCCTCGGCCGCTTCGGCCAAGGTGGTGGAGCGGATCAGCGCGCGTTCAAATTCGCGGCCCGCGGCGGCCACATCGGCTTGGGCCCGCGCATCGGTCAAATCGCTGATCACTTGCGCGCGCACGATGGCGTCATCGGGCCGCACCGCAGCGGTGACGCCGGTGATCTGGGCGACGGACCAGGACAGAGTGGTTTCAACCGGCTCGGTCACGGCCCCCTCGTCCACGGCGAAGGCCGCCATCGCCAAGGCCGCGTCCGGCAAATCCGCGGCCGTGACATCGGTGTAGGGATTGACGCCCACCAGCCCGAGGGCCGCCACCACATCTTCGGGTGTTTCACCCGCGCGCAAGCGCTCGACCACTTGGCGCGCCGTCGCCTCGTCGGGGGCCGGGATTTCGGTGAGGCTGCGCGTTTCCGGCTCGGTGGCGTCGGCCATGGCGGCTTGCACGGCGTCCTCCACCAAGCTGGGCTCGAGCGCGGCGGCCGCCGCTTCGGTGTCGGGCAGGATGGCCGCGAGGGTGAGCGCCCGGCGCTCCGGCGTTTGGTAACGGCCGATATTAGCCTCGTAAAACGCCCGTAGGCTCTCTTCATCGGGGGCGGCGGGATCGGTGATGGCGGTTTGGGGCACAATCACCACGCTCACCAGCCGCTCCTGCGCGATGGAGGCCGTGATCACCGCGCTCAGATATTCAGGCGGGGCGGCGCCGCTGGTGACGAACGCGCTGATGTGCTGACGGCGAATGTCGTCGGCGATCTCGGCGGTGAAATCGTCCTCATTGATACGGTTCTGCGCCAGAATTTGGCGGGCTTGCACGGGATCAAAGCGCCCGGTCACCGGATCCACAAAGGCCTCGATGTCCGACATGATGGCGATGATTTCCGCATCGGTGGCGGTGACGCCGAGGGCCTCAGCCTCCTGCCGGTACTGGGCGCGCGACACCAAATCGCTCAGCAACTGCCGGTGCAAGCCGTTGGCGCGCGCATCGGCCTCCGTCAGGCCGCGGTTCTCCTCCGAAAAACGCAGCCGCCGGAGGGCCTCAGCCCATGCGCGGCGCATCTCCAGCTGCTTGATGCGCTCATCGCCCACCACGGCGACATCATTGCCGAGCCCGCCGGTGAACGCGCCGAAGCCGCCGGTCAGGGCCACGGCCAAACCCAACAGGGCGAGCAAAACAACCACGATCCAAGACTTGGCCGCGTCGCGCATGGAATTGAGCATGGTGTGCACACCTGGGCTGGACGAAAGCGATGGCCGAAAGCTAGTCAGCCGCGCTAGAGGACACAACAGCTCTCATACGGCCACAGGGATGTCTGTCACAGTCCCGCGCCAGGCGACGCCGCCGCCGCCACGGCTTTGCGCCACGTCCTGGCCTTAAACCTGCGGCCGGCCGAAACGAACCACAGGGCCGCAAGGCCGCACAGAATGGAAGGACACGCCATGGCCCGCGGCCGCATGATCGCAGGAAACTGGAAGATGAACGGTCTGCAGGCCCAGCGCGATGAAGCGCGCGCCGTCGCAGCGTTTGTCGGTGACAATGTGTCCGCGAACGCGGCGGTGGAGGTGGTGATCTGCCCGCCTTTCACCTTGCTGAGCGATGTGGCGCGCGATGTGGCCGGAACGCCCGTGCATGTGGGCGCCCAAGACTGTCATATCGCCGATACGGGCGCGCACACCGGTGATGTCTGCGCCTCGATGCTAGCGGACGCGGGCGCCAGTCATGTGATCATCGCCCACTCCGAGCGCCGCGCGCTGGGCGAAACGGATGTACTGGCGGCGCAAAAGGTGCGCGCGGCGGCGCAGTATGATGTGACGCCGATCATCTGTGTCGGGGAAACGGAGGCCCAGCGCGACGCCGGCGAGGCCGAAGCGGTTGTGGCGGCGCAAATCCGCGGCTCGCTGCCGGATGTCAGCGCAGTGGGACACGCCATCGCCGCGCGCGCCTGCCTCGCTTATGAGCCGGTGTGGGCCATCGGCACCGGCCGCACGCCGAGCGTGGATGACATCGCGGCCATGCACGCCGCCAGCCGCACGGTGCTGGCTGAGGTCTGGGGCGCCGAACGCGCCGAGAGTATGCGGATCCTTTATGGCGGTTCCGTCAAGCCGGGCAATGCGCGCGCGATTCTGGACGTGGACGGTGTGGACGGGGCTTTGGTGGGCGGGGCGAGCCTCACCGCCGAGAGTTTCACACAAATCATCCAATCCGCGATTTAATCTCGGTCACACGCGCGCACGGCAGTCTTCCACGTGCGCCGGCGACCCGAGCCGGCGGCCGTATGAGACGCCCGATGAGCACCGCCCGTTTTGATCGCGCCAGCGTTTTGCTGTTCGACCCCTCGCCCACGCGCCGCGCCAATCGCGCCGCGCTGGAGGAAGCGGGCTTCGCGCATGTGGCGATGGTGAAGGACATGGCGCAGTTCATGCGCAAACTGCAGGGCGATGCGTTTGACCTGGTTATCGCCGAGGCGTTCTCCGAATGCGCCGATGTGTGCGATGTGGTGCGCTCGGTGCGCGATGGGGAATTGGGCGCCAACCCCTTTCTGAGCGTGTTGTTGACCACCTGGCCGCGGGGCAAGACCGAAATTCGCAAGGCGCTCGACAGCGGGGCCGATGATGTGGTGCTGCGCCCGTTCTCGACCGGTCAGCTGCTGGATCGTGTCCGCCTGCTCGCCAGCGCCAACCGACCCTATGTGGTCACAAGCGATTATGTCGGGCCCGATCGGCGCCGCTCCCCCGATCGCGGCCCCAGCCTCAACAGTTTCGCCGCGCCCAACTTGCTCAAAGCCCGCGTCGCGGCCAGCGGCGCGGCGGTGCGCGCCGCCGTGCAGGCCATCCCGGATGTGCAAGCCAAAATCGCGCGCGAGCGTGTGCGGCGTCTCGCATTGCGTGTGGCCACGAGCGCGCGCATGCGCTTGGAGGCGGCGCAAGCCGGCGAGGATCTGGGCATCGAGAGCTTGGAGGAGTTGGATCGCGCGGCGCGCGAATTGCGCCGGCGCTTGCGTCTGGCGGCGCTGTGCCCGGATGCAGAGGCCCTGGCCGGTGATGTGGCCAAGCGCACCACCGCTTTGATCCGCGCGCGCAACGCCGCACCGCAGGCGCTGCGCCAAATCGCCTCCCTGGCGTTAAAAGCCAGCGCGTTGCTGGATGCTCAGGGGAACACAGGTGAGACGCGCCAAGCCCCTCCCGTTCCAGCGAATCCGCCGCCCCCGGACACGGCCGCCCAAGACGCATCATCGGACGATGACATGCTGGACTTGGACAATGTCTGACGCCTAAGGCCGAACAGGACGCGTTTGGAGTGCAAATCGCACGCCCAAGGGTTGGCGCGGCGGCCGGGGCGGTTTACGTAGCCGGCTCGATCCCAGGAGGCCGGCGCCCGCCATGACGTTGTTTTTGATCATCATCCAATTGCTCATCACCCTCGCTTTGGTAGGCGTGATTTTGCTGCAGCGTTCTGAAGGCGGCGCCTTGGGCATTGGCGGCGGACCCGGCGGCTTGATGACCGGGCGTGGCGCGGGCGATGCGCTGACGCGCGCCACCTCCATCCTGGCGGTGTTGTTTTTCGTCTCCAGCCTGGGCCTGACGATTTCCGTCGCAGCCGACCAGCGGGCTGCGGGCGTGTTGGACCGCGCCACGCAGGTTGAGGAGGATGCGCCGGCTGCGCCGACGGATTTTTTCGGAACGCCCTTGGATGATGCGGTGAGCGAGGGCGCCGACGCCGAGCCGGAGCCAGCCGATGATGCGCCAGCCGAGGACGCCCCGGCCCCCGGCGAAGATGATCCGGCTGAAACGCCACCGGCCGATCCGGGCGAGGGCGGCGTGCCGCTCTAGCCCGTCAGCACGGCGGGATGGCCATCAAGCTGTGAACAGTTGCGGTCAAGGACGCCTCTCGGTCACGAACACCCTTCCGGGGCGTCGAATCTCCGCTATGATCGAGGTCCATGACCCGGTACATATTCATCACCGGCGGCGTGGTCTCTTCGCTCGGCAAGGGCTTGGCTTCCGCAGCCCTCGGCGCGTTATTGCAGTCGCGTGGGTATTCAGTCCGCCTGCGCAAGCTCGTTTCTTATCTCAACGTCGATCCCGGCACCATGTCGCCCCATGAGCATGGGGAGGTGTTCGTCACCGATGATGGGGCGGAGACGGATCTGGATCTCGGCCATTATGAACGCTTCACCGATGTGTCCTCCAAGCGTTCGGATAATGTCACCACGGGTCAGATTTATCAGCGCCTCATCGCGCGCGAACGTCAGGGCGCGTTTTTGGGTGAGACGATCCAAGTCATCCCCCATGTGACGGACGCCATCAAAGCCTTCATCCTCTCCGACCCTGGCGATGTGGACTTTATGCTGTGCGAAATCGGCGGCACGGTCGGCGATATTGAGGGGCTGCCCTTTTTCGAGGCTCTGCGGCAGCTGCGCCAGGAGATGGGGGCGAGCCGGGCCCTGTTCGTCCATGTCACGCTGCTGCCCTATATCGCGGCGGCCGGGGAGATGAAAACCAAGCCCACCCAGCACTCGGTGAAGGAGCTGCGCTCGATCGGCATTCAGCCCGACATTCTGCTGTGCCGTTGCGACCGCCCCTTGCCCGACGACTAGCGCAGCAAGATCGCGCTTTTCTGCAACGTGCGGCCGGC
>CAZGCB010000096.1:0-10269 GCA_964524065.1 uncultured Caulobacterales bacterium | reverse complement strand
GCGCGAGGTGGAGTTGGATCTGGAGGAAGGGTCGGACATGGTGATGGTGAAGCCGGGCCTGCCCTATCTCGACATCATCCGCGACATCGTGGCGGCTTTCGCCACGCCGACCTTCGCGTTCCAGGTGTCGGGCGAGTACGCCATGATCAAAGCGGCCGGCGCCCAGGGCTGGATCGATCCGCACGCCGCGATGATGGAAACGCTATCGGCGTTCAAACGCGCCGGCTGCGCCGGGGTGGTCACCTATTTCGCGGCGGACATGGCCCGCGCACTCGCCGATTAGAGAGGCCCCCGCGGACGGCCCCTGAGGTCTAAGCGCTTTGGCCGATGCGTACGCGCGCGCTGCGGACCTGGGCGGCGCGCTCATCCTCGGCCTGGGCCGTCAGCCTTTGGGCTTGGCCCACCCAGTCCTGCCGGCGGATGGCCCCGCCGGTCTCCAGTTCGCGATCAAAACGCGCCAGTTCGTCATCATTCCAGCGCGCAATGTCGGCGATGGAGGCGACGCCCCGATCGGCCAAGCGCGCCGCATAAGCGGGCCCGACCCCATTAATGCGCGTCAAATCCTGGAGAGCCGCGTCATAGGCGGCGTCAGCCTCCCCCTGCAAAGACTGCCCGGCGGGCGACGCCTGGGCGGCCAACGCCGAGCCCACCGCCTCGTGAACCACGCCGGACGTATCGGGCGGCTCGCTCCCCGCCTCGCTCGCCGATGCGCCCCCGCCCAGACGCACACGCCGCTGCAATTCCGACAGCTGAGCGTCCAATTCCGCCGCCCGCGCTCGCTCTTTGGCTCGCCCCGCCTCGGCTTCCTGGCGTTTGGTGCGCTCGGCGGCCACCTCAGCCAGCAAATCCTCACGCGCCACGCCGCGAGCGCCGGCCATGACCCAGCGAGCCGCCGCCACGCCCAAAACGAATGCGATCAGCAATTGCAGCCAGTTAAACAGGGTCAGCCAAAACAAGGTCATGGATCACGGGGCTCCTCAGGTGCAGGCGCGGCGGACGCCAGCACCGTAAAGGTGATGCGCCGGTTGGCCTGACGACCCGCCAGCGTTGCGTTGGAGACAATGGGCTCGCTGTCGCCGGCGCCGCGCCATTGCAAACGCCGCGCGGGTATGCCAGCGGCGATCAGCGCCCGATACACCGCCTCCGCCCGCGCTTGGGAGATGAGTAGGTTTTGCTGCCGATCGCCGCGATTATCCGTATGGCCGACGACCGCCAGGCGCGCGTTAACGCACGGATCGCCAGCCAACACTTGCGCGGCGGCGTCCACCACCCCCGCGGCCTCTTCGGTGAGGCCATACGCGTTAAGCGCAAACGCGACAGAGCCGGTGGGCGCCACCGCGTCCAGCGCGGCCTGGCACGCGCGCCCGCTCGGTGATTGTGCGGCGCGGATGTCAGCCGCCGGCGTGTTCACAGCCACGGGAGCCGACAGCGGCGCGCGCGCAACAGCGCTCTCAGCCGCGTTATCTGGCGCGCTCTGAGCAGCGTCCTGGGCGGCGAGGGCGGGTTCACCCAACGGCTCCACAGGGGACGCGCCGCGGTCCGTCCCTGTTAGGGTCGACGCGGGGCCATCAGGCGCCGACGCCGGGGACGGCTCAAGGCCGCGCACGACCGCCGCCGGCTCGCCAGCAGCGGCGGCGTCACGCGGCTCCACGGTCGCGGTCGGAGCCAGGCGCCCCGATGTCGGGTCTGCAGCCGAGGCGGCGTCCGCGACATCCCCGACAGCTAGGGGCGTCGTCTCATCAACCACGCGCAGGGCGGCGGCCAGCACGCCCCCCGCCCCATCGACGGCCGCCGTCAGGGAGGCCAGCGCGTGCGCCCGCGCCGCAGCGCTGGGCGGCTCGCCCGCCACGCTCACCCGCAGACCATCCACATCCCAACGCGCCCACGCCGCATGCGTCGCCAAAGCCGTGTCGGCATGCGCGCGCACCCACCGCTCGGCCTGCGCCGCGCCGCCCGCGACGCCGAGATGCACGGCGACGGCGGCGAACGCCACAAACACCGCGCCAGCGATGAGCGATTTCAGTTCCGGAGTGAAGGCGCGCGTCATGTGGTTCGCTCAGCAGGGCTGCGCCGCGACGCGCCTCCCGCGCGCCACGACAAGGCGTCAGCCGCCCGCCCTTGACCGCCCTGAGAGCCCGGTTCAGCCGCCCTCAGCGGGTGACGCCGGGTCCGCATCGCGGCGCAGGCTGGCGAGTTGATCCTCTAGATACTTGACTCTGGAGTTTAAATAGCGGTTGCGCCACTCCAGCGCATGGTCACGATCGGCGCTTTTCTCATCCACCGCAGGCCCAGCGATTGTGCCTTTGGCTTCCATCTCGTGAAGACGCTGGCGCAAACGCGCGGCTTCTTCGGCCTGCGCCTCCATCCCAGCGAGCTGGGCGCGCAGCGACGCCACCTCCCCGGCATCGTCGTCCTCGGGCGGGCGGGGCGTCTCCAGATCCGCCACGCGGCGCTCCAAATACTCCACCCGCGACGTGAGATAACGGTTGCGCCAGGTCAGGCTGGTGGGGCGGTCGGTCTGCCCCGCCGCCGGGGCGCCCGCCTCCAGCTCCCCCACCCGCTCACGCAGACGCGCCACCTCCGCGCTTTGGTCGCGCGTCGCGGCGGCCTCTAACTCGGCCACCCGAGCGCGCAAACGTTCCGTCTCCACGATATTGGGGTCGCTGTCGGTGTCTGGATCACGCGATTCCAAATGTGTGACGCGCGAGGCGAGATATTGATTGCGCCAGCGCAGCCGCTCCAACTCCAAAGTCTGATCCGGCGCACTCGCGCCCGGCCGGGCCATGCGGGCGTAGTTCTCCAGCTCCGCCACCCGCGCGCGCAGCGCGATCAACTCCGCTTCGGCGTCCGGCGGGGTCAGCGCCCCTTGGCCAGCCACCTCCGCCAGCTTGAACTCCAACCATTGGTTGCGCGCCGCCAGCCAATGCGGCGAGGACGCGCCATGCTCGGGATCAAACGCCGCAGCGCGACCGGCCTCCAATGCTTCCAATTGCGCGGCGGCGTGCTCCAAATCCTCTTGGCGCGCCTCCAGCTCCGCCGCACGCTCGCGCCAATGGGCGGCGTCCGCCGCCAAGCGCGCCGCATCGGAGGCTTCCGACAGGCCCGCTCCCATGGCGTCCAAGGCGTGATGGCCGGCGGTGGGCGACGTGGCGGCAGCCGGCGCGCGCGCCTGGGCCGCCTCGAGCGCCGCGCGCAGGCGCTGGTTCTCGCCCTGCAACATCGCCACGCGGTCGGCATCACCGCTGGCTTCCAAACGCGCCAAACGCTGGCGCAACTCCTGCGCCGTGGCCGCGTCTCGCGCTGCGGCCGCGCGTGCGCGCTCCAGCTCCGCCTCAAGCTGCGGCGAAGCCGACGGTGCGCCGAAGGCGCGCGGGGCGGCGGAGTGGTAATCGGCGCTTTGGGCCATCAGCGTCTGCACCTGCGCGGCGGCCTGCGCCGCATCATCACGATGGCGCGCGGCGGCTTGCTCCGCTTGGTCCACCGCCTCGCGTGCGATGCGTGCGGCCCGACGCGCGTTCCGCGATCCGGCGGCGAGGCCGAAACCCAGGCCCAAGGCCGCGGCCACAGCCAACAACACCCAGATTTGGCCGATGAGATACGTCATGGGCTGCGCCTATGTTGGATGGCGGGTCAAGGTTAAGGGTCGACGACAAAGATATAGGACACGAAATCCGGCGCGTCGCCTGCGCTGTGCTGCACGACAACATCCGCCGCCGATCGCGACGCCGCCAGCCCTTTCAACACAAGATAATCGGCAATGGCTTGCGCGCGATCACGGGCCCTTTCGCGCGCCGCGTCATCACTGCCCGCCGGCGCTTGCGCCCGCACCGTGATGCGCCGCCCCGGACAGCGATTGGCGATGGCCGCCAGCCCATCCAAGGTCGGGTACGTCTCCTTGGCGATGCGGGCCGCGCCGCTAAACCCCAGATCGCCTTCGCCGGCCCGTTGATTGAGCGCCGCCGCGCAGGCTTCGGGACTCGCGAACACGGTCGACGCGGCTTCAGGACGCGGCGCCGCCGCGCTCGGCCCCAAGCCCCGCACCCGCACCTCGCGGGCGAACACAGCCGGCGCACGCCCCATGGCTTGGCGCACACGCTCAGCGTCGTCCTCACTCGCCGCCGCGCCCTCCAGTGTGATGGCCAAGTCCACAATCGCGGCGCGCCCTTCGCTCAAACGTGACAATTGGGACAGCACCAACTGCGCCGCGGCGTTCCAACCCTGCTCGTCAGGGGCGCCGCGCGCAACGCGCATGTCGTCCATGACGCCGCCGGGAAACAGTTCGGTCGCATACTGTCGAATTTCCGTCCGCGCCGCGCGGCTTGGCGCGCCGCCGCTTAACGTCACTTGCCGGTCGCGGACCGTCGCGCTCCATACAAAGGGCGACAGCGTCGCCGCCAAAACCGTGCGATCCTGCACCGCCGTCACGCCGCCGCGCCACCAACCGCCGGGCCCCGCCGCAGCGAACACCGCCGCGCGCGCATCGCCGCGATCTTCCTCCCGCGGCGCATCTCCGGTGAGCCAGGCCGTTTGCCCGTCCACACGCACCTGCGCCCAATCATCAAGGCCAGACTCGCGCAAAGCCGCCTCGGCCGCCGCTTGCAAACGCGCTTCAATGCGCGCCGCAACGCCCGTATCCGGCGCATGCACGCCCGCGTAACCGGTGGCGAGAAACACCGCCAAGCCGATCAAAAATAGAAGGACACGATCCATTTTGGGCTCCTGGCCATACAGGGCTGTGTGCGGCCGCCACGAGACGTAAGGCGCGGCCATGGACAAAGAGCTGACGGCTTGCAGGGAGCTGCGCAATAACGTCAGGCGTCCGCCTGCATCGATACGCCGGCGGTTGCCAGCTGTCGATGCGCCGCCCCCGCCCCATCACCGTTCACAGCCTATCGGCTACGCCAAATCCACGACGACCATATGGGTCGGCGACCAGTCATGCGGCTCGGCCGCCACCCGGCGGTGGCGAGGCGGCGCGCCCCGCACCGGACACGCGGAGCGTTCACACTGTTCACAGCCCGGACCGATGGGATCCGCCTCCACATCCGCCGCCAACAACGCCTGCGCCGCACGCCAGCGACCAGCGTCCTCCACGGGGCAAACCAGGACCAGCGTCAAAAACGCCCCCGCGCGCCGTGGATCGCCGCCGCGGCGCACGATGAGCCGCGCGCTGGTCACCCAGCGTGCGCCGTCCGGTGTTTCAACGAGCTGCACACGATCGGTGCGGAGCGTGTTGCCGGCGTCAAAGGCGATCCAGCGCGCGCAGGCGGCGCCGAACAGCGGCGGCCCCTCACGCCGGTCCCGCGCCGTCGGCGGCCCGGCGCGGCTCAACACATGGCCCGCCGCATCGGCATGCAAAGCCATGAAGGCCGGCCCCGCTTTCCCCGGACGGCGCAAGGAGCACAAACGCCGCGCGGTCTGCGATGGGCTGAGGCCGAAGCGCGCAGACAGATCATCCAGATCATAGCCATCGGTTTCAGCCGCGCGATAAAAGCGCTCATACGGCGCGAGCATCGCCGCCGCAATGTATTTGCCCGCCGCCACCTGAGCAAATGCACGGGCATCGGCCGCCTGCAAGTCCAGCGTGTCAACGAATGCCGACACGGCGTCCGCCCCGTCCAGCATCGCCAAATGATACGCGACCATAAACGCGCGCCGCGCAGGATCGACGCTGTGACTGATCTGCACACGTCGGCCATGGCGATCAAAGCGCCGCACCGCCGCGCCCATCACATCGGGCGGCAGCAATTGCACCGCCTGCCCATGGCGGGCCTGCAACCTTGCCGCCAAAGCGGCGCCGATATCGGGATCTTGAAAGTCGCGTTGAAAAATGGCGCCAGCCGCCGCCTCCAAATCGGGCTGATACGGGCTCGCGCGCCCCAAGGCGTCGCGGGCGGCGTCCAAAGGCGTGGCGCCGCGCGGCACGCTGGGGCTGTGAGCGAGGCGTGGAGCGTGGGCGGGAGCCGCCGCGCCGCGATACGCCCCGTAAAGGCGCACCAGCGCATCCGCCGCGCGCGGGTGGCGTTCAATCAGATCGGCGATGTCCTGGCCATCCAAACCCGCCGCTTCGATCACCGGATCGCTGGCGGCGCGGCGCAAATGATCGGCCAGCTCCCGCCCACCCTCGGCGCTGAAGCTGCGCAGATCCAGATCATAGGCCTCCGCCAAACGCAGCAGCACCCGCGCCGATAGCGGCCGCTGATCGCGTTCCAAAAGATTAAGATAACTGGGCGATATCTCGAGCCCGTCGGCCATGCGCGCTTGGGTGAGGCCCAGCCCCTTGCGAAAGCGGCGCAATTGCGCACCCGCGAAAACCTTACGATCCGACATACAATCATACATATTTTACAAAAATAAATGTGTCATGTGTAAATTAGTTACAAATGGCGCCATTCCGCAGTTGCGATATTCAACCAAAGTGTGGAAAACACCGCGCATCTTACATGGGCGTCGCGCGTCATTGTTGTGGTGGCGAACAACGGCGGACATGAATGGTGGTGCGGTTTCCCACAAACCGCCCTCGGCTCGGGAGAATAAGCATGACAAACTCCTTCGCGGATCTGGTGCCTGGCGCAACGTCCGATCGGTTCGACAGCATTGAGCGGCCTTACACGCCGGACCAAGTCACGGCGCTGCGCGGCTCGGTGTCCATCGCCTACACCCTCGCCGAGCGCGGCGCGGTGAAGCTTTGGGATCAGCTGAAAACCGAGCCCTTCATCAACGCCCTGGGCGCGCTGTCCGGCGGTCAGGCCATGCAATCCGTGCGTGCGGGCCTCAAGGCGGTGTATTTGTCGGGCTGGCAAGTGGCGGGCGACGCCAATATCACCGGCCAAGTGTACCCGGACCAATCGCTGTACCCCAGCAACTCCGCCCCGGCTTTGGCGCAACGCATCAACAACGCCCTGCGCCGTGCGGACCAAGTGGAAGTGGCCGAAAGCGGCAAAGCCTCGCGCGATTGGTATGTGCCCATCGTTGCGGACGCCGAGGCCGGCTTTGGCGGCCCGCTGAACTGCTACGAGATCATGAAAGCCTTCATCGAAGCGGGCGCCGCCGGCGTGCACTTCGAAGACCAAGTGGCGGCTGAGAAAAAGTGCGGCCATTTGGGCGGCAAGGTGCTGGTGCCGACCTCCGCGCACGAGCGGAACCTGTCCGCTGCGCGCCTGGCGGCGGATGTCTGCGGCGTGCCGACGGTGTTGGTGGCGCGCACGGACGCGGAAAGCGCGACGCTGATCAACTCCGATATCGACGAGCGCGATCACGAGTTCATCGATTTCGACGCCGGCCGCACCTCCGAAGGCTTCTACCGCATCAAGCCGGGCATGGGCGTGGCGCACTGCATCAAGCGCCAACTGGCCTACGCCAAGCGTGCGGATCTATTGTGGTGGGAAACCTCCACCCCCGATCTCGGCGCGGCCAAGCAGTTCGCCGAAGCGATCCGCAAAGAGTTCCCGAACAAAATGATGGCGTACAACTGCTCGCCGTCCTTCAACTGGGAAAAGAACCTGGACAAAGACGACATTGCCCGCTTCCAGCGTGAGCTGGGCGCGATGGGCTACAAGTTCCAGTTTGTCACGCTGGCCGGCTTCCACGCGCTGAACTACTCCATGTTCGAGCTGGCGCGCGGCTACAAAGACCGTCAAATGGCGGCGTATTCCGAGCTGCAGCAGGCGGAATTTGCGGCCGAAGCCAATGGCTACACCGCCACCCGTCACCAGCGTGAAGTGGGCACGGGCTATTTCGACCTGGTGAACACCACCCTCTCGGGCGGCGAAGCGTCCACCACGGCCATGGGGACGTCCACCGAAGCGGCGCAATTCGAGGCGGCGAAATAAGCTGTCCGACAGGGGGAGCGACGCTCATCCCAGACCCGGAGCCGCACGCGGCTCCGGGTCTCTTCCTATCTGTCTTCGCGTAGCCGTGCGGCGGCGGGCTCTGAATGGGCGCAAGCGGCCGACCGCGCACCGCCCCGTTCAGCGGCGTCTCACGCCATGCTGATCGTCCGGCATATTGGCAGTTTTGGCATCAGCCCCTGGAGACTGGCCGCATGAGCACGCCTTCCGTCCCCACTTGCGATGTGTGTGACGCCCATTTGGATCAGCTGCGCGTCCTCGACCCCGTGTTTCGCGATTTCGGCGGGCATTCCGCCTTCCATGGCCCCGTGGCCACCGTCGCGTGCTTTGAAGACAACTCCAAAGTACGCGAGGCGGCGCTGGAGCCCGGGGCCGGCCGCGTGCTTGTGATCGACGGCGGAAACTCGCTGCGCCGCTCCTTGTTCGGCGGGGATTTGGCGGCCAAGGCCGCCGCCAATGGCTGGGCCGGCGTCATCATTGACGGCGCCTGCCGCGACTATGAGGAACTCATCGTCACGCCCCTGGGGATCAAAGCGCGCGCGCTGATCCCGGTAAAGACCGAGAAACGGGGCCTCGGCGATCGCGATATCCCTGTGCGCGTGGCCGGGGCCCTGATCCAGCCGGGCGATTATGTCTATGCCGATCGCGATGGCGTGGTGGTCGCGCCCCGGCCGCTGCACCCCTTGGGCGGATCATGATTTCCACGCCTGACGCCCATACCGCCAGCCATCAGCACGCACGCCGCAAGCGCCCACAACCGCGAGGAAAAACGCCTGGCGCGGAGCGCATGCGAATCTCCTCGCCATCACGATCACGATTGGCTATGGCCAGGCGCAGCTCCCCGATCAGAAGGATCGCCTCCATGCCGCGCACCACCGCCATGCTCACCGCGCCGCTTCTTGCCGGCGCTCTGTTTTGCCTCACGCCCGCTAAAGCGCAGGACTTCCCCCAGCCCCCCCACGCCGCAGCGACCATCATCGACACTGAAGGCGACACGCGCGGCGCCATGGAGCTGTGGCCAGCGTCCGGCGGCGTGCTGGTCCGCATCGCGGTGGAGGGCTACACCACCGGCTGGCATGGCCTGCACTTCCACGCCGTCGGCGCGTGCGACGCCGATGAGCGGTTCACCACAGCAGGGCCGCACATCATGCCGCTCGGCAAGCCGCATGGCTTTTTCCATCCCGATGGCCCGCATGCCGGCAATCTGCCCAATCTGTGGATTGGCGCAGACGGCCGCGGACAGGTGGAGCTGTACACCACCCTTGTGACGCTGGATGACGGCCCCGCCGGCCTGCTGGACGCCGACGGCGCCACCCTCATCATCCACACCAATCCCGACGATCACTTCACCCAACCCATTGGCGGGGCGGGACCACGCATCGGTTGCGGCCTCATCACGCCGGCCCGCGACGAGTAACACTAGGAGGAGAGAGCATGACCGACACTTTGACCGCCGGCGGCCTGACCGTTAAAGGCGCGATGGCCCCCGGCTTTGACACGATTTTGACGCCGGAGGCCCTCTCCTTCCTCACCGCGCTGCACCGCAACTTCAACGCTCGGCGTCTCGCGCTTTTGGAGGCCCGCACAGCGCGTCAGGCGGAGCTTGATGGCGGCGCCATGCCCAGCTTCGGCGATCCCAACGGCCCGGCCCGCGCCGGCGACTGGATGGTGAAGCCCGCCCCCGCCGATTTGCAAGACCGTCGCGTGGAGATCACCGGCCCGGTCGATCGCAAAATGATCATCAACGCGCTGAATTCCGGCGCTAAGTGCTTCATGGCGGACTTTGAAGACGCCTCCTCCCCGTCCTGGACCAATATGGTCGAGGGACAGTTCAATCTGCGCGACGCGGTGCGTCGCACCATCAGTTTGGAAGACGCCGAACGCGGCAAGTCCTACAAGCTGAACGACGAGGTGGCGACGCTCATCGTGCGCCCGCGCGGCTGGCATCTCAATGAAGCCCATGTCGAAGTGGACGGCGAGATCATGTCCGGCTCGCTGTTCGATTTCGGCCTCTATGTCTTCCACAACCATGCGGCTCTGAAGGACATCAAGTCCGGGCCCTATTATTATCTGCCCAAGCTGGAGAACGCCGCCGAGGCCGCGCTCTGGGAAGATGTGCTGAGCTTTGCTGAGGACCATATCGGCCTGGCGCGCGGGACCATTCGCTGCACGGTGCTGATCGAGACCATTCTCGCCACCTTCGAGCTGGATGAAATCCTCTACGCCTTGAAGGAGCACATCACGGCGCTGAATTGCGGCCGCTGGGACTATATCTTTAGCTATATCAAGCGTTTCCGTTCCCGGTCGGACATGCTGCTGCCCGATCGCGCGCAAGTCACCATGACCGTCCCCTTCATGGACGCCTATGTGCGGCTGGTGATCGACACCTGTCACAAGCGCGGCGCCCACGCCATGGGCG
>CAZGCB010000095.1:0-10408 GCA_964524065.1 uncultured Caulobacterales bacterium | reverse complement strand
CGATCATCCACCCGCGCCACGCCGCGCGTGTCGGTGGGCAAAAGCGGCTGAAGCCGCGCAAACTGGTTGTCGCTCAACCAAAACGGGTAATCACTCATGCACGGGCCTCCTCACTGGACCCCGTGAATCACCATTCGTCTTCAGACCTCAACACAATTTATGGGTCTGGAGCCTAGGTGATGGCGAAGTTCATTGGCATGCGGACACCAATTACATGAAAGACCCGTGCGTCGGCATGGTCCTCTTCGGCGATACCATCCCACAAACCGGCGGTGATACACAGTTCGCCGACCAGGAACGGGCTTATGTGGCTCTGCCTGCCGCCCTCAAAACCCGTATCGAGTCTTTGTTTATTAAACACGACGCCGCGCATACCAGTGACGGACAGTTTCGCCCGGGCTTTCAGCAGTACACCTCAGAGGACCCCAGAGATTTACCGGGCGAGGTGCACCCCATTGTTTATATTCATCCAGAAACTGGCCGCAAATCTCTCTTCTTAGGCCGCCGCGCTTGGGCGTACGTGCTGGGCCTTGACCTGGAAAACAGTGAAGCGTTGCTAGACGAGCTCTGGAACTACGCCGTCCAGGCCGAACAGGTGATATCGCACCAATGGCAGGCGGGTGGTGTGATCATTTGGGACAACCGTAACCTGTTGCATCATCGGGAACATTTCACCGGCGAACGGCTTGTCAAGCGATGCCAGATCAACAGGAGCCGCGCCATGACGGCGGCTGCGGCGTAGCCTGACACCCGCTACGCCGGCTGGGCATGGCCCTTGGACCAGGGCGGTCGTTGCAAGACAAAACGTCGAGCGACCGCTCATACCACCTCTGTCAACAGCGCGTATAGGCCATCCAGACTGATCACGATCAATTAGGCGTTTGCCCTTGAACCGTCGTTCGGGCCTTGCGTGCAAACTCTTCCTGATCGCTGCCCCGTCCAATGACGAACGGAACTTCAACACCACGCCGGCATGCTGGTCGGGCTTTCATGGCATCTTTCCAGCGCCCGAGATGCTCAAGCCCCTCAACGCTGATTCCCGACCATCGATGGGTGCGCACCCAGCACCAATTGGCGATATCGGCGATGGAAAACGCGCCGGCCAACCATTCATGGTTCGCCAGATGTCCATCGAGAACTTCAAAGAGGCGTCGGCCTTCATTTTGATAACGACTGATCGCCACCTCGATTTTTTCGGGCAGGTAGCGGTAAAAAACGTTGGCTTGTCCCATCATCGGGCCGATGCCGCCCATTTGGAACATCAGCCATTGCATGACACGCGATCGACCCTTGGGGTCAGTCGGCAGAAGCTGGCCCGTTTTCTCCGCTAGGTAGACCATGATGGCGCCAGACTCAAAGACAGCGAAATTGTCGGCGTCGCGGTCTACGATCGCTGGGATACGACCATTGGGATTGATCGCGAGATATTCAGACTTCTTTTGATCGCCAGCCACAAGGTCGATCGCATGTGTGTCGTAGGACAGCGCCAATTCTTCCAAGGTCACGGACGCTTTCCAGCCGTTTGGTGTCGGCGCGGTGTACAGATCAATCATGCTTCACTCGCCTCTGTCGGACTGTCCTCGGTTACAAAGTGCGGAGCCGAACCCTAAGCGCCCAATCGCGTCACGCCTAAACCGGATGGGCGGCGGCGTCAGCTTGGATCGGCGCAGCGCCGGGCGCTCCTGCCTTGGAGGGGCTGTGGCGCGCGCTCAAAAAATGGAGGCAGCCGGCTTTTTCGAGCACGTCCACAAGCGCTCTTTCGCCTTCCACTTCCGTGAATTTTCGCCGCAATTCGTCGAGCGTTCCGGCTTGGTATTTGAACGTTTTTTGCGTGAAGGGCGTGCCGCGCATCATGAGGCTCGTTTCCTTCTCGCCGGCATGCCAGGCCTTGTGATTGGCCTCCATCCACGGCAAAAAGCGCGTCCCCAACTCCTGCTCCAAGATCGGCATAAGGGTGGGTTGCAGAGCCTCAAGCGGTTCGAAATCACCCTCAAGAGATGGTGCAAGCATCCGCTTGATATAGGCCACCAAAGTTGGGGCGTTGGTCTCCAAATAGGCTTTAGCGGTGGGGTCTGTCCAAGCCTTGTAGAAATTGCACCACAGCCCGAAATCACCAAAACATGGACGCCCGCCAAACAGATAGGGCCGGGTTTGAAAGTGGGCCTCCAGCATTGCGGAAAGATCCACAAAGGACTGTTTCAGCTGCGGGATGTTGACTTCATTACCGCCTGAGTAAACCAAGCGAGGCACCATACGGCGCACCAGAAGCCGCGCCGCGATGGGCTTGGCCAGCGGGGCCCACCATTGGCCATCCAGACGTTGTCGCGCCAGCCTTTGGCCGGTGGCTTTGGCGTCGGCCTCATAGAACCAACGCTGAAAAAACATCAGCTTGTTGCACCATTCATCGCCGAATTCTTCGAACAAGCACGACAAGAACCAGAGGGTTTTGTCTTCGGGGTGGATGGCGGGATCGGGGTGTTCGCGATCGAGCCGCTCCAGAATCCCGGTTGAGTCCTGCATCGTTTCCCCCGACGGGAAAAACAACAGGGGGATGAGCTGCACTTTGGCGTGCTTTTGGAACAGAGCTTCGTTTTGAAGATTGCGGCTGACCCACTCGAAGGGGATGCCCTTATACTTCAAAAACGCGTCCACCTTCATCGTGTAGGGCGACGCTTCCAAGCCCATTAAGCGAAAGCCGGCTGCGGGGTGGGACATGATGGTTCCTCGTCCTTCGCTCAGTTCACGGCGCGTTCTTTGCCGGCCCAATAGGGCTCGCGCAGGGTTCGCTTGAGGACCTTTCCGGTCGGATTGCGCGGCAGCATGTCGACGAAGTCCACCGATTTCGGCGCTTTGAACGCCGCGATGCGCGTGCGGGCGAAGTCGATAATGCTCGCTTCATCGGCTTGCGCTCCGGGCTTGAGCACCACCACGGCTTTCACCGCCTCGCCCCATTTGTCATCCGGCACGCCGATAATGGCGACATCGGCGACATCGGGATGGCCGAAAATCGCGCTCTCCACCTCAGCCGGATAAATGTTCTCAGCCCCGGAGATGATCATGTCTTTGACGCGGTCGTGAATGTACAAATAACCGTCCGCATCGAGGTAGCCGGCGTCTCCGGAGCGCAGCCAGCCATCGGGGTCGATGGTCTGGCGCGTGGCGGCCTCATTGTTCCAATAGCCCACCATGTTGGTCGCCGATCGCACGGCGATTTCGCCAACCGCCTCGGGGGGGAGCGCGTTGCCGTCGCCATCTATGATTTTCAGCTCGACGCCCGGCATGGCCCGCCCCGCCGAGCGCATGCGGCGATTGCCATTGGGGTCATGGTCTTCAGGCGGAAGATACACCACCGTGCCCGCCGCCTCGGTCATGCCGTATTGTTGGCAGAAGCCGCAGCCAAAGACATCCATGCACTGGCGCAGTAAATCGAGCGGGATCGGCGAGGCGCCGTAAAAAATGACTTTCAAACTGCTGTAATCGACCTCGCGGGCGCCGGGCATCTGAATCATGAAGTTCAGCGCCGCCGGCACGAGGAACATTTTGGTCATGCGCTCCGGCGCCATCAGCTGCAAAATCGCAACGGGGTCGAATTCGCGCACAATCAGAACCGTCGCCCCATAAAGGTACGACACCAGGGCCCAGCTGGTGCCGCCCACATGGCTAATGGGCATAGCCACCAGACAGACATCCTCATCGCCCCAGCGAAACCAGCTGTAATTGGCGTCGCCGGCCTGCTTCCACATTTCGAGCATGTTGGTGTGGGACAGCATGACGCCCTTGGGCCGTCCGGTGGTGCCTGAGGTGTAGAGCTGCAGCGTGATGTCCGATGGTGCAATCGCCACATTCGGGGCATCGGCGCTTTGGGCGTCGCGCCACGCGGCGAAGCCTTCGCTGGAGGCGCTCTCCATCTCGATCACGCGCACGCGGTGGCCGGCGATCGCGATCGCCTCACGCGCCACGGCGACGAAATCCGTCCCGACAAAGAGCAGCGACACCTGGCCATCGCTCAGGATGTGGGCGATTTCCGCCGGCGCCAGGCGCCAGCCAATCGGCAAGCAGACAGCGCCGCTCTTGGCGGTTCCAAAGATGAGTTCGAAAAACAGATCGGAGTTTTTGCCGAGATAGCCGACCCGATCGCCCGGTTTCACATCTGTCGCGGCCAGGGCGTTCGCCACTTGGTTCGTATACGCCTCTAAGGCGCGATAGCTTGTGGCGCGGCCCTCGAATTTCGACGCGATCGCGTCTGGACGCGCTGCCGCGTAAACCCGAGGAATATCGCCAAGTGTACGAATGTGATGAGTCTGCCCAGAACCCAGAGCATTCATCGGGGTCTCCTCCTCAATTCAGATTTTGTGAGTTGTTGGCTGGACCGATCAGAAGGTCGGCAAGTTTTTTGCGCTGATACACGCCGTCGCCGAACAGCGCTTGATTGTGCAGGTTGCGCTTGAAGTAGATGTGGAGCGCGTGCTCCCAGGTGAAACCGATCCCGCCATGCAGTTGTATGGAGCGATCGGAAATGAACGCGGCGGCGTCGGAGGCTGCGCTTTTGGCCATGCGCGCGGCCACTTCGGCCTCGCCGGAGTCAGCGTCGATTTCAGCGCAGGCGTGATAAAGCAGCGAGCGCGCCCGATCGATCTCCACCATGGCGTCCACAAGCGGGTGCTTCACAGCCTGGAAAAAGCCGATCGGCCGGTCGAACTGCACGCGCTGTTGGGCGTACTCGACCGTGGTCTGCAGCAGCCATTCGCTCGCCCCGCACAGATCGGCGCAGACAAGCACCAGCAGGCGCGGCCAGGCCGTGCGCAGGGCGTCGGAGGCGTCGCGGCGGATGATGGAGGCGGGGCTGACGCGCACCCCGTCACAATGCGCGCTGGCCTGATCGCGGGTGAGGTCGTGAATGTGATCAGCCTCAAGGGTGAGCCCCGCCGCATCGGTGTCCAGCGCGCACAAAACGATTTCATCATCCAGGCGCGCGCTGGCGATCAGCATGTCCACTTTGAAAGCGTCCTGCACAAAGCGCGCGGAGCCGTGCAGGACAAGATCATCGCCATCCTGACGGGCGGATAAGGGGGCGTCCAACGGCTCCCAGCTGCCGCGTTCATTCGTTACGGCCAGCGTCGCCGTCGCGCCCCCGGCGATCCGCTCCATGAGTTGCGCAGCGACATCTCCCCCCGCAGCGCGCAGGGCAAGACTGGCGGATAACGTTGGGATCAGCGGGGACGGCAAAGCGTGCTTGCCCACTTCCTCCAGCATCCCGGCGATGCCGACCAGAGAGATATCCGCACCGCCTTCGGCTTCGCCAATGGCGAGGCCCGTCCAGCCCAGCTCGACGATTTCCGCCCACAGCGCCTCATCCCAAGGCGCCCGCTGGCCGTCTTCATAAATCGGTTCAGGGGCTTCAGCGACGAGGCGCCGCAAACGATCGGTCGGCAGTCTCTCGGCGAGCATTTTCTGCGCGACATCGCGCAACATGGCTTCGTCTTCGCCAAAGCCGAAATCGCGCGGCGCGCTCGGTGCACTGGACATCCTCGCTCTCCTATTTCGACTTGGGCAGGCCGAGCACGCGCTCGCCCAGGATGTTGCGCTGGATCTCGTTGGTCCCGGCGGCGATGGTGTTGCCATAGGAGTTGAGATAAGCGAGCGGCCAATGGCCGGCGCTCGGCGCGCGCGGATCGCGCTTGTAGAGCGTTGAGTGCGCGCCCGCGATGTCGACGCCGAGCCGCGCATTGTCCTGTTGGAATTCGCTGATGGTGAGCTTCTGCTGCAGCGGCAAACGCATCGGATGATCGCAGAGCGCCGAGACGCGCGCGCGCCTCGCGTTTTGACGCAAGCCTTCGGCGATGATCGCACGCTGCATGATGGCGTCGCGCGTGATGGGGTCATCAGCGGCCAGAACGCCATCGCGCCAGCTGCTGCGGGCCAGATCGATGAGGTGCTGGACGGCGTTTTCACCGTCGCCACCCCCGCCGCCAGCGCTGTCGGCGGCGCCGCGTTCTGAGGCGAGCGTGGTCATGGCGACCGCCCAGCCCTTGCCCACCTCATCAAGGCGGTAGGCATCGGGGATGCGGACATCATCAAACAGCACTTCATTGAAGCCCATCTCGCCCGTCATTTTCAACAGTGGACGGACGGTGACGCCGGGATGGCCTTCAATGGGGCAGAGGAAATAGGTCAGCCCCTGATATTTGTGATCTTTGCTGGTGCGCGTGACCAGGATCATCCATTTCGCGAAATGGCCGAGGCTCGTCCACACCTTGTGGCCATTGACGATCCACTCATCGCCATCAGGCTCAGCCCAAGTGCGCTGGTTCGCCAAATCCGAGCCAGCTCCGGGTTCGGAGAAACCCTGGCACCACAATTCATCCCCAGACAGACAACCGGGAATGAATTTCCGCTTCTGCTCTTCCGTGCCGTGTACCAAGATTGTCGGCGCCGCCATGCTGAGGCCGACAAGGTTGATCAGGAACGGCACGCCGGCCCGGTCGAGTTCCTGGGTCGCGATCCGTTGCAGCCCGGTATGGCCATGCCCGCCATACTCAGTGGGATAATCCGTTCCGACAAGGCCGGCGTCATAGCATTTGCGCTGCCAGTCCTGCAGATAATCCCGCTGCCCCGTGGTCATCACCTCAATTGGCGTGATGGGCAGGCGTTCGGGCGGCGGCGGGGGCATATTCGCCGCCAGCCAGGTGCGGGCATAGTCGCGGAAGTCCTGCGGGTCTGCGCCAGGAGCTGGTGCGTTCACGTGTGTTGTCTCCTCCTTAGGGGCCGCCGCTGCTTTGGCTGCGTGTCCCGCCGAACGGTCCAAATCCCGCTTTGGTGTCATATCGTGGCGCCAGGCGCGTCATTGGAAGACAAAGTACTTTGGATTTAAACGACGCGCTTTGGGCGATACCGCCTGTCGCCTTGGCTGTGTTCGCTGAAGACGCTCACGAACACCCTCACGAACACCCTGGCGCAAGGAAAGCCGTGGAAGTGTGACGTACGACCATTGGATAGGAGCCGTCAGGAAACCCAAGCGCCAGCGGCCTGACGGCCTTCATCAAACGGCGCGCGACCGGCGCAGCCAGGTCAAAAGCCGCGCTTTGCTGGGCACGCGAATGCAGCGATAGCCCGTCTCCACCAGCTGAGCTTTCTCCAGCTCTTTCAGCGCATTGCCGATGGACACTTGGGACACGCCCAGCAATTCGGCCAAATGACGCTGCAAGCACGCAACGCCATCGGCGACCTGCCCGCGCCCCATATGCAGATAAATCACCTTCGCCAAGCGCGCGGGCACGCCGAGCGTGCGCGCATCATCATACAGCTCCAGCAAGGCGTTGAGCCGGGCCGTGTTGGCGTGCCAGAGACCGAGGGCGAAGCCCGGTTCTTCGCGCAGCAGGGTCTCCAACGCGGTCCCGTCGATCACATCGATTTCGCTCGGCCCCACCGAAAAGACATCGTGTGTGTAGGCGCCGCGTTGCAGAGCCACATCGCCGAAATGACCGCCGACGCCGAGCATGGCGACCATGTTGAATGAGCCGCCGGGCTGAAACCGCCCAAAGCGCAGCACGCCTTCGACGATCACGCACAAGCGCGGGCTTCTGTCGCCGCGTGCATGTAAGGCTTGTCCGTCTACGAACTTAACCCGCCGCGCACGCTTACGCGCGGCGTGACAGGCCGCGTCCGGCATGTATTTCCACAAAGGGGGGAGGCAAAAATCCAACACGTCCATCATCGTCACACTAAAACCAAACTACTTTGTCTTCTAGACCCTAGTTTGCCTTCACAGTGTCACCAGGCGTGCTGTGATGTCGGTATCGATCCACTGCAGCGAGCGGGGGAACCAGCCCCGCTAGCGGGGCGGACCGCTCTACTCTTTTGGCTTCGATGCCCTTGAAACCCGCGCGCCAAAAAAAAGACCGCCTCGAGCGGCGTCACGACACACGGGAGGAGATCTGTCATGACGAAGACGATTCTAATGGCGAGCGTTGGCGCCGTCGCTCTGACGGGCGCTGCGGCGATAGGCGCGGCGGCGCAAGACGCT
Source organism: uncultured Caulobacterales bacterium (assembly GCA_964524065.1). Taxonomy (GTDB): domain Bacteria; phylum Pseudomonadota; class Alphaproteobacteria; order Caulobacterales; family Maricaulaceae; genus CAZADA01. The sequence continues at coordinate 2,385 of CAZGCB010000095.1, read as the reverse complement.
CAGGAAGGCGAAGGCCGCATCGAAACGCTGGTCGTCACAGCGCAAAAACGTGCTCAGGACATCCAAGACGTTCCGATTTCGATTTCCGCTTATGATGCCGCGTTTATTGAAGAGTCTGGCGTGGCGAATTTGCGGGACATCGCGCTCTACTCGCCGAATTTCAACATTTCGACCGCGTCATCCAAAACCAATCAACGCATCACCATTCGCGGCGTCGGCTCCGTGGCCAATAATGCGATCGAACCATCCGTGGGCGTCTTTATTGACGGGGTATATTATCCGCGGACCGGGGCGGTTCTCGGGAACCTGATCGATCTGGAAGCCATTGAAGTGTTGCGTGGACCGCAAGGCACGCTGTTCGGTCGCAACACGCCGATGGGCGCGCTGAACATTCGCACGAAGGACGCGTCACGCGACGCCTTTGAAAGCGTGCTCGAACTGGGCTTTGGCTCCCAGGATTCCTACGTGATCGGCGGCAGTATTTCCGGACCGATCACGGACACGATCGCCTTCCGTGTGAGCGGCAAATACAATGAACGCGAAGGATTTGGCGACAATCTCTTCACCGGCGAGTCCTTCGGTGAAGAAGACAACACCAATATTCGCGGCAAGCTGGACTTCGATCTGACGCCGAACCTAAACGTGGTGGTGAGCGCCGATTATGGGCAGATCAACTCTGGCGGTCAGACCGTCGAGTTGCTCAATGGTACGGAATCTCCAGAGTTCTTGGGCACGCTCGCCGCATTGTTCGGCCCAGACGCCGTCAATGTGGTGACCAGCGACCCCTTCGACCATGACATTTACCAGGACCATCGCGACCTCCTCGACGATGAACAATGGGGCGTCTCGATTGATGCTGAGTATCAGCTCGCATCAGGCCATACGATCAAGTCGATCACGGCCCTGCGCGAGTGGGAGGCCGACAATATTGAATCAACTTTGCGGCTGCCGGCCAATGCGATTCCCCGCGTGACCACTTACGCGACCGAAACTTTCAGCCAAGAAATCCAGATTTTGTCGCCCGATGGCGGAGCCTTCCAATATATTGGCGGCCTGTTTTTCTATGACGAGCAGTATGAGATCGACCAAGACTTCGACCTTGGCGCGCAATTCTGTATCCCGATTGTCGCCGGTCTTGCCGGTATAGACGCCGCCTTGGGCTGCGCCGCCGAGCAGCAGGAAGCCGCCAGCGATGGCGAGTTTGACCAAGACACACAGAGCATCGCGGTCTTTGGTCAAGGCACCTGGCAAGTCAGCGACACTTTCTCGGCCACGCTGGGCGGGCGCTACACCACCGACGATAAAACCGGGAACTTCGTGAACACGGTGAACAATCCGTTCGTCACCGCGCTCGGTATTCGCAGCAATGAAACGCAGCTCGACCTCGACGCCGGCGATTATGGCGACACCGACGCGTTCACATACTTCGCCAACGCCAGCTTCTTCCCCGCGGACGACATCATGCTGTTCGCGACAGTATCCAGCGGCTTTAAGTCTGGCGGCTTCAATTCCGCAGGCACCGCGACGCCTCTGACCCGAGAGCAGCGTGGTTTCGGACCCGAAACTACCGTCAATTATGAAGCCGGCATCAAGTCGCAACTGTTCAACAACACCCTGCAACTTAATGCGACGGTGTTCCGTATGGATATTGAAGACTTCCAGGATAGGTCCTTCGACGGCATTTCCTTGTTGGTCCGCAATGCGGGCGAGCTGCGCCAACAGGGACTGGAAACCGACTTCCTTTGGGCGCCATTGGATCAGCTGAGTTTCAGCGGCGGCGTCTCCTATCTGGATTCGGAGTTCCAAGAATATGACGGCGCCTCCCCGTTGCCGGGCGGGGAACCGCAAGACCTGGCGGGCGCGTCGAACCATTTCTCGCCTGAATGGCAGGGCTCGCTGGTCATTGATTGGACCGACAGTCTTGGGGTCTTGAACGGCGCCGAGTACTTCCTCAGGGGCGAGACCCAATATATGGGCGAGCATAATGCCGGAACGAGCACCAATCAGAACCCGCAGACGATCCAAGACGCCTATCAACTCTACAATGCGCGGGTCGGCCTGCGCGCGGCGGACCGCACGTGGGAAGCGACCTTCTTTGGACGGAACCTGACCGACGAAGGCTATTGCGTGAACTTCATTGACCAGCCCTTTGGCGGGCCGCTGGGCGCTGTCGATCCCGTCGCCAACACGACCGCGCAGCGCTGTGTGGTGGGCGATCCCCTCACCTGGGGCGTGCAGCTGACACTGCGGAAGTAAACTCGGTGTGAGCCGGGCCGTCTGGCCGGCGCAGGGCGATTTTAGCCATAGCGTAGGCCAGCCGGCCATTTTAGGTCGTAACCCGGGTCGGCCCCGACGGACGCGCAACCGCGCGAGGCGATAAGCCGG
>CAZGCB010000094.1:0-10615 GCA_964524065.1 uncultured Caulobacterales bacterium | reverse complement strand
GAGTGATGGGCCCTTTTCATCAGGCGGTGTGACGGGCGGGGCCCGCGTGGCGGGGTTGATGGGCTGGCCGGTGGCGCATTCGCTGTCGCCTGCCCTGCACGGGGCATGGATCGGCGCGCTGGGCCTCGATGCGCTTTATGCGCCGTTTCCCGTTGCGCCGGAGAGCGCGCTGGAAGCGTTTCGAGCGTTGCCGAAACTGGGCTTGCAGGGGGTCAATCTCACCATCCCCCATAAGGTCACCGCCCTGCAGCTGGCGGATGAGCGCACACCGCGCGCTGAAGCCATAGGCGCGGCCAACGTCTTGCGTGTGTGTGATGGTGCGCGTTTGCAGGCGGACAACACGGATGTCGATGGCGTTCTCCACGCGTTGCGGGACGCCCCGCGCCCTGAGGCTGACCATCAAGCGCTTCTGCTCGGCGCGGGCGGTGCGGCGCGGGCCATCGCCTATGGGCTGATGCAGATGGGCTGGCGTCGCCTGCTCATCGTTAATCGTTCGCAGGATAAAGCAGATGCTCTGGTTCACGCGGCGCAAAGCTGGGGCCTTGAGGCGGAGGTTCGCGCTGCGCCATGGGGGGAGCGTCACGTGCTGGCGGGCAAGGTGAAGCTCATTGCGAACGCCACGAGCCTCGGCATGGAGGGGCAGCCGCCGCTGGCGCTGGATTTGTCCGCGGCGCAACCCGGCCTGGCTGTGTTTGACAGCGTGTACGCGCCCCTGCGCACGGCGTTGTTAGAAGATGCCAGTCGCCGGGGTTTGGCCGCTTTTGATGGGCTCAATATGCTCATTGGTCAGGCTATGCCCGCCTTTGAAGCCTTCTTCGGGGTTCCGCCGCCCGCGCCGAGCGTGTTCGATGCGCGCGCCTTTTTGTTACACCGGTTGGGGCAAGCGTGATGATGACCGTTGGGCTTACCGGATCTATCGGCATGGGCAAAAGCACCACAGCGCGCATGTTTGCGGATGCCGGCGCCGTAGTGGTGGATATGGACGCGCTTGTGCACGATCTTTACGCGCCTGGCGGGGCGGGCGCTGAGGCTGTCGGCGCTCTTTTTGACGCCGTCCTTCATGCTGATGGCGGAGTGGATCGCGCCAAGCTGCGTGATCGGGTGCAAGGTGACCCTGAGGCGTTCGCTGCGCTGGAGGCCGCGATCCATCCGCTGGTGCGCGCGGCGCGCGGCGCTTTGTTGTCTAACGCTGCAGCAGATGGCCGCGCTGTAGCGGTGATCGACATTCCATTATTGTTTGAAACGGGCGCCCAAGGTGAGGTCGATGTGGTGGTCGTGGTGAGTGCGCCGGCGGCGGTACAGCGTGAGCGCGTCCTCGCTCGCCCAGGCATGACCCAAGACGCCTTTGAAGCCATCCTCGCGCGACAGACACCCGATGCTGACAAACGCGCCCAAGCCGATTTTGTTGTGGACACTGGGTCGGGATTGGAGGCGGCCCGCGCTGACGTCACGCGAATCATGGCCGAGTTGACAGCCCGGTCGGCAACGAGGGATCCAGCCGGCTGAAGCCAGGGAGCCCGCCATGCGCGATATCGTTTTTGACGTGGAGACCACGGGCCTTGATCCCTACACCGGCGATCGCATCACAGAAGTGGGGTGCGTGGAGGTGGTGGACTTTCTACCCACGGGCCGCACCTACCAATCCTATGTGAACCCCCAGCGGGACGTGGACGCGAAAGCGGTGGAGATCACCGGCCTGACGACGGAGTTTTTGCGCGGTCAGCCGCTCTTTGCCGACATTGTTTCAGACCTGTGCGATTTCATCGGCGATGCGCGCGTGGTGGCGCACAATGCGTCCTTTGACCGCGGTTTTCTGAACATGGAATTGGAGCGGGCGGGGCGACCCATTGTCGAGGACGGGCGCTGGGTGGATACGCTAGCGCTGGCGCGGGTGATGTTCCCCGGATCTCCCAACTCGCTCGATGCGCTGTGTAAGCGTTTTCACATCAGCTTGGAAGCACGTGATAAGCACGGCGCGTTGCTCGACTCGGAGCTGTTGGCCCGCGTCTATCTGGAGCTGAATGGGGGACGCGAGCGATCGCTAGACTTGAACGTGGCGGCGGGTGACGCGGCGCGGCAAAAGCGCCAGTCGCGCTTCGCCGGGCGGCGCCCCACAGCGCCGCTCAGCACGGCCGAGGAACACGCCGCGCACCATGCCTTTGTTGAGGGGCTGGGTGGTGAGGAGCCCGTCTGGGCGCGCCATGGCTTAGGGCCGGTGAAAACGCCCCGTTGACGGTGGGCGCGGCTTAAGCCTGCGCGATTTGACCGTCACCCTCGGCGCCCTGGACTTTTTGCTTTTGCGCCATGTACAGCCCGGCGAAATCGATGGGTTCCAAAAACAGGGGCGGGAACCCGCCATCGCGCGTCACATCGGACAGGATGTTGCGTGCGTACGGGAACAGCATGCGCGGCGCCTCGATCAACAACATTTGTTCGATCGTGCTGTCGGGGATGTTCACGAATTGGAAGACGCCGCCGTATTTTAACTCCACGATGAACGCAACGGCGTCACCGCGCTTGGCTTTCGCTTCCACATGCAGCACGACTTCATATGCGCTTTCGTACCGGCGCCCCTGCACATCAATCGCCATCTCAATGGCTGGCGAGTCTCCGCGCAAGGTGTCGGGCGCGCCGGGGTTCTCGAAGGACAGGTCCTTGATGTACTGCGCGGCGATCCGCATTTGCGGCGGGCTGTCGGCCTCAGAAGGGGTGGCGGCGGCGGAATTGTCGGTCGAATCGGCCATGGCAGGTGGGGCTTTCATGTGGGAAGCTGTCGTCATGTGGTGATGCGGGGGCTATCACGGGTGCGGCGGGCCCACAAGTCAGCGGCTGACGCGGCGTCTGCGGGCGCCTATATCTCAAGACGCATTCAAGGAGACAGGGCGTGGGCGATCTTTTTCCCATCATCGTTTTTGCAACCCTCGCCGTGATGTTGGCGGTGCGGCTGTATCTGGTTTTGGGCCGCCGGACCGGTCATGACGGAACGTCCTCCGGCGCGGAGAGCCCTGCCGCTGCGCGTCCGGCCTTGGGCCCGCGCCCGGCGTTTACGGGGCCCGCTGCGGCGGGCATGGAGGCTATCCGCGCAGCGGACGGCGTGTTTGATCCCGACGAATTTCTCGACGGGGCGCGCCAGGCCTATGAATTGGTGGGCGCCGCCTATGCCGAGGGTGATCGCGAGGCGCTCCGCAATCTGTTGGCTCCCAACGTTTTTGAGAAATGGAGCGCGGCCATCGACGCGCGTGAAGCCGCCGGTCGCACGCAATTGTTTGAGTTGGCGCGGTTGGCGTCTGTGGAGATCGAAGAGGCGGAATTGGCCGATGATCTCGCTTCGGTATCGGTGCGCTTCGCCGCCGATTTGACCACAGCGGTGCGCGATTCCGACGATCGCGTGGTCGACGGCGATCCCACCCGCATTCAGCGCGTGGACGAAATTTGGACATTTCAGCGAAGTACGGCTTCCTCTAATCCCAATTGGGCGCTGAGTAAGGTGCGCAAAGGATAGGAAAGCCGTCATGCAGGGCTTGCGATGGACCGGCCTGATCGCCGCAGCCGTGGGATTGTGCGCGGCGTGCGGCGGGGCGAAGGTGGATTCCGCCCTGCATTTGCGCCCTGATGAAGTGACGCCGCCGCCCTATATCGACCCGCGGTTTGAGCGCACGGTTGTGTCGTTTGACGCACTCCCCGGCTGGGGCGCGTCGGATTACGCCGCGGCTCTGCATGCGTTTGCTGACACGTGTGCGGCGTTTACGCCCGAGGATCCACGCAAAGACGAATTTCTGCCGGTGCCCCACGCGCGCTGGGCGGTTCGGTGTCGCGAGGCTGTGGCGCTGTCGTTGGCGGGCGCCGATTCACAAACGGCCCAGGCCTATTTTGAAAGCGCGTTCCATCCCGTGCGCTTGACGGCGGGGGATGGCTCTGAAGGCTTGGTCACGGGCTATTACGAGCCGATCATCGACGCCCGCGTTAATCCCGGCGGGCCGTTCAACGAGCCCCTTTTGGGCCGGCCGCGGGATTTGGTGGTGGAGCCCGCCACGCCGGACACGCCAACGCGTGTGTTCCAGCGCTTGTCCAATGGCGCGACGCGTCCGTACCCGACCCGGGCGCAAATTATGTCCCGGCCCCCGGCCAATGTTCTCGCCTGGGGGCGGCGATCGGACGTGTTGTTCCTGCAGATCCAGGGGTCCGGCCGCTTGCGCTATCGGGACGGAACGGTGCGCCGTGCGGCCTTCGACGCCAGCAATGGCCGCCCTTATGTCTCTGTCGCGCAAGAATTGATGCGTATGGGCTTGCTGCCGGCGGGCGTCGCGTCCAATGCCGGGGTGAAGCGTTGGCTGGATTCGGTGGGCCCCGAGGCGGCCTCGGCGGTGATTGCGCGCAATCCGCGCTACGTGTTTTTCCGCTTGGAGGCGGTGCAGAATGAGCACCAGGGCGGACGCGGGGCGGCGGGTACGCCGCTGCACGCTGGCGCCAGCCTCGCGGTGGATCCGCAATATCACCGCTATGGGGGCCTGTTTTGGATCGCGCCGGAAGGGCCGAGCGCACCGGCGCCGCAAATGGCCGTTGCACAAGATACAGGCGCGGCGATTGAGGGCCCGCTGCGCGGCGACATCTTTTTTGGCGTGGGCGGCCCGGCCGGGGATCGCGCCTCACGTGTGCGTCATGTGACGACGTGGTACGCGCTGGCGCCGTCACGCGATGATGATGGGCGCGAGTCATGAGCGATCGCCCGCGCCGCCCGCCGGCGCGGGGCGGCCTCACCCCGGAAGATGATCAGCTGTGGCGGCGCGTCACGGCCAGCGTGTCCCCGTTGCGTCGCCATGACCGTGCACGGCCATCCTCGCCCCATGGCGCGCCCATGGATGCATCGCCCCATGCGCCGGCGGCCCCATCGGCGTCACCTTCAAAAAAGTCGCCGCAAAAGGCGGGGCACAAGGATGCACACACAGCGGCGGCCAAGGTGTCTGTTCGGCGCTCGTCGGAGCGCGGGGCGACACCCGATCGCACGCCGCAAGCGGTTATGGACCGCCGTATTCGCCGTGGACGCGTGGATGTTGGCGCGCGCATCGATTTGCATGGTTATAGCCAGGAGCAGGCGCGCGACGCCTTGCATCATTTTCTCGGCGCAGCCCGGGGGCGGGGCGTGCGCTGCGTGTTGGTGATCACCGGCAAGGGTTTTGAGGATGACCGTGCTCAGCGCGACCAACCCTTCGACATGTTCGCGCGCCCTGAACCTGGGATTCTACGTCGGCAGCTGCCGGTTTGGCTGGAGCAAGCCGGCTTTCGCGATTTGGTGAGCGGGTATGCATCCGCGCATGTCCGTCATGGCGGCGCGGGGGCGTGGTACGTGTTTTTGCGCAAGACAAGCCGGTAGCGCGGCCGGCCCTGACAGGCGTCATGTTCGCCGTGACGCCTTTTCCTCCAAGCCGGACACGCCGGCGCGGCGATTGAGCTCCGCCGCCACCTCATCCGGATTGACGCCGAGGGCGGCCCACAGCACCGCGAGATGGTAAAACACGTCGGCGCTTTCCTTCACCAGCTCGTCTTTATCCTGCAGCGCGCCGGCGAGGGCGGCCTCCACCGCCTCCTCCCCCAGCTTTTTCGCGATGCGCGCTGGACCCGCTTGCAGCAGCGTGGCGGTGTAGCTTTCGCTCGCATCGGCCTTGCGGCGCGCGTCTATGGAGGCCATCAGCGCCTGTAAAGCCGGTCCTAAGCTTTCGGCGTGCGGCGTGTCGGGCGTGTCAGCCATGGGAACCTCGCTGTGCTTAGGCGGGCCGCACGACGGCGCCGGCGGCGGCGAGTGCGGCTTTCGCGTCGCCCACCGTGTGTTCGCCAAAATGGAAAATACTCGCCGCCAGCACCGCATTGGCGCGGCCTTGCCGCACGCCCTCCACCATGTGCTGCAAGGTCCCAACCCCGCCGGAGGCGACGACGGGAATGCTCACGGCGTCGCTGACGGCGCGGGTGAGCTCCAAGTCAAACCCCTCGCGCGTGCCGTCGCGATCCATGCTGGTGAGAAGGATTTCGCCGGCGCCGCGGGCGGCCATGGCGCGCGCATGGGCGAGGGCGTCGACGCCGGTGGGATTGCGCCCGCCATGGGTGAAGACTTCCCAGCCTTTTTTGGGGTCATTCGCGTCGCGGCGGCGCGCATCAATGGCGACGACGATGCACTGATCGCCGACGGCTTGGGCCATCTGCGCAATGATGTCGGGCGTTTTCACCGCCGCCGTGTTGACGCCCACCTTGTCCGCCCCGGCGCGCAGCAGCGCTTTGACATCCGCTACGGTGCGCACCCCGCCGCCGACGGTCAGCGGTGTGAAGCACACCGATGCTGTCGCCTCGACCACATGCAGGATGGTGTCGCGGTTTTCATGGCTGGCGGTGATGTCGAGAAAGCAAATCTCATCGGCGCCCTGATCGTTATAAAGGCGCGCTTGTTCCACCGGATCGCCGGCGTCGCGCAAGTCGACAAAGTTCACGCCTTTGACGACGCGGCCGTCTTTCACGTCCAGGCAGGGGATGATGCGTGTGGCGAGCATGTCGCGATCTTAGGCCGTCCTCAGTGCTGACGCCAGAATCTGAGGCTTTACCTCGCCAGCGTCTTAATGCTGTGTTTCATAGTGGCGCAGACCACAACCCAAGGGGCGCGAGCATGGCGGGCGAAGATCAAGGCGAACAGACGAGCCAGCCGGCGCAGGACACGCCGCAGGAAATCGATCTGCGCGTCGGCGTGGTGGATGTGGAGCAGACCGCCGGCACGTTATCGGTGAATGATCTGTCGCAATATTTCGATCAGCGCAAGCGGCGCATTAAACAATGTCCGCCGCATCTGTTTGTGCTGTTCAAGCGCGAAGACGGCCGCCGGCCGAGCTGGGGCCGCAACAAGGCTTATATTGAAGAGCCCAAGCTGTTCCTGCCCGGCCTGGAGAATATCGCTGCTGGACGGCGCCTGGCGACTGAAGTGGTGCCGCGCTCCCACCAGGCATTTCACTTTAAGGTGGCGGCTGACACCTCCGATGACGCGTATTTTGAGCATGATGTGCGCGTGGTGTTTTCGGTCAAAAACCCTGTGAAGTTCATCGACATGACCGGCCTCGACGCCAAGGTGCCGGAAAGCGCGGCCCATGTCGGCGAGCGGTTTTTCATGGACTTCATGGCCCCGATCATTCGGGCGCGCTTGGATTCGCTGACCAAGAAAGTCGATAGCGACGGCATCAACACGCTCAACGCCTATCCGCAAATCGTCCTGCGCTACATGTTCAATCAGAGCTATGACGTGGATGCGGCGCTGCACGAAATCGACATGGCCGTGAAGGAGGAGCGCACGCCGCTGGTGCCGCCGCAGCCCAACAAAGAATATGACGATCAGTGGCAAGGCTTTTTCGACGATTATGGCGTGCGGCTGGAGCGCTTTGTGTCCAGCATCGATCAGTCCAAGGAAATCGCCGCGGCGAACCTGCAAAAAGCGCAAGCCCGCGCCGCGGCGGAGCGGGCCAAAATCGACGCCGACATCCAGCTTTACGTGCAGCAGAAGCAGGGCGAGGCGGCTGCGGCGGGCGCTGTGGCCTTCATGAAGGATTTGCACGCCACAATGCACGAAATGTTTGGTGACAGCGTCCGTCGGCCAGAGGGGTTTCGCCAGGCGCTGTCGGCTTTGGCGGAGTACAAGGCGCTGAACAATCCTGAGCCGGGCCAGAAGGTGTTCATCTCGTTGGGTGGCGCCAGCAGCGGCGTATCCGGCTCGGAGCTGATGTCGCGCATCGATGCGATGATCGATGAAAGCCGTAGCGAGCGGGCGCCGCAGCGTGTGTCCGGCCCAGCGGAGCCGCCGCGCGAAGTGGAGGCGACCTATGAGCCGCCGCGTCCCGCACCGCCGCCATCGGTGGACTTGCCGGAGGTGGATTTGCCGCAATTTGAGCCGCCGCAGGTGGCGACGGATAATGATCGCTCCGGCCCCTCGCCGGCAAAGCCGTTTCCCAGCTTACCGCGCCGCGATGATGAGCCGGAGCGTTAGCGCTTGGTGCGTCGGATCTGACGCCCGGCCCTAGGGCGTACGAATGGGGCGCAGGGCCGCAGGCTGGCCGATGGGGCAGTCAAGCGAACCGCGATCCCAACCCGCTGCATCGGCCGCGGCGTCATAAGTCGATTGCAGGAAAGCCAGCAGCGCTTGCTCAGGATCGGGGGCGCTGCGCACCGCTTCATAGGGCAAGACGAATTCCGACAACCCCTCATGCCAGCTCGCGCCTTGCGGCTGCACAGCGGCGTCGCGGAAGCCGTTAGGCTCCGGATAGGCGTAGGCGAAATAGATCGGCTCTTGATCTGGTCCGCCTGGCCAAAAACCGGCGGAAGCCACCTCATGCGAATAGGCTTCGCGTGTGATCGTGTCTGGCAGTGCGGGGAAGCCGCCGGGATGCAGCGGCGCCGGCCGGCCTGAAAAACGCGTCACCGCCAAATCGAAAGAGCCCCAGAAAAAATGCACCGGGCTTTGTTTGCCGAGAAAGCCGGTCTGGAAGGTTTTGAACACCCGATCGGTCGCCAGCAAGGCGCGCCAGAGCGCTTCGACATGGCCGCGATCATAGCTGGCATGGGTGGTGTCGTCCGGAAACGGAATGGCGTCGGCGATTTCATTCGGGTTCGGATTGATGGTGCAGTCGATCGCCGTGGAGGACAGCATCTCATGCACGTGGCTCCAGAAGTCGGCCACACTCATGGGCGCGAGAGGCAGCTCCTTGGTCTGGCCGTCATCGGTCTGCAGTCGCAACACATGCGCGAGGAAGTCGAAGTCAAACTGAAACGTTCGCTCCCCTGATGGGATGAGCGAGGTGGTGAGGCCCCGCGCCGTCACATAGAGCGGCACGTGCCAGGAGTGATTCAGCCAGGGCGCCTTGGCGACGCGGGTCTTGCCGACAATTTGCGTCCAGCGATGCAGCGTCGCCAGCGTGTCAGTCCAATCGGGGTGTGGCAGAGCCGGAAAGCGGGTCATCCTGTCCTGCTGAATGGCTCAGCGCGACGCACTAGCGGCATTTTGCCTTTCGCGCCACTGCGCGTGCAACTCCGGCCAATCGGGGATGGCGTCGCGGTGGGTTTCGAAGCCGAACACCACCCCTGTGGCCATATCGTCAAAGGCCGCCATCGCTTTGGCGTGTGCGCCGGAATGGGCATAAGCGAGCGCCGCCTCGCGGTTCACCCAGACAGACCGCGTGTGGTGGACGCCTTCTATGGTTTGCGTGGCGGCGCCAAGATTGCCGGGCGCCGATTGCGCTTGAACCATGGCTGGAACTGAGAGGCTCCAAAAGCGCGGCGCGTGCCAGAGCCGCTTGAGCTGTAAGCCTGTGATGGAAACATAAACGTGTTCGCTGGAAGCCATATCGCGTGAATCCTCTCGTCTTCGAGCGGATATAGTGAACGGCGTTCATTTTGCGAATGGCGTTCAGTTTTTTGGCTTCTGGAGGCTTGTCGCCTTCAGGGTGTGGGCCCCGCTTACAGGATGAACTTGCTGAGATCGGCATCCGCGGCGAGATGCTCCACCTGCTCGCGCACATAAGCGGCGTCGATGGTCATCGCTTCGCCGGAGCGATCTGAGGCGCTGAAGGAGACGTCGTCGAGCAGCCGCTCCATGATGGTCTGCAGCCGGCGCGCGCCGATATTCTCCACCCGCGTGTTCACCTCCGTGGCGATGCGGGCGATTTCATCCACGGCGTCGTCGGTGAAGGACAGGGTGAGGCCTTCGGTCTCCATCAACGCCACATATTGCGTGACGAGACTGGCTTCAGGCTCGGTCAGGATACGGCGGAATTCCTCTTGGCCGAGGGAGTTCAGCTCCACCCGGATGGGGAGGCGCCCTTGCAGCTCCGGCAGCAAATCGGCGGGCTTGGCGACGTGAAACGCGCCGGAGGCGATGAACAGCACATGATCGCTTTTGGCCGCGCCATATTTCGTGGCGACGGTGGTGCCTTCGATCAGCGGCAACAAATCGCGCTGCACGCCTTCGCGGCTGACATCCCCGCCGCTGCGTTCGGAGCGCACGGTGATTTTGTCGATCTCATCGAGGAAGACGATGCCGTCGTTCTCGGCCAGCTCTATGGCTTCCGTGGTGATTTGATCATCATCCAGGAGCTTGTCGGATTCTTCGTTGATCAAAGGCTCATAGGCCTCCGACACCGTCGTGCGGATGCGCTTTGTGCGCCCGCCAAAGCCTTTGCCGAACAAATCATTGAGGTTCAGCATCCCGACGCTGGCGCCCGGCATGCCGGGCAACTCCATGCCCTGAAAGGGCGAGCCCATATCGGCCATATCGATTTCGATTTCTTTGTCGTCCAGCTCGCCATCGCGCAGCTTGCGGCGGAAGCTGTCGCGCGTGCCCGCAGAGGCGCCGGGGCCGACGAGCGCGTTTAGCACCCGCTCTTCGGCGGTTTTGTGCGCCTTGGCGCGGACTTCGGCCCGCTTGCGCTCGCGGACCTTGGTTATGGCGACCTCCACCAGGTCGCGCATGATTTGTTCCACATCGCGCCCGACATAGCCGACTTCGGTGAATTTGGTGGCCTCCACCTTGATGAAGGGGGCTTGGGCCAGCTTGGCGAGACGGCGGGCGATCTCGGTCTTGCCGACGCCAGTGGGG
>CAZGCB010000093.1:0-10652 GCA_964524065.1 uncultured Caulobacterales bacterium | reverse complement strand
GCAAGGACGCCGCCGCCTGCGTTTCTCTTCCTCATCATCACAATGTCAAACAGCCAAGATCCACTTGGATCCCACCCCCTTTTCGCTTCAGACTTGCTTGCCCGCCGCGAGGGAGACCGGGGTATAAATCCCGGCTTTCGCCATGTCAAACGCCAATTCCGCGCTTTTTTGACAATTTCCACAGCTGGACTTTGCGTCAGTCGCAGCTTTAGAAATTCGCCCCCGCGCGGAGACGCAAACAGCCGCCCATCTGCACGAGCGGCTGCACACGTCTTAAAGAACGCGGGTTTAACAGAATATGAAGATCGCACGCGCGAGTCAAGATCTCGGTGTGGAAGATTACTCAGCCAACCCACATCCGCGCATTTATCGCCGGATAGTTACGCCTTTATCCCCTGCTTCGTCGCACGCTTGGGCCCGCACAAACGCGACGCGCGGGACGAAGCAGGGTAAAGACTGACCGTCATATGCAGCGGTCTGCAGGTCACAGCATCGGCAGACGCTGAACCTCCACGGCCTTCTATCATGAAAGATATCGAGACAACGCCATGGCGAACGATCTTCCCGCACACCGGCCCCGTCCGCGCATTGGCTTGGCTTTGGGCGGCGGCGTCGCCCGCGGCTGGGCGCATATCGGCGTTATCGAAGCGCTGTGCGAAGCCGGGATCGAACCGGACATCGTGGTGGGCTCCTCCATCGGCGCGCTGGTGGGCGGCGCTTATTTGGCCGGCAAGCTGGACACGCTGAAGGAGTGGGCCACGGGGCTCAACCGCCGCCGTTTGTTGGGCTACTTGGATTTGCGCCTGTCGGGCGGCGGACTGCTGGCTGGCGAGCGTTTGGCGAAAAAAATGGACGAGCATCTCGGCGACATCCGCATCGAAAATTTGCCCAAGCCATTCATCGCCGTCGCGGCGGAACTGGCGACCGGCCATGAAGCCTGGCTGCGCAACGGCCCGCTGGTGCCGGCCATCCGCGCCTCCTACGCCCTGCCCGGCGCCTTCACGCCCATCAAACATGAAGGGCGCTGGCTGATTGACGGCGCGCTGGTGAACCCGGTGCCGGTGTCGGTCTGCCGAGCTTTGGGCGCGCGCCTGGTGATTGCGGTGAGTATGAATGGCGATTCCTACGGCTCTATTCTCTCAAGTCCCGAAGAGATTGAACGCAGCGAAGACGGCGAATTGTTGACCACCGCGCTGACGCTCAACAAAATCCGTCCCGAACGCATGGTGATGAGCCAACTGTTCGGCACCGCCAAGGGCACGCCCGGCCTCGGCACCGTGATGCTGGCCTCCTTGAACCTAATTATGGATCGGCTCGGCCGCTCCCGCATGGCGGGCGATCCGCCGGACGTGTTCGTGATCCCCAAAATCGGCCATATCGGCCTTTTGGACTTCGCTAAAGCCGACGAGCTGATCGGATTGGGTCGGGCGGCGATGGAGATGGAGATGCCGGTGCTGCGCCATGCGGTGCGCGTGCTGCAGTAAGCACGGCCCTACGGAAAAAAGGGCCGATGGCGCTGGGCGTAGGCGTCAATTAACGGGAAGCACACAGCCCCAGCGATCAGCCCGCCCAGATGTCCCATCCAAGCGACGCCGCCGCCCTCCGGCGCCATGAACCCCGTGAGCCCGATGAGAACATTGGCGATCACCCAGGGGGTCAGCGGCGCCCAATAGCGCGGCGACCATGTTTTGGGCAGCTCGCGATAATAGCCGCCCCGCAGCACATATACCGCCCCGGCCACCAAACCGGAGACGCCGGTGGAGGCGCCGACGATCAACACGCTCACGCCCGGCGGTCCAAAGGCTTGCTGGTAGGCCAGCTCCGCCAACGCTCCGGCCATGCCGGCGATGAAAAACACCGCCAGAAAGCTGACGCTCCCCGCCAAGCCGTGGCCGAAGCGCCGGGCTACGGCCGTGCCGAACGCCAACAGCGCAACGAGGTTCAAAATCAGATGCAGCCAGCCGCCATGGGCGAAGACATGCAGCACGAGCGGCGCCGCCTCCCCCAATGGGCGAAAGGGCGGCATGGGTCCGCTGACCACCGCCACCGCGCTCACCAGCGCCTCATTCGCCCACGGTCCGATAACGAGGGCGGCGCCGCTCACCAGTGCGATGGCGCAAGTCAGCAACACCACCACCGGTGGGAGGGAGCCGAAAAAAGGCTGGCGCGCGCGCATGACGTCCATGTCGATCCCTTGCGCTGTGGCGCCTCATGCCGACGCCGCGGCGGATGCACACGCACCCTAAGCCGCACCGGCTTACAATGGCGCGAATCCGGCGGCGTAACGCTTCCAGTTTTGGACATAGACCTCCGCACTGGCGCGTAACAGGCCTTCCATGTCCTCGCCCAGGGTTTTCGTCACCTTGGCCGGGGCGCCAAGGACCATGGAGTTATCGGGAATCTCTTTGCCTTCGGTCACGAGCGCATGGGCGCCGATGAGGCAGTTTTTCCCGATGCGCGCGCGATTGAGCACCGTGGCGCCAATGCCGATCAGCGAATTGTCACCCACCGTGCAGCCATGCAGCATAGCGCGATGCCCCACGGTCACCCCGACGCCCAGCGTGAGAGGAGCCCCCGGGTCGGTGTGCAGAATGGCACCATCCTGGACGTTGGAGCGTTCTCCCACGGTGATCCACTCATTATCCCCACGCAGCACGGCACCGAACCAGACGCTGGCGTTTTCTTTGAGCTCAACCTTGCCCAGCACGGTCGCGTCCGGCGCCACCCAAAACGCCTGATTCTGCGGGACTTTCGGCGCATCATCGCCCAAGCGATACAGAGTCATAAACGGTCTCCTAACCTCCACTGCGTGGATAAGGAAAAAATCAACCCTGGTTAAGATTCGTTAACCATTCACAGATTATCCACATGCTCATTGTCATAGCGCGTTTCGTGTGCGTTGATGATGATGCTGATGGAGGATGGCTCGTGGGATGGCGTCTACGCTCCCTTGGAGCGTGTCATCAACTACCCTGCCCCACCGCGCCGCCCGGCGGCGCGCATGCCCTCCTCTCCCCTGAAAGACCCCATCCCCAAACCGCGGTCCGCTCCATCGGTCCGCGGTTCGTCTATGGAGGCTGCCCATGTCCAAACGTAACGCGCGCCGTCGGGCCCAAGAGCTTCGTGCTCAAGAGGTTCCCATGAGCACCGGCACGGTGACCAAGCTCTACCCCGTGGAGCGGGCATGGCGCCCAGAAGACGCTGACGATCCAAGCGGATCGCGCGGCGTCACCGCGCTCGCCCCTGGCAGCACGCCGAAATATGTCAAAAACCTCACCCCGCGCACGCCCGGTCAAAAACGCTTGTTGGAAGCCATTGACGCGTTTGGCCTGGTGGGCGCTGTCGGGCCGGCGGGCACGGGCAAAACCTTCCTCGCGGTCGCCAAAGCGGTGGAGGCGCTCGACGCCGGTCACGTGAGCCGCATCGTGTTGTCGCGCCCAGCCATTGAGGCAGGCGAGTCCATCGGTTTTCTGCCTGGCGGGATGGAGGACAAGCTCGCGCCTTACCTGCGGCCGCTCTATGACGCGCTGCAAGAGCGCATGTCCGCCAAGAAACTCAAGGCCTTGCTGGCCGAGGGCGTGATTGAGATCGCGCCGGTGGGCTATATGCGCGGGCGCACGCTGAACAACGCCTTTGTGGTGGTGGATGAGGCGCAGAACTGCACCTATGGCCAGCTGAAAATGCTGCTGACGCGCATGGGGTGGCACTCCACCATGGTCATTACGGGCGATCCGCATCAAAGCGACCTGGCCGACGGTCAGTCGGGCCTGAAGCTGGTGGCGGAAAAACTGAAATCGGTCGAAGGCGCGCGCGTCGTGCGTCTGGATCGCCGCGATATCGTCAGGCACCCGCTGGTGGCGCAGGTGCTCGAAGTTCTCTAGCGCCGCGATGGCTGGGCGGCGGCGTCAACGCGCCGCCCAGCCACACCGCGCTAGAACGGCAGGAGAATCTCCATCACCTGCTGGCCCGCCGGCGGGCGTTGGACGTTGGACACCGTGCCGCGTCCGCCATAGGAGATGCGCGCCTCCGCGATTTTGTCGTGGGGGATGGTGTTGGCCGCCGTAATATCCATCGGCCGCACCACGCCCGTGACCGTCAGTTCGCGCAATTCGTGGTTAACGCGCACCTCCTGGCGGCCAGCCACCACCAGATTGCCGTTGGGCAAGAGCTGGGTCACGACCGCCGCAATGGTCAGCTCCAAGCTTTCGGAGCGATCCACGGCGCCATCGCCGCTGAACTGCGAGTTCGACGCCGCGTCCACCAAATTCGTGGTGTCGGCGCCGCCGGGCAGCAACCGGCCCAGCAACGCGTTGTTGAGGCCGAGGAAGGAGTTCACCGTGCGGCCCTCTTCGCTGGTGCGCGAGCGCGAGGTGGCGTTGGAGAAGCTGGCCTGATCATCGATGTTGATGCTGATGGTGAGGATATCCCCCACTTTGGAGGCGCGCGGATCCCCGAAAAACGTGCGTGCCCCGGTTTGCCACAGCGAGGCCGGCGCCTGGGGTCCGGCGGCGGCGGCCGTCGCCACGGGCCACAGTACAGGCTGGTTGGCATAGAGCGCCGCGGGGTCCTGCATCGGCGCCATGGCCGGCGGCTTGCCCACTTCGGCTAAGCGCTGACGGGTCCCCGCGCACCCCGCAGCGAGGAGGCTGGCGAGGAGGAGAACCGTTGCGCGTTTCAGATTGGCGGTCGCGATCGGCGGTTTCATGGCGACACCCTCGCAGCGCCGGGCCCAGTCACCTGAGCCTCGATGACGCGGTTGGACTGCAGATTGTAAAAGCGCGCGAGCGCGCCGACGGGCGCGGTTTCCTGCGCGCGGGCGCGGACGGTCAATGTCAGACGCCCCTTCTGGAAGCTCAGGGTCGCCATCTCGCCACGCAGAATGGCGGCCGGGGCCTCCACATCGACGGCCCGCACCACATCACCGGGACGCAGCGCGCGCCGCGCCGCTTGGCCCGCCGCTTCCTCCAGACGTTGCAACGCGTCGGCGGGCGCGCGGCTCTGCGGCACATAGGCCAAAGTCAGCGCCTGCGCCTGCAATCGGGCGCCGCGGGGCACGGCGCGAGCCGCGCTCACCAGCGCCACCGCCGGCTCGCCCTGCCCCGTGACTCGCACGGGTTCCGCGTCCGCCGTCAGTTGGATCGCAGCCTCAAAGCGGCGGCTGCGCGGGTCATAGTGTAGGCTGTCCACCACCGGCGCGAGCGAAGCGTCCAGCGGCGCAAACCGATCCCGCGGATCCGCCAGCGTCACCAGCCAGCGCCGGGCAGGGGCGGACAGGCCGCCGCGCGCCGCCGCCCGCGCCTCTAACGCCTCGACGATGAGGCGCTCCAGCTGCGCGGCGGGCACCACTTGCGCCTCGCGGGTCACGGTGATGCGTTTGAGATGGGGCGCGGGCGTCCATGCCACGCCTTGACGCGCCAAGGTCTCGGCCAACCAGCGCGGCGTGATGGCGACGCTGCGGCCGGGCGCGGGCGCCTTGGCCACGGGCTGGGCCGCGCGCTGGGCGTCATCGATGCGGAACACATCGCCCAGCCGCACCACATCGCCGGCGACAACAATGGTGTCGCGCACCACCAACGGCTCGGCGCGGGCGGCGGACGCCGCAGCCAAAACGAACAGCACGCCGAACAAAGCGAGTTGCAACCCGTTGCCCAGAACAGCCGCCATGCGCGCTAGCCGCGCTTGTACGCCATCACCGAACATTGTTGGCCGCCGACATCATTTCGTCCGAAGCCGTGATCACCTTCCCGTTCATCTCATAGGCCCGTTGGGCCGAGATCAAAGCGGTGATCTCCTGCACGGAATTCACGTTGGAGGTCTCGACAAAGTTCTGCTGCACCGAGCCGAAGCCCAAATCGCCCGGCGCCCCGTTCACCGGAGGTCCCGATGCGGCCGTTTCCAAAAACAGATTGTCGCCGCGCGCCTCCAACCCCGCCACATTCATAAAACGCGCGAGGGTCAGTTGCCCGAGCACCTGGCCTGCGGCCTGGCCGTCTTGAAAGACCTCGACTTGTCCCACGTCATTGATGTTCACCCGCACGCGATTGTTGGGCAGCGTGATGCCCGGCTGCACCAAAAAGCCGTTCTCCGTGACCAAATCGCCGGTGGGGCTGAGCGCGAAATTGCCCGCGCGGGTGTAGGCGTCCTCACCCGATGGCAGGCGCACGACAAAATACCCTGCCCCTTCAATGGCGATGTCGAAGGGATTGTCCGTCTGGGTAAGGTTCCCCTGCGTCTCAATGCGATAGACCGAGGCGGCTTTCACGCCCAAGCCCACCTGCACGCCGGCGGGCACGATAGCGCCATTGGCGGCGGAAGCGGCCCCCACCGCTTCGGTGCTTTGGTACATCAGGTCCTGGAACTCGGCCCGCTGGCGTTTGAAGCCCACCGTGTTCATGTTGGCGATGTTGTTGGAAATCACCTCCACATTCAGCTGCTGAGCGAGCATGCCGGTGGCGGCGGTGCTTAATGAACGCATGGGCGAAAGCTCCGAAGCAAAAGCGGGGTTAAGCGGCGCGGCCGAGCCGCTCAATGGCGCGACGGCGCAACTCCTCCACATTGGAGATCATGCGCGAGACGGACTCATAGCTGCGCTGGATTTCGATCAGCCGGGTGATTTCCTGCACGCCATTGACGTTGGAGCTTTCCAACGCGCCCTGGCGGACCACCACCGCCTCCTCGCGCAGGGGCGCGGGGCCTTGGTTCTCAAACAAACCCTCGCCGTTTTTCACCAGCTGGCTGTTGTCGGCGAACCGCACCAAGCCGAGCTGGGCGACCGGTTGACCGTCCACGGAGATGGCGCCGTTCAGGCCGACATCCACCGCCCCGCCATCGGGCAGCACGATTTCCTCATCCTGATCATCGAGCACGGCGAGGCCCGTCTGAGTCACCAAGCGCCCTTCAGTGTCGCGGGTGAAGCGCCCATCGCGGGTATAGAGCGCGGTGTCGCCATCGAACACTGTGAAAAAACCGCCGCCGTCGAGGGCGAAGTCCAGATCGCGTCCGGTTTTGCTGATGGCGCCGCTGGAGAAATCCCGCAGCACATGCGGGCTGTGGACAAAGCCCACATCGCGCGGGCCATGAGCGTGATAGGCCTCGCGCGAGCGTTGCTCAGCCATGACCGCGCTGTCGAGCTTAAAGCCGGCGGTGTTCATGTTGGCGATGTTGTTCGCGGTGATGTCGAGGGCGCGCCGCAGCACCAGCTGGCGCGACAGGCCGATCACCAAAGCGTTGTCCATCTGTGTCTCCGCCGCGAGGGGGCCCGTTCCGGTGACCTTGCAACGGCTTTGCCAGCGATGCGGGGGGCGTAAACCCCTGTAAAAACGATGCTTAAGCGCAAGGGACCAGGCGAGATGGCGGGTCAAGCGCGCCGGGCGGTGCATCCTTGCCGGGCAAAAGGCGCCGGGCGCCGCCATCCTCACCGGCCTCACGGCGCCATCCGCATTCAGTCTTGACCGAGGCTGGCGTCCAAGGTGTCGGGGATGTCATGGCGGCGGGCGAGCAGCATCGTCAGCGCCACAGCCTCGTCCTGGGCCATGGCGGCCAGAATGCTGGACAACGCGCGTTCATCCATCTGCGCCGCCACGGCCAGGCGCACATCCGATGACAGCCCCGGCAGGATGCGGGCCGCATCCTTGGCCTTCATGGTGGAATAGAGTGTGACGAGGCTCTCCACCTGCTCTTGCTCGGCCACGTCCAGTTGGCCCAACAGACGCTCCACCTCGGTGCGCAAATCCTTGATCTCCGCGACGCGCGCTTCGATGCGCGCTTCGGCGGCTTGCAACAAGGCGGTCTGGCTGTCGAGCTCGGCCTCGCGCGCCTCCAGCGCCCGGCGCCGTTGGGAGAGGCTTTCCAGCACCCGCAGCTCGGCATGGGTGAGGCCGGAACGATCGGCCAAACTCACCGCCGGACAGCTTTCAGCAGGGGCTGTTTGTGGAGCGGCTTCGTCCGCTTCGGCCGCCTCAGCCCCATCGCCGGAGGCCGTGGCCGCGTCGCGCACCGGCTCTGCGGGGGCGGCTATGGCGGGGCTCTCCCACAGGCTCACGGCGCCGTCAATCAAGCCCGCGCCCTTCAACAGGGCGACGCCGCCGGCCACCACCGCGCACAACGCAAACAGACGCAGGCTGGCGCCCACACCCGCCGACGAGCCACGCTCAGACACCGAACGCGTGTTTTGCGCTGCATGAGGGTGCGAGGGCCGGCAGCTCATCCTGCCCGCCCCCGGACCGATCGGGCCGCTCCGCCCCGCTCCTCAACAAGGCGCGCGGTGTCGGCGGGAGACGTGACGGTCCCGCTCATGACGCCCGCGCGCATGTCCTGCAGCAAACGAATGGCCGTCTCAGCGCGCGCCGTGGCGGCGTTCAATTCCTCCACCGCCGTGCGCACGCCATCGGCGCCGGAGCGCAGCGCCGACAAACGCCGATCCAAGCGCCACCCCAGCACCGCCACCACCACCAGCAGCACCGCCAGCGCACCCTCCAGCGCCAAACCGCTCCAGCTCCAATCCGGGCTCAGCATGTCACGCCGCTCCTATGAGGGCGGTTTTGCTGGCGGGCGACAGGGGGCCCTCCAAACGCACCGCGATTTTGTGGCCGAGGCGCCCGACACGCGCTTGGGTCAACGGGATGGCGCCGCATTTGAGCTGCACCAGGCTGTCGGGCGTGGCGTTGAGCATGACGGTGTCGCCCACCTGCAGCTTCATGATGTTTTGCAAGGGCAAATCCAGCTCATCGAGCACCACTTGGACATCCATGCCCGTGGTCCAAAGCTCGGTGGCGAGGTGGCTTTCCCAAATATTGTCCCGGCCGAATTTCTCGCCCATGAATTGCTGCAGCAACTTTTTGCGGATGGGCTCCAGCGTCGCGTAAGGCAGCATCAGCTCCACGCGTCCGCCGCGATCTTCCATATCGATGCGCAGCTTCACCAGGATGGCGGCGTTGGCGGGACGGGCGATGGCGGCGAAACGCGGATTGGTCTCGATGCGATCGAGGTTGAAATCCACGTCCGTCAGCGGCTCGAAGGCGGATTTGGCGTCCACCAGGATCACTTCGATCATGCGCTGGACCAGCATGCGCTCAATGGTGGTGTAGGGCCGGCCCTCAATGCGCATGGCGGAGGTGCCGCGCCGCCCGCCCAGCAGCACATCGACAATCGAGTAGATCAAATTGGAATCGACAGTGAGCAGGCCGTAATTGTCCAGCTGCTCGGCGCGGAACACCGCCAAAATCGCCGGCAGCGGGATGGAGTTCAGATAGTCGCCGAAGCGAATGGAGGAGATGTTGTCCAGCGACACCTCCACATTGTCGGATGTGAAATTGCGCAAGCTGGTGGTCATCAACCGCACCAGGCGGTCAAAGACGATCTCCAGCATGGGCAGACGCTCATAGGAGACGAGCGCGGAATTGATGATCGCGCGGATGCCGGAACGCTCAGACCCGTCATCATCACCGACATCAAAACCGAGAAGGCCGTCAATCTCCTCTTGATTGAGGATGCGTTCGGCGCCGACGGTGCGCCCGCCGCCCAGAGCGTCCTCGCTCATGAGATCGTCGCCGATCATGGATTCCCACTCGGCGGACAGCTCATCAGCGCCGTCCTCGGCGTTCTCCATCTCCTCGGCCATCGCCTCCCATTCGGCGGCGAGGGCCTCTTGATCGTCGAGGGAGCCGGAGTCGTCGTCGTCTTCGGGATCGTCAATCATGGACGGGCCCTATTGCACCAGCATTTCTTCAATGAGAACGGCGCGCACCTGCGCCGGGGCGACGGCGAGATTGATCCGCCGCAACAATTCCAGCCGCAGGCGATAGCTGCCCTGGGAGCCGGACAAATCCTCCACCCGCAGCTCGCGCAGAAAGGCCTGGAAGCGATCCATGACGCGCGGCATGGCCGGTTCGATCATGGCGACCAGCTCAGGATTGTTCAGCTCCAGCGTGAGCGACAGCTTGAGATAGCGCGGCTTGCCGTCGGCGGACTGAATGTTCACCAGCACGTCCGGCAACTGATAAAAGGTGATGTCGCTGGCCGGGGCGTGGGCGTCATAAGGCTCGTCGCCTTTTGCACCGGACTTTTCACCGCCCTCACCCTCCTTGGCCTCGCCGCCCCCTTCGCCGCCCTCGCCCTCCTCGGCATAGGCCTCGGAGCTGGCCTCGGCGTCCTTGGAGCCGCCCAGCAGCAAAAAGGCCGCCGCGCCCGCTAGCAGCAGCACGACCACCGGTAACGCGATGAGAAGGATGAGTTTCTTTTTGCCGCCGCCTTTGGCGGCGCCCTCGTCCTCGCCTTCGCCGTCAGCGCCGTCCGTCTGTTCTGCTTCGTCCGCCATCGCGCCCTCTTCCAAGCTGGCGGACCCCACCACATCGCCGTTAAGTTTCCCTCAGTCTTTCCCGGCGGATTGCGCCAATCCTCCGACCCGCCTAAGCACAGCGGACGCCCCTAACCGTCAGGAAGGTCCGCCATGTCCCAAGTGCTGCGCGCGCCCTGCGGCGAAGGGACAGCCCAGAGCGTCTCCGGCGCCGCGCCGTGCCCTGAAACAGCGCGCCCGCTGATCCTCGCTTCGGCGGTCGCGGCCTCGTCCATGGCGTTCATCGACGGCTCGGCGGTGACGGTGGCGCTGCCGGCCATGCGTGCGGATTTGGACGCCAGCCTCGCCGAAGCGCAGT
>CAZGCB010000092.1:0-10701 GCA_964524065.1 uncultured Caulobacterales bacterium | reverse complement strand
CCAGATCCGCCTTCCATCAGAAGCAACGCCATGGTTACATAAAAACTGGCTGCGCGATCGGGGGCCGCGCAACGGCCGCGCACGCGGCGTGATGGGATACCGCGTTGATGTGAGGCGCTGACGCGCGCGTGATGAGCGTAGCAGAGCGCCCCACATTGGAGACGCCGATCGTGGCGCATGCGCCGCCGTCGCCAGCGGACGGCCAAGGGATGCTAAGCCCTTAAGGGTAGATCAATCCTGACCTCCAGCCCGCCTTCATCACGATTGCGCAGATGAATGTCCCCACGATGCGCGAGCGCCGTGTTGCGCGCGATATGCAACCCAAGCCCATGCCCGCCCGTTGCGCGGTTGCGCGATCCCTCAAGTCGCACCAGCGGCTCAAACACACGCGCCTGATCCGCTTGCGGAATACCCGGCCCGTCATCGGTGACTATGATGGCGCAGCGGCCCTCTGCCGTCTCCAAACGCACATGCGCCCGTTCGCCATAGCGCACAGCGTTTTCCACGATATTGCGCAGCGCCCTGCCCAGTTCGTCCGGCCAGCCCTCAACAATCGGCGTATCGTCGGTTTCGTCGAACCTGACCGGCTGCCCCAGATCGGCGAGGTCATGGCACACGGCGTAGGCCAAACCCGCAATATCGACGGGCTGAGCGGGCTCTTCCACGATCGTGTCGGAGGCCGCCTCCAAAGCCGCTTCAGTGAGGCGCTCCAACTCCTTCAGCGTGCGCGTGATGCGTTCCCTATCCCCCGCGTCCGCCAGCAGTTCCGCGCGTACGCGCAGAGCCGTCAGCGGCGTGCGCAAATCATGGCCGATGGCGGCCAGAAGCGCTTTTTGACTGAGCACCTTCGCGTGCAACCGCGCGCCCATGATGTTGAACGCGGTTTGGGCCCGGCGCACATCGGTGGGGCCATAGACCGGGATGGGGTCGTGCTCATGGCCCTCGGCCAAACGTTGCGAGGCCGATGTCAGTGCGCGAAACGGCTCCGCGATCCGGCGGGCCACCAAACTGGACGCGATCGCCACGATCACAAGAGAGATGATCAAGAACACCACGATCGGGCGTGAGGGCGGCCACAATCGCGGTCGCGGCTGAACCAGGAAATTCACCCATGCGCCCTCCTCCACTTGGAGAGCGACATGCAGCACGATTAACGACTGTCCTCTCATGGCGAAGGAACGGCCTTCTGGAAGGCTCGCTTCAATCAAGCGGCTCGGCTCGATCGTCCAATCCCTAAGCAACGCGTCAGACGCCTGGCCGGCCTTGCGCACAACCGCATCCTCTATTTGGGGGTCCCGGCTCGCGTGGGGGGGCGGGTTGGGCTGAGGGGTGGTCCACAGCCCGATAATGGATGCATTGAAGGTCAAGCGGGGCTCGCCGTCGGCCCCATCACTGGCGCGACGCAATTGCCGTACGGCATCCGCCGCATAGGCGGCTTGAACGCTTCGGATGCTCTCGAGGAACACCGTGTCAAATCGGAGCTGCAAAATGACCAAAGCAATGGTGATGGCCAGCACGAGCGCTGTGGTGATGACCAATATCATGCGCCCGGTCAGCGTGTTCCACGGTTTGTCGATCACAAAGCCCGCACCTCCGGCGTGAAAACATACCCGCCGCCGCGTACAGTCGTGATCAATTGGGGCGACCGCGGATCACGCTCGAGCTTGCGCCGAAACCGGCTGATTTGGCTATCGATGCTGCGGTCAAACACCTCCGCGCCATCGGTCCGGGTAAGCTCCAACAACCGCTCCCGCGACAACACCAATTGCGGGCGTTGGATGAACGCCATCAACAACTGGTATTCGCTGGTGCTCAACGGGAAGATGACATTGTCGTCGCGTGTCAGTCGTCGACGACTGGCGTCCAAGATCCAGCGATCAAAGCTGTAACTGCGCGTCTCTGTGGTCGGCGCGTCGATGCGATCCGCCGCCCCCCGCCGACGCAGCGCAACACGCACCCGAGCCAGGAGTTCGCGGGGATTGAATGGCTTACAAACATAGTCATCCGCTCCGATCTCCAGCCCTCGAATGCGATCAGCTTCGCTTGTGCGCGCACTCAAAAAGATGACCGGAATCGCTTTCAGCTCCGCCACATCCCGGCAGAGGCTCAGGCCATCTTCGCCCGGCATCATGATGTCGAGTAGGATCAGATCCGGCGGATCGGCCTGGATAAACCGCCGCGCCGCCGCGGCGTCCGCCGCCGCATCGACCCGAAATCCTTCGCGGGTGAAGTAACGGGCGAGGCTGTCGCGAATGTCAAAGTCGTCATCGACAACAAGCAGGCGTTGGACGCTCACAATCCATCTCCTGGGCGGAAGTCCTCTTCAACTCTCGACGGCGCCCGGCCACCCCCGCTCGCGGCCGGAGAGCCGCGCATCCTGGGGCGCTGCGTCAGCGCCCGACGCGGTGGAGCCGTCAGCCGGCGTCCCCGAGCCCCGCTTGGGAGCATCGCGTATGCTGGCGCAACACGCCCCACGACCCCGGCCATTCCAAAACATGGCGTCATGACACCATGTCTCTTGCGTCTGTGTGGCCGCCGCCCGGCTTGGACGCGTGTCGCACGGAGGTTTGAGCGGCCGCCACCGTCAAGGCGCGACCCGCGGGGTGAAACTTCGCCGTGGACGGCGCAAACGGTTGGGAAGTTCGGCGATATCCTCCGCGATCATCACCAAAGCCGGCACCAGCGGCAGGATCAGGAATCCGGCGAAGAGGATCCCGAAGCCGAGACTGATCGCCATGGGGATGAGAAAACGCGCCTGCAGGCTGGTTTCCGCCAGCATCGGAAGCAGCCCCAGAAAGGTCGTGAGCGTCGTTAGCAAAATGGGGCGGAACCGGCGCCGCACCGCTTGGGTGATGCCGTCAAACGCCGATATCCCCTGCGCAGCGCGGACCTTATTGTAGTAGTCCAGCAGAACCACGCTGTCGTTGATGATCACCCCCGTCAGCGCGACGACCCCAAACAACGACAAAAAAGACATGTCATAGCCCATGAGCATGTGGCCCCACACCGCGCTCATCGCGGCGAAGGGTATGGCGGCCATGATGATCAAAGGCTTGACGTAAGATCGCAGCACGCTGGCCAGCAGCACAAAGATAAGGCCTAACGACACCAAGAGGTTGCGGGCCAACGCGCTGAGATCTTCCGTTTGACTGCGGGACTGCCCTTCAAACGCATAACGGAGCTGAGAATCCTGCGCCGCCAAATCCGGCAAAATCTGCTCGGCGAGGACGGCGTTGACGTGGGTCGGCGTCGTCACCGCTTCATCGACATTGGCTTCCAGCGTCACGATGCGCCGGCCGTCCACGCGATTGATGGTGGTGAGGCTTACCCCCTCCTTGACATCCGCAACCACGCTGAGCGGCGCTTCGCCGCCCGCCGGCAAACGGATGCGCATGCGCTCCAAATCCGAGAGGCTGCGACGTTCCTCAACCGGATAGCGCACATAAACCAACACTTCTTCGCGACCGCGCTGAATGCGCTGCACCTCTTCGCCAAAAAAGGCCTGACGCACTTGGCGTGCGATGTCTTGTGTCGTGAGGCCCGCCGCCGCACCAGCGGGCGTCAGCGTGAACTCCAACTGCCGCTTGCCGCCGTCAAGGCCGCTGTCGATCTCCCCCACGCCTTCCATGCCGCGCAGCGCCGCGGCGATGCGATCCACGGCCATGGCGAGCTTGTCGGCATCAGGGTGCACCAGGTCCAGGGTGACATCCGCGCCGCCGCCCACCAAGGAGGACGCAAAAGAGATGGACTTGGCGCCCGGAACGTCGCCCACCGCCTCCCGCCACGCGGCGGCGATCGCCTCCGAACTCGCCGCGCGTTCGGAGGCCGGCGCGAGGACCAACGTCGCCTCCCCGACATTGGCGCTCAGGGTGCGGCCCGCTCCCCCGCCCAAAGCAAAACCGCCGCCCAATTGTCCACCGATCGTCACCGACAAGCTCTCATAGAGTGGTGAGTCCGCTCCCCCCACCGCCTCCATCGCCGCGGCGGCAATCAGCGCCATCGCCGCTTCGGTGCGTTCAAACGCCGTGCCTTCGCGCATTTCCAGCGTGACGGAGACTTGATCCGCCTCGATGGCGGGGAAAAACACAAACCGCAGGCCGCCGGCGGCGATCAGCGTCCCCGTGATGACAAGCATGGCCAGGCCAAGGGTCACCGTCAGATACCGCATACGAGCGGCGGCGATGACCACCGGCATGATCAGGCGATCGCGCAACGCCGCAAGCAAGGATTGTCCCCACGTTTTTAAGCGCGCCATGGGCCCTGCGCTCCATTCCCCCGCGTGACTGAGGTGGGCCGGCAGGATGAAAAACGCCTCGATTAAGGACGCGGCGAGAACGGCGATCACCACGACGGGTACAGGGAAAAGGAGCTGCCCGAGGGTCCCGGTGGAAAACAGCAAAGGCGCGAACGCCGCAACGGTTGTCAGCACGCCGATGGTGACCGGCGATGCGACGCCGGCCACGCCTGACACGGCGCCGCCCATGGCTTTGCCCGTCCGCTGCTGTTCTTCGTAGATGTTCTCCCCCACGACAATCGCGTCATCCACCACGACGCCCAGCACCACGATTAAGCCAAACAGCATGGGCATACTGATGGCGACGATCTGGCCAAAGGCGAGGAAGGCCCCCAAAAACGCGATGGGAATGCCCAGCGTCGTCCAAAACGCCAACCGCAAGTCCAGCGTGAAGGTGAGGAACACAAACACCAGCATCAGCCCCATGATGGCGTTGCGCACCAGCAGATTCAGCCGGTCGGCGATGACGATGGTCTGATCGCTCACCACTTCTATGGTGACGCCGCTGGGCGGCGTGTAACCGCTCAACAGGCCCAAGACCGCGTGGGACACATCAAACGCGTCCTGGTCGTCCGACCGACCGATTTCGATGAAGACGGCCGCATCGCCGCGAAAGGTGTTGATGATCCGATCGTCTTCAAAGGCGTCGGTGATGGTGGCGATGTCACCCAGGAGCAGCCGACGCCCCGATGGATCGCTGGCGATGACGATGTCGGCGAACGCCGCGCCCGTTTTACGCTCCTCATTTGTGCGTAGAAGAATTTCGCCGCCGCTGGTGCGCAAGGATCCGCCGGACAGATCCACCGACGCCGCCCGTACAGCGCTCGCGACGCGGTCAAAGCTCAATCCGTATTGGCGCAAAGCGGCTTCGGCGATTTCGATGGAGATCTCGCGATCGCGCACGCCCTCTAAGCTGACGAGATTGACGTTCTCAAGCTGCAGCAAATCGCTTTCGATCCGTTCCGCCGCATGGCGCAAGTCCATCTCCGACAGATCGCCATAAACGGCCAGCCGCATCACATCGGACGCCGCTTCGGCGATGACGATGCTGGGTTGCTCCGCATCCGCCGGCGGAAAATCGGCGATTTGACCGATGGCCGTCTCCACATCATCTTTCACACGTTGGGCGCGCACAAAGTCCTTCAGCTCCACACGGACTGTGCCAAGGCTTTCCGACGCCACCGAGCGCACGCGCGCCACGCCCTCAATGCCGATGAGCGCCTCTTCCACGCGCCGGGTGATGGAGTCTTCAACCTCTTCCGGCGTCGCTCCGCGATAGGGCACGCTCACCGTGATTTGCCGTGGGTCAATATCGGGAAAAGTCTGCGCCCTCATCGATCCGGCGACGAGCGCGCCGCCCACCAGCATGAACGCCATCAGCAGATTGGCGGTCACCGGATTGCCGGCGAACCACGCCAACAACCCGCCGGCGTTTTGTCCGCTGTCCTTCATAACGTCACTCCGCCGCCCATTGGCCGTCTTCGGTTGTCGGCGACTCGGCAACCACGACGTTAAGGCCTTCGCGCGCGCCAGGCGGCAAGGTGGTCACAACACCGTCCGCAACGTCGAACGCCTCCACGATGACGAAAGCACCCTGGCGGGAGACAAGGGTTGGACGACGCGCGCGCAGCACGCTGTCGGCGACCACCCACACCACGCCGCCGGCGCCGATGGCGTCAGCCGGCAGCCGCAGGACCTCCTCGACGCGGTCGCCCATAATGTCCGCGCGCACAAAGGCGCCCGGCAACAAAAGCGGAGTCTCATCGAAGCTTAGCACTAACCCGGCGAGTCGCGTTTGCGGATCCAGTTCCGCGCTCACCCGCGCAACCCGCGCCGCCACGCCGGGGCCTGATGGATCATTGACGCCGCGGATGCTCGCGCGACGGCTGACCACCGGCCGCAACACGTTCAGCGCCTCGGCGGGAATAGACACCGACACTTCCAGCCCATCGACATTGTAAACACGGCCATAGGACTGATTGGCCGCGACCGTCTGGCCCAGCTCAATGGTGGTGGAGAGCACGCGCCCGTCAAACGGCAGCCCATAACGGGTGCGGCCAAGATCGGTGCGCACATCATTCAAGCGCGCCTGGGCCGCCGCGACGCTCGCACGGGCTTGCGCGATCTGCGGCTCGCGCGCAACGAGTGGTGGAACGGGCGCCGCGGCGTTCACCAGCCGCCACTCGCGGCGGGCGCTTTCCCCTTCCGCCTCCTCCAACAACAGGGCGCTTTGCGCGGTCTGCAGATCCGCCTCGGCTTGCTGAACGGCGAGTTCAAGGTCGGTGGGATCGATCACGAACAGCGTTTGATTGGCCGAAAACACCCCGCCCGTCGCGAGATTGGACGCCACCTCCACAATGCGTCCGCTCACCTGCGGCGTGATCGCAATATCAGCCCGTGTGCGCACAACGCCGCTTTCCACAACGGTGATCGTCGCCGAGGTCAGCTCGGGATGGATCACCGACACCGCGGGCGGCGCCGGCGATAGCGTGATGGCTGGTCCGTCATCACCACCCGACAACAGCACGCGATTGAGGACCAGCGTGACCAAGACGACCGCGATCACAAGCGCCAATTGGATCCAGCCGGTCCATGTCCGCTGTGTTGGCGTTGCGGCGTCCTCATCGCTTAAACGCGGTTCCATCATGATGGCTTATCCTCATCTGGCAGACCGTCGGCGCGCCAATCCCCGCCCAGCGCCAGGTACAGATCGATGCGCGCCTCCAGCCGGGCTTGCTCGGCCAGTATGAGATCCTGGCGCGCCGTGTTCAGAGCCCGCTGGGTCTCCAGAACCGTCAGAATGCTGACCTGGCCGCTGGCGTAGCGTTCACGCGCAATTTGGTTGGATCGCTCCGCCGCCTCCAAGGAGACCTGGCGCAGGGCGCGTTGCTCCTCATAGGCGCGTTCAAACAACAGCGCGCCTTCCACATCGGCCACGGCGCTCAAGGCGGTGAGCGCATAGGTGGAGGCCAACTCCTGCGCCGCCGCCTCCGCCGCCTCGACCTGCGCCTTGAGGCGCCCGCCTTGAAAGAGCGGCGCGAGGATGCCGGCGGTGAGATTGGCGATCATGGCGTCCGCATCAAACAGGTCGGACGCGTCATTGGTTTGCCGCGACATCGAGCCCGTCAGCGTGAGACTGGGCAGGCGTTGCGCGCGCGCGGCCCCCACATCAGCGAGCGCGGCGCGGTAGTTGAGTTCCGCCGCCGCCACATCGGGCCGACGGCGCAGCACATCGGCCGGCGTTCCTGGATCAAGTGGGCGCAAGTCGGCAGCGTTGGGCGCCGGCGACAACGCGAGTTCAGTCGCGCCCAGCCGTCGCGCCAGCAGCACATCGATGGCCTGCTCTTGGACGCCAAGCAAGGCGCGCAATTCGGGGATCGCCGCCGCGGCGGACGCCCGGTTTTGCCGGGCGATTTGCACGTCGAGCGCCGAAATCTGTGCGGAACCGGCTTCATAGCGCGCCTCGGTGATCGCCACCGTTTCGGCGAAACTCGCCGCGGATTGTTCCGCGATGGCGCTTTGCTGCGTCAGCGCCCACGCGTTGACATATGAGCGGGTCAACTCCGCGATCAAAAGCTGGTTCAACGCATGTTCGGAGAGGGTGCTGACCTCCGCGCGCAGCCGGGCGGCGATCTCCGCGCCGCGCAAACCGCCGAAAACGTCCACATTCCAGGACGATGACAGCCCTAAGGCGTAGACCTCATCCCATTGCGTTTCGCCGCGGAAATTCTGCGTTCTCGCCGCCCCGCCATCGAGGGAGAGGGCCGCGTTGGGCAGGCGCGCCGCCGTCGCTTGGCGCGTCAACGCCCGGGCTTGGTCAATCCGCTGACGCGCCGCCGCCAGATCCAGGTTGTTCACGGCCAATTCATTAACGAGAGCCGACAACTCGCGCCCGCCGATGGTCTCCCACCACGGGGCGTCAGCAAGGGCCGGATAGGGCGCGATCAGCGCTACATCGGCGGCATAGGCCGTGGCGTTCGCGAGTGTCTCCACCATGGCCGGCGCTTGATACACCGGAGCGAGCGAACAGGCGCCGGCGCCAAAGCAGGTGGCGCACAAGGCCATCGCCAGCCGCACGGGGCGCGCGCGTCCCAGCGCCGCATGGCGTGGTGTGGTCTGGCGACTGGTCATGCCGGAGCGCCCGCGATTGATGCCCATGGCTCATCAAGCCCAGGCCGCCCGCATCATGCCGACGGCCCAATGACATTGTCGTCGCGCGGGAATGTTGCTGGCGTTTGTCATGGGGTTCATACGAGCCATGGCGGTTGGCGCCGCACGACAACACGGATTGTCCCCGCCCCCACAAGACGGTTGATCCGTGTGCGCCGGCGCCAGGCCAACCATGCCGTGGGCCCGCCCCTTAAGTCTCCACCGTGAAGGTTAGCCCCGCTTTTGCCTGCAGCCGTTGGATGAGGGGCGTCCCCAGCGCCGACGCCGGCGTCCACAAGCCTCCGCCGACGGTGGCGTCATGAACCGCGCACAGTCCCGCCTCCGCGAGCATTTTGGAGGTCGAGCCATAGCCGGGATCCCGATCGCCCGTGACGACGGCCACGAGCGTGCTCCCATCCTGGCTCGTCCCGTAGAAGCCCGCCTCGTAATAGCCAGCTTCCCGTTCTTCCCGCGTCGGCCCCTCGCCGGGCTTCGGCGGATTGTCGCCGAAGGTGTTGGCGTTCGCCACATGCTCCGCCACGGCGCGCCCTTTCTCGCCGGGGCCTGTGAACATCATCTCATCGTATTGGAAGTCCTCACCATAAGGATGGCCCATCAAGAGATTGGATCGATGGATGTTCTTGGTGTTGATGGTCGCCATGATGAAGGGCGCGGACCATGAGCCCAGCTCTTCGTCCTCAACCGGTTTGTGCATCATCGGTTGCTGGGGGCCGCGGAAGCCCGGGGTCAGGGCAAAGGAATCCTGAAGGACCGGCATCAGGCTCGCATCGGCTTTGACCGCCTTCAGAGTTTCGCCAAAGGACGCGGCCGTTCCGCCAGAGAACGTGCCCAGCATTTTACGAACCCGCCCCTTGATCCGTGAAAACGGTGCGCCGAAGCGCTTCTTTGCCTCGTCTTGCAAATAGAACACGCCCAAATCAAAGGGGATGGAGTCAAAGCCGCAGGAAAAGACGATGCGCGCCCCACTGGCTTTCGCGGCGTCCTGATATTTGGGGATCATCGCGTGCATCCACAGGGGCTCGCCGCACAGGTCCACATAGTGGGTTCCCGCGTGGGTGCAGGCCGCGACTAAGGGCTCACCGTAATTTGTGTAAGGGCCCACGGTGGTGATGATGCAGGCCGTGCGCTCCGCCATGGCGGCGAGGCTGCTGGGCTCGGCCGCATCGGCAAGGACGAAGGGAATATCGGCCGGTGCGCCGATTTCATCACGAACAGCCGCCAACTTCTCGGCGTTGCGCCCCGCCATGGCCCAACGCACGGAGCCATCGCGATAGGTTTGGGCGAGATATTCCGCCACCAGGCGGCCCGTATAGCCCGTGGAGCCATAAATGATGACGTCGAATTCGCGGTCCGGGGCGGCCATGGCGGGGCTCCTCTCAGTGGGCGATTGTGTCTGCGCAATCGAGCGAGCGCCGTTGCGTTCGTCAAGTAACCAAACGGAGCCCTCATCATCGTCGTGGAAACGCCCCACGACGCATATTCAGGGCGCGTTGGCCGGGGCGGGCGGCTAAGCGTCGTGTTGTCCGCACGCCCGCTGCGTGTGTTGAACGCCTCGGCGTCAAACATGAGCGGCCTATATCGCCGTTGTGGTGGGATCGGCACGCCTTTGGCGTCGCTGACATCGGGTCGCTCGCGCCCTCGGCGGAGCCTGCGATCAGGGAGAAACGGTCATGCCGATCACGTCATTTGCCGGAAAGACCGCCTTTGTGACCGGCGGCGCCAAGGGGATTGGACTGGGGGTCGCGAAGGCTCTCCTCGCGCGCGGCGCGCAGGTCATGCTGGCCGATATCGACGGCGAGGGCTTGGCGTCCGCGGCCCACGCGCTCGGCGAGGCTGTCGATACGGTGGTCTGCGACGTTGCAGATCCCGCATCGGTGGAGGCCGCCGCTGCAAAAACAATCGAGCGGTTCGGCAAAGTCCATGTGCTGGTGAACAATGCTGGCGTGGGCGGCGGCGGGACCCCGGGCGAAACATCGTTGGATGACTGGCGCTGGGTCGTCGGCATTAATTTGCTTGGCGTCATCTATGGCGTGGAAACGTTTGTGCCCCTGATCAAAGCCCATGGTGAAGGCGGATACATCGTCAACACCGCATCTTTAGCCGGGCACGTGGTGGGTCCCGGCACGGGCGGGCCCTACAACACCACAAAGTTTGCAGTCGTCGGTTATTCAGAAACGCTGCGCGCGCAGCTGGCCAAGCACGATATCGGCTGCAGCGTGTTGTGCCCGGCGTGGGTC
>CAZGCB010000091.1:1687-10997 GCA_964524065.1 uncultured Caulobacterales bacterium | reverse complement strand
TGGAGCGGGCGATGCGATTCGAACGCACGACCCTCACCTTGGCAAGGTGATGCTCTACCCCTGAGCTACGCCCGCTCACCGGCTGCACGTATCGGACATCCACGTCATACCCTTCGGCATGAGGGCGCCCGAACGCAGCGGAGTGTTCCTATGGCCCATCCGCGGCACAGACGCAAGCGCCACGCACCGGGGCGCGACCCGCTTACTCGCTTGCACCCTCCTCCGCGGCGTCGCCAAAGGCGTCCGCCGGCAAGGAGGCGCGCAGATTGGCGGCCAGCGACGCGGCCGTGTACGCGTCCTGCGGCTTGGGGCCGTCGCCCAGGCGCACTTCCAGCACGACGGTCTGCGCCGTGCTTTGACCGCCGCCGCCAAAGCCTAAGCCGACGCCGACGCCCGTGGCGGTCCGCCCGCCAACCGACCCCACACTGCCGCCCAACGAAATGCGTGGGCCGGAGGAGCGCGCCTGGGCGGTCTGGGCGCGGTTGCTGAGAACGTCGAACCAGGTGCGGCCTTCCTCCAAGGTGAGCTGCGCCGCGCGCAACAGAGCAAACTGGGTCGCCTCCTCACGGCCCGCGCCGGCGCGGCTCGTGTAACTGACGCGGAACCGATCATTCTCCAGCTTTTGCTCGCTATAACCCACATCGCCGGAACGCTCGGCGGCCACGTAATAGGGCGCGCTGGCGCACGCCGCGAGCATGAGGACGACGCCCACAAAGGCGAGACGCGGTAGGCGCAAACAGACTGGCAAGGCGGCGGTCAGGGACATGGCGGGCCTCCAACGGCGTGACGATGGCGTTCCTATGATGGTTAAAATAGACCGTAACACGGCGCCGGCCGTTCACGAGCGTGCGAGGCGCGCCGAGTTTGTTGAAACACCACAGTGTACCGCCCGAACCCCATGACTGACGCCGCCACTGTCCCGCCGATCCATCCCGCCATCGGCGCGCTGACGCCGCCGGCGACGCGCGCGGACGTGTTCGCCGTGCTGGACGCCCTCGCCATCGCCCATCATACGGTGGAGCATCCGCCCTTTTTCACGGTGGCCGAGGGGGTGGCGCATAAGGCCGACTTACCGGGCGGACACACCAAGAACCTCTTTCTCAAATCCAAAAAGGGCGAGCTGCTCCTGATCTGCGCCTTGGGCGAGACGGGCATCCGTCTTAATCGGTTGCATCCATTGCTCGGCACGGCCCGTTGGTCCTTCGGCGCGCCGGAGCTGCTGCGTGAAACCCTGGGCGTGCGGCCGGGCTCTGTCACGGTGTTCGCGCTGATCAACGACGTCACGCGGCGGGTGCGCGTGGTGTTGGACGCCGCCTTGCTGCGCCAGGATCCGGTGAACTTCCATCCGCTGGAGAACACCGCCACCACCGCCATCGCGCGGGAAGACATGCTGCGTTTCATCCGCGCCACCGGCCGAGAGCCAGACATTGTGGACTTCAGCACCTTGGACCGCTGAGCCTTCGTCGTTCACCGCATCGTCATGGCGACCACTGCGCGGCTTGCGCGCACGGGCGGCGCGACCCACCTGATCGGTCAGCTTAAGATCCGCACACTCGGCCCTGCGGCGTGCGCGCCGCCGGGTCCCGCCCCCGCCTTCACCCCGGGCGCGTTTCGCCAGGAGTTCGCACCATGACCATCATCGGCGCCGCCCCCGAGGCCGCCTCCTCCCCCGCCGCCGACGCCGATTTGATCAAAGACGGCGCGGATCAGAGCTTCCAAGCGGACGTGTTGGACGCCTCCCAAACCACGCCGGTGATCGTGGATTTCTGGGCGCCATGGTGCGGGCCCTGCAAAACGCTGCAACCGGCGCTGGAGCAGGCCGTGCGCAAAATGCGCGGCAAGGTGAAGCTGGTCAAAATCAATATCGACGAGCACCCCCACATCGCGGGGCAATTGCGGGTGCAGTCCATCCCCGCCGTATTCGCCTTTGACCAAGGCCGCCCGGTGGACGGCTTCGCTGGCGCTCTGCCGCCGAGCGAGGTGGCCCGTTTTGTCGAGCGCTTGGCCGCTGGCGGCGGCGCCGCTCAACAGATCGCGGAAGCCATCGACGCCGCCGGCCAAGCGCTGGACGCCGGCGATGTGGGCGGCGCGGCGCAGGTCTATGCGCAAATTCTCCAGGCCGAACCCGGCCATGCCGGGGCCCTGGCGGGCATGGCGCGCTGTTATTTGGCGCAGGGCGACACCGAGCGCGCGCGGAGCCTATTGGACAGCGCCCCTGAAGAGGCCGCCAAGGACACCGCGATCCAAAGCGCGCGCGCGGCGTTGGAGCTGGCCGAAAGCGTCGGCGACACGGGCGACGCCGCCACACTGGCGCGTCAGCTCGAGGGGGCGCCGGACGACCAACAAACCCGCTTCGACCTAGCCGAGGCGTTAGCGGCGCGCGGGAATCTGCCGGCGGCCGTCGATCACTTTCTACACATCATCACGGCGGAGCGGGACTGGAATGACGGGGCCGCGCGCACGGCCCTGCTGAAGCTGTTTGAGGCCGCCGGGCCCACCGCGCCGATCACGATTGAGGGGCGTCGGCGTTTGTCCACGCTGCTGTTTTCCTAACGCGCCTCCTCGCCACGCGGCGCCGCGTTCGGCCGCGGCGTCGTGAAAAACCATCACCGGCCTGGACAGGGCGCGCCAGTGACCGACATTGGAAGGACAAGCACTTATGAAACGGGCTGTGTCCGGCGTGTCGATATCGACGGACAACGCTCCCCCGCGATGGCGACATCGCACCCACAAGGCCGCAGGGAGGCGCCGGTGACCGCGCCGCACGTGTATCGCAAGCCCGATGATTTACCGTCGATTATTCCGGTGTTCCCGCTGGACGGAGCGCTGGTGCTGCCGCGCGCGCCCTTGCCCCTCAATATCTTTGAGCCGCGCTATTTGAACATGGTCGATGATGCGCTGTCGGGAGCGCGGCTCATCGGCATGGTCCAAACGCGCGCCGGTGAAGGGCGGAGCGGGCCGGCCCTCGCCCATGTGGGCTGCGTGGGCCGGCTGACCAGCTACACCGAGACGCCGGACGGGCGGTATCTCATCACGCTGTCGGGCGTGTGCCGGTATCGCGTGTTGTCCGAAGAAGCCGCACCCACCCCCTACCGGCAAGCGCGGGTGGATTACGCCCCCTACGCCCACGATTTGGAGCCGCCGGGCCGCACCGACCTTCCGGCGATGGATCCGTTGATGGAGGTCTTGCGCCGCTATCTCGACGCCAACGGACTCAAGGCGGAATGGGCGGCGATCCAAACCGCACCGCCCGAAACGCTGATCAATTCGCTGGCCATGATCTGTCCGTTCGAACCGGCTGAAAAACAAGCGCTGCTTGAGGCGCGGACCCTCGCCGATCGCCGCGACGCGCTGGTCACCTTGATGCGCATGAGCGCCGCGGCCAGCCCTGACGGATCCGACACAAGCGTGCAATAAGGACGGATGGCGCCTTCGCACGCCCGCGCCATCGCCACAGGGAATCTCGCCACATGACCGACACGCCCGCTGAAGAGCCGAGCCCGTCACGCCCTGCGCGTGAGCCCGACCCCAAATTGCTCGAAATCCTTGTCTGCCCTGTGTCGCGCGGCCCGCTGACCTATGATCGCACCGCCCAGGAATTGATCAGCGCGCACGCGCGCCTTGCGTACCCGATCCGCGACGGCATTCCGATCATGCTGCCGGAGGAAGCCCGCACACTCGATGATGACGCGCCCGGAGGGGCTTGATCATCGGCCATGGCGAAGACACCCCCCAACAATGCCTGCACACCTTGGCCGACGACGCTGCGCTTTCAACGCGGCGCGCGCCAGCTGGAGGTCGCCTATGATGATGGCGGCGTGTTCACCATCCCCTTCGAATTGTTGCGGGTGGAAAGTCCCAGCGCCGAGGTGCAAGGCCATGATCCCAGCGGCGCGGCGAAGACTCTCGTACGCGACAAAGGGCATGTGGGCGTGACACGCGCGGAGCCCGTGGGCGCCTATGCGGTGCGGATCGTCTTTGATGACGGGCACGATAGCGGGTTGTTCACCTGGTCATATCTGCGCACGCTCGGTGAACAGCGTGATGCCCTGTTGGCGGATTATCGCGCGCGGCTCGCCGCGGCGGACGGTGCGGCTGCGCCACGCTGAGTGAGAACGCGCGTCGCTTCCGCGACCAGCGCCCCGCCCTCTATGGGTTTGGAGACATACCCGTCCATACCCAGCGCCGTGTAACGCTCGCGATCGCCGGCCATAGCGTCGGCGGTGAGCGCGATCACGGGCAAATCGCGCCAGGCTTCAGGCCCGTTGCGCAGGCGCTCCAGCGTCGCTGGGCCATCCAAGACGGGCATATGCATGTCCAAGAACACCAAGTCGATACGTTGGCCGGTTTCGATGATGTCGAGGGCCTGCTGACCGTCAGCGGCTTCGAGAATTTCGATGTTAAAGTCCTTCAACAAGGCGCGCGTGACCATGCGGTTGACCTGATTGTCGTCGACGATGAGCAAGGTCAGGCCATCGAGAACCACCTTACCCGTCGCATCCAGCGTTTCAGGATCAGGGGCTTCGGCGGCCTGTTCGACGCGCCCGGCGCGGAAGGTCAGCGTGAAGGTGGAACCCTGGCCGACCTCGCTGGACACGGTCACGTCCCCGCCCATCATCCGCGCCAGCGAGCGCGTGATGGCCAGACCGAGTCCGGTGCCGCCAAACAAACGCGAGGTGCTGCCGTCCGCCTGCTCGAAGGCGGCGAATAAACGCTCTTGCACCTCCGGCGGAATGCCGATGCCGGTATCGGATACGCAGATGGTCACCAGCACATCATCGCTCATGCTCGCGCCCATGGGCCGGCAGGCGATGGCCACATCCACCGCGCCCTCCTCGGTAAACTTGATGGCGTTGGAGATGAGGTTGGACACGCATTGGCGCACGCGCACTTCGTCAAATTCCAGCAGCGCCGGCGTCATCGGGTCGATGTCCAGGCGCAAGGCGACGCCGCGTTCATCGGCGCGGGCGCCCCACAACGTCACCAAACGTTGCACGCTTTGGCGCAGCGGACTGGGCGTAGGCGTGACCTCCAACTTGCCCGCTTCGATCTTTGACAAATCGAGCACGTCATTGACCACCGACATCAGCGTATGGCCGGAGTCCAGAATGATATCGACGCATTCACGCTGCTTTTTGGACAGCTCATCGCCCAACAACGCCTGAGCCATGCCCAACACCCCGTTCAAAGGTGTGCGGATTTCATGGCTCATATTGGCGATGAACTGGGACTTGGCGGCGTTGGCCGCCTCCGAGGCGCTGCGCGCACCTTGCAGACGTTCGTTCAACTCCTGCAGATCGCGGGCCTGTTGTTCACAAATCCAAGCAAAAGCAAAACTGCACATCGCTGTCGACACAATGCCGAGCACCATGACGATCATCTGCATTTTATTGGCGTAAACACCTGATTGCACCGCAGGCGGGAGCATAATCAGGCACACGATTGCAATGGTGAGGGCGGTAAAGAAAGCCAATCCAGCGCGCCCCATGAGGAACGCAGCGGAGAGCGGGATCACCAACATGAACACAAGCGCATAGGAATCAGGTCCGCCCGTGACCACCACAAAGCCCGTGTTGGCCGCGCACACATTCAACATAAAGAAGAAGCCCGCCAGGCGCAGCCTGTGCGTCATGCGCTGGAACGTCAAAACGGACAGGTATGAGACGATCGCCAGCGGCCCGACGAGACGTTGCAGCGACCAGCCCATTTCCAATATGGCGATGCTGGAGATCAGCGCCGTCATGGCGGAGAACGACAGGCAGAAAAACGCAATCGTGTTCGCCCGCAGCCGAAAATCGGCTGGGTCCGTGTCCTGCACGCCAGAAATCCAATGGAGTGTTTTCTGCATAAGCGACGCGTGACTGCCCATTGCAATGCTGCAGCGCAGCATGTGCCCTACCCATGTGAGCGAAGGCACGCAGTTTCGCGACAAATGCTTAAAATCCGGCAAGCAGCGAACCGGGCCCGGCCACATGGCATGTTAAGGCCCCTCCCCGTTCACCAGCGCGAGTGTTTAGCCCAAACGTTCGCCGCGCAGCAGCTTGGGGGTGTCGCCCCAATCGGCGCCGGCCTCGCGGGCGAAAAATCCACGCGCGACGCCGAGGGCGTTCACCGCCTGCAGCCCCCAGCCACGCAACGCGCGCAGCGGGCCTAAATCGTTGGAGAACAAGCGATTAAGCGCATCGGTCGCCAGCGCCATGCTGGCGGAGTCAAAGCGTCGCCATTGCTCATAACGCTCCAGCACCGTGGGAGCGCCGAGATCCTCGCCCACCCGGCGCGCCTCGCCCAGCACTTCCGCCAACGCCGCCGCGTCCTTCAGCGCCAGGTTGAAACCTTGGCCCGCCAAGGGATGCACGGCGCGCGCCGCATCACCCAGCAAGGCCGCGCGGGGCGCCACAAAACGCTCCGCCATGGAGAGGCCCAGCGGGAAGGACAGCCGCGGGCCCGCCACCTCCACCGCGCCGAGGAAATCCCCAAAGCGCCGGCGCACCTCCGCCGCGAAGGCCGCATCGGGCAGGGCGACGGCCGCTTCAGCCGCGGCGGCGCGTTCGGTCCAAACCAGGCTGGCGCGGCGCTCCGGCAGCGGCAGGATGGCGAAGGGTCCAGCCGGCAGGAAGAACTCGTGGGCGGTGTTGTCATGATCGCGGGCCATGCGCACCGTCGTCACCACGCCGTGCTGCCCATAGCGCCAGCCATGCACCCGCACGCCCATAGCGCGGCGCACCACGGCTGCGCGCGCTTCGGCGCCCACCGCCAAGGGTGCGCAGAGCGTTTCGCCGCTGCGCAACTGGGCCTGCGCGGCGGGGCCGTCAAAGGTGACCGCCACCACCTCGGCGGGAGCAATGAGCCGCACCAACGGCGCCGCGGCGGCCAGCTCACCCAGCACCTGGCGCAAGCGGACATTCTCCAGCATGAAGGCCAAAGGCTCGCCGCGGGTCTGCGCCGCGATATCGCGCGCATCAAAACCTAAAAACGCCCCGCTGGGTCCGGCGGGGCCGGCGCCCGGCAGGCCCGCCCGATCCGGTGCGCGGCCATCGGTCACCAGGATTTTGTCCATGCGCCCGGCGTGGTCACGCAGGCGCGCGCCCGCGCCCAACACGTCCAGCATGCGCATATTGGCATAGGCGATGGCCGAGGCGCGGGGATCGGCGGCGATGTCCGCCTCGCCCGCGCTGGGCGGGGCGGCGGCGTCCAGGACAACGCTCTGCAGGCCGGCTTCGGCGCAGGCCAGGGCCGCGGCGAGGCCGGACATGCCGCCGCCGACAATCAACAGATCCGCATCTGGGGTGGGCTGAGCACTCATGGGGACAGATGTAGCATGAATGGGCCGCTACGGGAGATGGGACCGCCCATGCTTG
This sequence comes from uncultured Caulobacterales bacterium, assembly GCA_964524065.1. Lineage (GTDB taxonomy): Bacteria > Pseudomonadota > Alphaproteobacteria > Caulobacterales > Maricaulaceae > CAZADA01. The sequence goes on along the minus strand of CAZGCB010000091.1, from coordinate 3,639 downwards.
ACCGCCGACGGCTAGGACATTTTAGCGCTGGCGGCCGGGCGCGCTTAACGCCCCGCCGCCTCCCAAGCCGCCCTTTCGCCCTTTTGTGAGTCAGAATGCTGTGGGCGGCGCGCGGTTAAAGCTTGAGGCGCGGCGCGAATAGGCCGAGCAGTGGGGGCCATGATTTTTGGGACGGCGATCCGGGGCGTAGCGGGATCGCGCAGGGGGCTTCGGCGTGTGTCGCCAGCGATGCGCGCTGGGCTTTTCTGCGGCGCGGTGCGGCGAGCTGAGGCTGATGCGACGGCTCCAGCGGCGCTGGAGCCGTGCGAAACTCCCGGGAACTGGGGTGCGTTGGTAAACGATCCATTAACCTTGAGACGGCAGTTTGCCCGGGTCTCCAGAATGGATGGCGAGGTGTATGGCCATGGCGTCTGACACGCCTGACGGCGAAAAGTATGTGGATGAAGACTGGTTCACCGCCTTCATGCGCGCGCGGCGCAATGAAGCGGTCAGCCTGTTGATGACCACATCAGGGATTTTTCTTCTGGTGGCGGTGATCACGCACCATCCGCTGGATCCCAGTTTGAACGCCGATGCGCCGGGGCGCGCGTCCAACGCGTTCGGTCCGCCGGGCGCGTATGTGGGCGATTTGGCGCTGCAATGGCTCGGCTGGGCCGGCGCGGCCCTGGGCGTCATGCTGGCGGCCTGGGGCGTCACCATGCTGGCGCGCGGCCCACGCCGGCGTGGGCCGAAGATTGTCACCTTGCGTCTTCTGGCCGCGCTGCTCGCAATTTTTGGGTTGGCGACCGCCGCCTCGAGCCTGCCGATTCCAGCGAACTGGCCCTTTGCGGTTGGTCTTGGCGGTGTGATTGGCGACGCCGCCCATGGCGAGATTACCCTGTGGTTGAGTGCTGTGGCGATCCCGTTCGCCGGCGCGGTGGCCGGGATTTTCGGCCTGGGCGCGGCGATTATCGGCCTCTTTACCGGTTATGGCGTGACGCCTGATGATGTGGCGGACGCCGCGGAATCGGCCGGCCGGGTGCTGGAGGACGCCGCCGAGCGCGCTCGTCGTGCGACGGAACGCTTCAGCCGCCGGGTCAATGCCGAGATTGTCAGTCTGACGCCGATGGAGGCGCCGGAAAATCGCCAGCTGCCCCATCCGCCGCTGCATCCCAATACCCAAGGCGCCCCAGCCCCCACCGCTCAACCGGCCCAGGGCTCGCGCCTCAACCCGTTCCGCAGCGCGCCGCGCCCGGAACCACAAGCCGCGCCGCCGGCAGCCCCCGCCGCCGCTCCGGCTCCAGCGCAGCACGCCGCCACGCGTCCCGTCTTGGGCGATGGCGACTTCGTACTGCCGGACATCAGCCTGCTCGAGCCCGCCCCCGATCCCGATTATGGCGGCGATGATTCCGATCTTGAGGAGCGCGCCGCTCAGCTGGAGCGCGTGCTGGCGGATTTCGGCGTCAAGGGCGAAGTGGTCGCAGCCCGCCCGGGCCCTGTGGTCACGTTGTTTGAGTTTGAGCCGGCCCCCGGCGTGCGTTCGGCGCGCGTCATCGGCCTGGCCGACGATTTGGCTCGCTCGCTCGCGGCGCAATCGGCGCGCGTCGCCGTGGTGCCTGGACGCACCGTCATCGGCATCGAACTGCCTTCGCCACGGCGTAATACGGTGTATCTCAGCCGCCTGTTGGATTCAGAGCCCTACACCTCCCGCAAGTCCGCCCTCCCCCTCGCTTTGGGCGAGACGATTGGCGGGGAGCCCTTCATCGCCGATTTGGCGCGCATGCCGCACTTGTTGATCGCCGGCACCACCGGCTCAGGCAAGTCGGTCGGCATCAATGCGATGATCCTCTCCATCATGTTCCATTTGCCGCCGGACAAATGCCGGTTCCTGATGGTGGACCCGAAAATGCTGGAGCTGTCGGTCTATGCCGGCATCCCGCATTTGCTGGCGCCCGTGCTGACCGATCCGAAAA
>CAZGCB010000091.1:0-1677 GCA_964524065.1 uncultured Caulobacterales bacterium | reverse complement strand
GGCGCTGAAATGGACAGTGCGGGAGATGGGGCGCCGCTACGCCGTCATGGCCCGCCTGGGCGTGCGCAATATTGGCGGCTTCAACCGCCGCGCCGAAGATGCGCGCAATCGCGGCGCGGATTATTTGGAAGCCTCCGCCAGCCAGCAGAGCTTTGATCAAGAAACGGGCCAGCCACGGCTTGATCTGGAGCCGATCCCGGCTGAAACCATGCCTTACATCGTCGTCGTCATCGACGAGATGGCCGATTTGATGCTCGTGGCCGGCAAAGAGATTGAGAGCCTGGTGCAGCGGCTGGCGCAAATGGCGCGCGCCGCCGGCATCCACCTCATCGCAGCGACGCAACGCCCCTCGGTGGATGTCATCACCGGCACCATCAAGGCCAACTTCCCCACCCGCATCAGCTATATGGTCACGTCCAAGGTGGACAGCCGCACCATTCTCGGCGAGCAGGGCGCGGAGCAATTGCTCGGCCAAGGGGACTTGCTCTACATGGCCGGCGGCGGGCGCATTCGCCGTCTGCATGGCCCCTTCGCGTCGGACGACGACGTGGAGAATATCGCGCAATTCTTCCGTGCTCAGGGCGCGCCAGAATACATCAACGGGATTGACGAGGATCCCGATGAGGAGCCGGCCGATGCGGGCGCCGCGGCGGCAATGCCGGAAAGCAATGATCTCTATGATCAGGCTGTCTATGTGGTGACCACCCATCGCCGAGCCTCGACGTCTTACCTGCAGCGGCAATTGTCCATCGGCTATAATCGCGCGGCCAACATTATGGATCGCTTGGAGGCTGAAGGCGTGGTCAGCCCGCCTAACCATGCCGGGCGCCGCGAAGTCCTCGCGCCTCCCCCGCCGCAAGTGGCCAACGGGGAGATGTAGCCCCCGCGGCGCAGGGCGATGCGCGCCCTTCATCAGGGCGCCACATTAACCATGCACTCTCTGCTGAGAGATGGCCGCGTCACGCAGAGGCCCGGCCGTGGCGCGCCTTGTCGGACAACGACTGCGCAAGGGGGGTGATCGTGGCGGACCATGGCGTTGCTTGGAGAGGCGGCCTGAAGCGCGCGGCGCTTGCGGTTCTTGTCGTCGGCGCGACAGTCGCCTGTACGGTGCGCCTCACGGACGAAACGCTCGCGCCCCTGCGCTACAATGAAGACGATAATCGACAGCGATTTAGCGCCCTCGTGACGCCTGTCGGCGTCGAGATCACATCAGTCACGCTCAATACCGGCGCTGAGACTGTGGCGCTTGATGCGCCGGAGGACACGACCACCGCCGGCCGCTGGGACGGGGTGATCCCCCTGCCCCGATGCGAGGAAGCGGTCGAATATACCTACCAGGTCGAATATGAAGCGCCCTTCCTCATCGCTCCGCTGACGCGCCGACGCACCTTTCCAGAAATCGGCGCCTATCGCGCCCGCATCACCGATCTGCCCGCCGAGTGTGAGGCCCAGCCGCAAGACTTTTCCCAGGCCTGGCGGGTCAATGACACGCGCGATCTTGCCGACCGATCTCCAGGAGACGGCGTGTGCGACAGCGGCGCCACGACCCAAGACGGCGAGCAGGCCTGCACGCTGCGCGCCGCGGTCATGGAGGCCAATGCGCGCCCAGGCCTTGATCTCATCCTCGTGCCATCAGGCGTCTATCGGCTCAGCCTGGGCGAAGGCGAGGCGGCGCCC
>CAZGCB010000090.1:0-11378 GCA_964524065.1 uncultured Caulobacterales bacterium | reverse complement strand
CGCCCTCGCGCGACAACAGCTCCACCGAGCCCATCTCACGCAAATACATGCGCACCGGATCATCGGTGCGATCGGCATCTTCTTTAGAGTTGCCACCAGTGACCGCGCCTTCCTTGCTGACGGCGACATCAGTGGACTCGGCTTGCTCTTCCGCCTCCTCGGCGTCCACCACATTGATGCCCATCTCATTGAGTTGGGACATGGTGTCTTCAATTTGTTCCGATGAGAACTCTTCCGACGGCAAAACTTTGTTTAATTCATCATGCGTGACATAGCCGCGCTTCTTGGCCTTCTCGATGAACTTCTTCACCGCCTGATCGGACAGATCCAGCAGCGGACCATCGGGGGCATCTGCAGTTTGAGTGGCCTCAGCCGCCTTCGCCATGCTTTGTCGCTCCCATCACACCGTATCGCCGTGCGGACGTCGTCCACCCGCATCAGCTTGCTTCAGCAGCGCCAACAAGCGCGTCATGCGCGCCCGGTCCCCGGCGGCGCGCGCCGCTTTCAGATCATGCAGCCATTCGGCCCGCTCGCGCCCGCGCGCGATTCGACTTAACAGCTCGTCAGCAGCATGCGTCCAAGCGCCGACAGCCTCCTCCGCGCTCAACGCCAAGGGTGCGATGGGCGCTGCGATGATGGTCTGATCAGCACTCAAATCGGCGGCCGCCTTTTCACCCCCCGATCGGCCGACATGTTCATCCAAGATCGCTTTGTCAACCATAACGCCACAAAAAGCTGCATTCACCAGGCCGTCGCGCACCGCGGCCAAGCCCGGGTCCGGCGTCTCCAATTGCGCCAGAGTTTCGGCGCAATCGGCCACAATGTCCGGCCGCGACAGCAACGCCCACAGCAGACGCGACACGTCGCGTTTTTGCGCCGCGTGCGCCAGGCGGTCTTTGCGCGCATCGGTTTCCGGCAGCGGCTGAGCCGACGGCGCATCACGTCCCGCGACACGCCCCGCACGCCGGTCGGGCGCCGGCTTGCGACGAAAGGCCGCATAAAACCGATCCAGCAGCGCGCGGCGAAATTCACCTTTCACACCCTCATCGGCGATGCTGGCCGCCGCATCCATCAAACGCTGACGCAAACCGGCCCGTCGCTCCGGCGTATCCACCGGGCTTTCCGCCAACGCCGCGTCCCACACCATGCGGTCCAGCGGCGCGGCGTCCGCCACCACCGCCGCCATGGCCGACACCCCCGCCTCCCGCAGCAAATCGTCCGGATCTTGACCCGCCGGCATCATCGCGAACCGCAAAGACTGACCCGGTTTCAACAGCGGCAGCGCCCGCATCGCGGCGCGCGCCGCGGCCCGCTGCCCCGCCGCATCGCCGTCAAAGCACAGCACCGGCTCGGGCCCAGCCCGCCATAACAGCTCCAACTGCGTTTCCGTCAGCGCCGTGCCCAGAGGAGCCACGGCCGTCCCAAAGCCAAAGCGCCTCAACGCGATGACATCCATATACCCCTCGGCCACCAGCAGGCCGCCGGGCCCACGCGGCGCGCTTTGCGTTTTCGGCACGGCGGCGCTGTCCCGCGCCAGCGCGGCGCGCGCTTCGCGATAGCGGTACAGCGTGCGGCCTTTGTCAAACAGCACCGTCTCCGGCGAATTGAGATATTTCGCCCGCGCATCCTTGCTGAGGGCGCGCCCGCCAAAGGCGATGAGACGCCCTTGAGCGTCGCGGATAGGAAACATCACGCGATCACGAAACCGATCATAGGCTGCGCCACCATCATCCGGCGTGATGATTAGCCCCGCGTCCTGTAAACCCTGCAAGGACGCGCCCGCGTCCAACAACGCGTGTTTCAGCCCCGTACGCCCGGCGGGCGCATAACCCAGTTCAAACGTCGCCCACACATCCGGATCCAGGCCGCGTCGCTCCAAATAGGCTCGCGCATCACGCCCCTGTGGGCCGCGCAATTCCTGCTGGAAGAACCGGGCCGCCGCCTCCATCCACTCATAGAGCGATTTCGCTTTTTGGCGTTTGCGGGCCGCGCCAGGGTCGTCTTCCGGCAAGGCCAGCCCCGCCTCGGCCGCCAAGCGCTCCACCGCTTCAGGGAAGGATAGCCCTTCAATCTCCATAAGCCAGCGGAAAATATCACCGTGTTTGCCTGAAGAAAAACAGTGGTAAAACTGTTTGTCATCATTGACGAAGAAGGACGGTGTTTTTTCCGCATTGAAAGGCGACAGTGCAGCGTATTCGCGGCCCTGCTTTTTTAAGGCGACGCTGCGGCCAACGATTTGGGAAACCGGCACGCGCGCGCGAATGGCGTCAAGGAAATCGGGGTCGAACCGCATCGGGCGCTGATCCACACAAACACACGGGGGCATGCCGCCAGGTTGAACTGTGTAGCGAGTCGCCGCGTGGCGCGTTGCAAAGGGCTCACAAGTTTCGGCGCACTCAGCCGGCACGCCTGGTTGACGCGCAGAGCCGCACGCCTTGACCCACGGCACAACCACAGACAATCACATGGGAAGCCCCTAACGGCCGACGCCTCGCTTCATTCGGGAGTGGCGAGCGCGTCTTTCACGACCATGCCGGCGCGGGTGGGATCGACCCGTCCCGGATAGCGGCTCTTCAGCTCCGTCACGCAGCGGCCCATATCCTTGAGGCCGGTGGCGGCCAAATCCTTGACCACCGTCGCGGCGGCGGTGCGGATTTCATCTTCCGCCAAGGGCTTGGGCAACACCGATTTCAGCACCGCCAGCTCCGCCCGTTTTTGCTCAGCCAGATCCGCGCGCCCCTTTTCGTCATAGTCACGGCTGGAGGCTTCGCGTTGACGGATCATGGTGGTGATCACATTGGCGATGCCGGCCTCGCAGCAACCGCTGACATCGTCGCGCGCCAAGGCGTCACGATCGCGATCGCGCACGGCGCACAAGGCCAGGCGCAGGGTGGAGGCGGTCAGTTCGTCGCCGGCGGCTTCCGCCTGTTCCAACGTTGTTTTGATCGACGCACGCAAACTCATGGGATCGCCCGATATTTTGTTCTGTGATGCGATGCACCAACACTGTACCATGCGACGCTACGTGCTCAAACATGACACATGTGCGGCGAAATCGCGTTAATCCGCGGGCAACACACATAGGCGGCGTCGCCGCGCCGATCAACCGCCCTTATTCGCAGTGCAAAATGATACAGGATGGTGACCGCCATGGCCGCTGACGACGCCGCGCGCCCCGCGCTTGAGACTGCCCCCGCCGCGCTGGTTTTAGCGGACGGCTCCGTGTTTGCCGGGCGCGGCGCCGGCGCGGCCGGCGCCGCGGTGGGCGAGGTGTGCTTCAACACCGCCATCACAGGCCATCAAGAAATCCTCAGCGATCCGTCCTACGCCGATCAGATTGTGTGTTTCACCGCCTCGCATGTGGGCAACACCGGCGCCAACACGGAGGATGTGCAAGCCGGCTCTCCCGCCAGTCCCGGCCCCAAAGGCGCTGTGTTGCGGACGGGCCCCACCTTGGCGGCCAGCTGGCGCGCGCAGCACAGTTTCGATGCGTGGCTCACCCAGCGCAACATCATCGCCGTCACCGACGTGGACACCCGCGCCCTCACCCGCCGCATCCGCAGCGACGGCATGGCCCATGCCGTCATCGCCCATGGCGACGCGGCGCTGGCGGACATTCCAGCCCTCGCCGCCCAAGCGCGCGCCTGGGACGGGCTGGAGGGCGCAGACTTGGCGAGCAGCGCCTCGACAGCCAACGCCTTCCATCATCATGAGCCGCGTTGGAGCTGGCCGGACGGGCATGTCTGCGCACCACACGCCCCGGACGCGCCGACGGTCGTCTTGATCGATTACGGCGTCAAAAAAGACATTCTGCGCAGCCTGGCCGAAATCGGAGCCCGCGTGCATGTGGTCGGCGCACGCACGCCGGCGGCGGAGATTTTAGCGCTGCACCCCGATGGCGTCGTTCTGTCCAACGGGCCCGGCGACCCGGCGGCCACCGCGGCGCATGCGGCCGACACCATCCGCACCTTGGCCGAAAGCGGCGTACCGCTGCTGGCGATTTGCCTCGGCCACCAGATGTTGGCCATCGCGCTGGGCGGGCGCACGGTGAAGATGAGCCAGGGCCACCATGGCGCCAACCATCCGGTGCAAGATCAAGACAGCAAGGCCGTGCAAATCGTGTCGATGAATCATGGCTTCGCCGTGGACCAAAGCGCTCTGCCGCCGGGCGCGCGCGAAAGCCATGTCTCGCTGTTCGACGGCACCAATTGTGGTTTGGCGTGGGCCGACAAGCCGATCATCTCGGTCCAACATCACCCCGAAGCCGCACCCGGCCCCAATGACGCGCTGGGCGTGTTCGCCCGCTTCGGCGCGCTGATACAGGAGCGCCCGGCGAGCGCTTAGCAGGCCGCGGCGCCAGGCGGCGTATCGGCCACCCTCGTCGATCCCGCCGAACGCTCGGTTAAGACACCAACGCTAGGTCTCAGCCCATGCGCCATCCCCCAGGCGCCTGGAGACCCCCGCCATGATCGTCACCACCACGCCCATCATCGAACGCCGTCCGGTGCGCGCCCATTGCGGAGTCGTGGTGGGCGAAGCGATATTGGGCGCGAATATTCTGCGCGATTTCTTCGCCAGCGTGCGCGATATCGTCGGCGGCCGCTCCCAAGCCTATGAGAAATCCATCCGCGAAGCCCGCACCATCGCCTTTAAAGAGATGGTGGAGGAGGCCGAGCGCCTCGGCGCCAATGCGGTGGTGGGCGTCGATATCGACTATGAAGTCATTGGCGAGCAGGGCTCGATGATGATGGTGTCCGTGTCCGGCACCGCCGTGGTGGTGGACGAATAGCCGTCGCTTGCGCCGGCGCGCCGGATCACCCCCGCGGCGCGAGATCCAGCGCAAGAGCCGGGTCGACATAAAACTGATCGCGCCATTTCAGCCCCCAATGCAGATGCGGGCCCGTGGAGCGGCCGGTGTTGCCGATGGCGCCGATGCGCTCGCCCTGCGCGACGCGTTCGCCGGGCTCCACATCCAGAGCGCTGAGATGCATGAACACGCTAACCAGCCCCTCGCCATGATCGAGGAAGATGGTCCCGCCTTCAAAATAAAGGTCGGGGTCCGCCAACGTCACCACGCCGGCGGCGGGCGCGATCACCGGGGCGCCCGTGGGCGCGGCGATGTCCAAGCCCCAATGCGTGCGGATATTCGGATCATCGCGCCCATCGACCACCAAAACGCGGCGCGAACCATAGACGCCGGAAATGCGCCCCTGCGCCGGCTGGACAAACCCGTCCGCGAAATCATCGCCCGCGATCACCGTCTCAAAGGCGGCGCGCTTCACCTCCCACGAACGCGCCACGGCGGCCTGCTGCTCCGGCGTGCGCGGCGTCACCTTGGCCGGAGGCAAGCCTTCGAGCCGTGTCTCGGGAAACTCCCGCGGGGCGATGACGTAAGTCGCGCGCCGCGTGGGATTGTCCGCGCGCGCCACAACCAAATGCGTGGGCGCATCGCGCGGAATGCCGATATGGATGCGCCCAGCCGCGTTCGGCGCCAACACCGTATCGCGGACCAACAACGCATCCCTGGCGGCGCACACCACCAGGCCGCCTTGGGTGAACGCGCCCTCACAGGTGAACCCCACATCCCCCGCCGAGCCAACGCGCGGCGCCGCCAGCGCCGTCGACACCGCCGTCCAAGCCCATATCAGGGCCAACACCCAACGCATGACCATCGGTTCCGGCCGCTTAGCCATCATCACCCTTGCGCTCCGCAATGTGCCCTTGCACGTCGCGCCAGCGCTGAGTGGCGGTTTGCGCGTCAATGTACGCTTCTTGCAGCTCGGGGCTCCAATAGCGCAGCTTGGCCAACGAAATGGGCTTGCCCGTCACCGCACAGCGTACAAAGGAGCCGGCCCGGATAATCGTATAATCCGGCGTGTCATAATGGAGGACTGCTTCCTCGCCCTTAAGAGCATTCACCATGGCGTCCACATCAGCCTCATCCATGGCGCTGGCAAGTGTGGCATAAGGGCGCGGGCGGTCGGTTTTGTCATCTTGCATGCGTATGCGTCTCCCAAGCGCCGGAGCGCTCCCGCCCTCAAAACAAATCGCGCTGTCGCTCGCTCGTGCGTGACGCCGCACGGCGCCGGCGTGGTTTGGCGTTTGTCACATCGGGCTTCGGCTCGTCCGCGGCGGCGCCGGTCTGCGCGCCATCGACCCGGACGGATCGCGATCCGTCGGCCAGTTCTAAGCGCAACACCTCGCCGGGCTCAAGAGCCGCGGCGCTGCGCGCCAAACTCCCATCCGCGCGTTTCACCAGCGCATAACCCCGCGACAACACCGCTTTGGGATGGATCGCCTCCAAGCGCGCGCTTAAGCCCTCCAGCATCCGCCCGCGTTCAGCGAGGGAACGTTGCAGCGCCCTCAAAGCGCGGGCTTCCAGCTCCACAGCCCGCTCGCCGCGTTGTGCAAATTCACGCGCCATCAGCTCCGGCCGCAGGCGCGCGGCGGCTCGCTGCAAGCGCAGCGCATCGCGATCGCTGACGGCTTTCAGCGCCGCACGCAAGGCGGCGGAGGCCGCGTCCAAGCGTTGCGCCCGCACGCCCAGCATGTCCTCCAGCCGCGGCAGCCCACGGGCGGCGGCGCGCAGCGCGCCCTCGGCGCGCTCCACCTGGCGTAGGAGGCTGTTGCGCCCCCGCGCCGCCAAGGCGTCCAACTGCGCCGCCAACTCCGCCCGCACCGGCACCGCCATCTCCGCCGCGCCAGTGGGCGTGGGCGCCCGCTTGTCGGCGGCCAAATCAATCAGCGTCCAGTCCGTCTCATGCCCCACCGCAGAAATCAGCGGGATGGCCGAGGCTGCAGCGGTGCGGACCACGGCCTCCTCATTGAAGGCCCACAAATCCTCGATGGAGCCGCCGCCCCGCGCCACGATCAACACATCCGGCCGCGGGATCGCGCCGCCTGGCTGGAGGGCGTTGAAGCCCTCAATGCCCGCCACGATTTGCCCCGCCGCCTGATCGCCCTGCACCACGGCCGGCCATACCAGCACATGACGCGGGAACCGATCGGCGATGCGGTGGAGAATGTCGCGGATCACCGCGCCAGTGGGCGATGTCACCACGCCAATGACCGCCGGCAAACGCGGGATGGCTTGCTTGCGCTCCTCGGCGAACAGCCCCTCGGCGGCGAGCTTTTTCTTCCGCGCCTCCAACAAGGCCATCAGCGCGCCAGCCCCGGCGGGCGCCATGCTCTCGGCGATGAGCTGATATTGCGAGCGGCCGGCATAGGTGGACAGCCGGCCCTCCAGCACCACCTCCAGCCCCTCTTCGGGTTTGAAGTTGAGCTTCGCCGCCGAGCCCTTCCACATCACGGTGGAGATGACGGCCCGCTCATCCTTGATGTCGGCATAGAGATGGCCGGATTTGGCGATGGTCACCCGCCCCAGCTCGCCGCGCACCCGCACGCGGCCGTAGGCGGTTTCCAGCGTGCGCTTAATCGCGCCCGCCAAGTCGGAGACCGTCAGCTCCACGGCATTGCTTTGAGGCGAACCCTCCGGCGCGGCGGCGGCGAGATCTGGGGGCTGGGCGGATGACGCATTCATGCGAGGAGAGATAGATGCGATTCGCGGCGATGATGAGGTCGCATCCCCAACGAAGCGCCTCCCATCGCTTGACCCCATGACGCGAGGCCGTCATGCCAAGCGGATGAAAGTCCTCCTGATTGGTGGTGGCGGACGCGAACATGCGCTCGCCCACGGCCTCGCCCGCGATCCCAGCGTCACCGCCCTGACCATCGCTCCTGGCAATGGCGGCACCGAGGGTTTGACCCTGGCGAGCGGCGGCGCCGCGCGGAACATCGATGTATCGCCCACCGATTTGGCCGGCGTGGAGGCCGCCGCGCGCGATCTCGCCGCGGATCTGGTGGTCATCGGGCCGGAGCAGCCTTTGGCGCTTGGCTTGTCCGATCGGTTGCGCGCGGCCGGCTTTGCGGTGTTCGGCCCGAGCCAAGCGGCGGCGGAGATCGAAACCTCCAAAAGCTTTGCGAAAGCCTTCATGGACCGCAACAACATCCCCACCGCCCGCTGGATCGCCGCAAGCGATACCGTCGAAGCCGGCGCGTTTTTGGACACTTTGGCCCCACCCTATGTGCTGAAGGCTGACGGCCTCGCCGCGGGCAAGGGCGTGGTGATCGCGCAAAGCCGCGCCGAAGCTGACCAGGAACTCTCCGATTACCTCTCCGGCAAATTCGGCGACGCCTCAGCCACGCTTGTGATCGAAGAATTTATGCCCGGCGAGGAAATCAGCGTCTTCGCCCTCGCGGATGGGGAGACCTTTGTGGTCCTGCCGCCCGCACAGGACCATAAGCGCGCCTTTGACGGCGATCGGGGCCCCAATACCGGCGGCATGGGCGCCTATACCTGGGCTCCACCGGGGGCTCCACCAGGTGACGACCCTGATGGCGGCGGCAGCGAGCTCATCACGCATGTCTGCGACACGATCATCCGCCCCGCCCTCGATGGATTACGCGCCGAAGGCCGGCCCTATCGAGGCGTGCTATATGCCGGGCTGATGCTGACGCCCGACGGCCCCAAAGTCGTTGAGTTCAACGCCCGCTTCGGCGATCCGGAAACCCAAGTGATAGTGCCGAAATTGAAAACGCCCTTGGGCGAGTTGCTCATGGCGTGCGCGACGGGCGGGCTTCACGCGATGGCTCACAAAAGCGCGGAGGCTGGCTCAGCGCCTTTCCCGGAATTTGACGCCGGCGCCGCCCTCACCGTCGTTCTGGCGACCCAAGGCTATCCGGGGGCGTATGACAAGGGCTCGATCATTCACGGCGTCGAAGACGCGAACGCCCTGCCAGATGTGAGCGTCTTCCACGCCGGAACGGTGCGGGACCCCGATGGAACCCTGCGCGCCCATGGGGGGCGGGTGCTGAATGTCACCGGCTTTGGCGACACGCTGGCGCAAGCGGCGGCCCATGCCTATGAAGGGGTGTACGCCATTGATTGGTCAGATGGCTTTTGCCGGCGCGACATTGGCTGGCGCGCGTTGAAACACGAAGACGTTTGACGCCGCGCCGCGAAGTCACGGTCAACCGAGCCGGAACGCGGCGATCAGCGGCGCCGACAGCGCCCCCGCCATCACCAGCTCAAACGCCGCGCCAAGGCGATTATAGGTGGTGTTGGCGTCATCCAGCCAAAAGCTGGCGATACGCGTCAGCCCAACGCCCAACCACAACACGCCGACGCTCGCCGCGACCCACACCCCAACACCGCTGGGATCACGCCACAAAACCAAAGCCGCGAAAACATGCATTGCGGTGAAAATGCCGCCATAATTGGCGCGCAGCTCCGCACGCCCTTCGCGCTTGGCGGGATCGGGCTGCAGCCTTACCAACCGCCCCACCCAGCCGGGATCGATCAGCGCTTTGACGCCCATCCCCGCGCCAATGGCGCAGGCGCTCCACGCCGCCACCAACGCCCACATTGGAGAACCGTCCACCACAGCCACCCTCAACACCCCTCAAGGGCCGCCCGCATCACCCAGCCTCGCCCAGCCCGGCCATCAACGTCCCCATCGCCTCATCATCCCAACTATAGGCGACAAGGCGCGTGGTGGCGCCGCTCACGGTCTGCAGCCGCGAGCCGGAGGGCTGTCCGCCCATGGCCTCATAGAAGGCGCGGCCGCGCTGGTTGTCAGCCAAGCACCACACCCCGGCGGAAAATAGACCGCGGCTTATCAGATGGCGAAACGCCGCCGCCAACAAAGCCGCGCCCAGGCCCTGGCGCTGGATACGCTCCAGCACATAGAGCATGTACACCTCGCCTTCCCATGCCGCGCGCTGATCGCCCGAGCGCGCCAGGCCCGCCGTGGCGAAGCCCACCAAGGCGCCCGCCCCACCCGCAGCGCTAGCCGCCTCTTCGGCGACGACAATAGCGTTATCGGCGCCGTCGGCGCGCCGCGTCAGGCCGATGGCCCGGCGCCAATAGGTCTCGTCATACAGACCGTCTTCAAAACTCGCCCGGGGCAGCGCCGCCCAATAGGCCTCGCGCCATGTGCGCGCATGCAGAGCCTGCAGGGGCGCAGCGTCGGCAGCGTCGGCGGGGCGCAGCACGATCATGACCGCCGCGCCTTGAAAAACACACGCAGCAATTCCGCGCAGGGTTCCATGGCGACGCCACCGACAATGTCAGGACGCCAATGGCAAGTCGGTTGCTCAAAAAAACGCGGCCCATGCTCCACAGCGCCGCCTTTGACATCGCGAGCGCCATAGACCAGCCGGCCGATCCGCGCATGGCTAATGGCGCCGGCGCACATGACACAGGGCTCCAACGTACAAATGAGCCACAGCCCCGTCAGCCGGTAATTCTCCCGCTTCGCCGCCGCAGCGCGCAGGGCCAAAATCTCCGCATGGGCGGTGGGGTCGTGGCGGCCCACACACGCATTGCCGGCGGCGGCCACGACTTCCTTGGTGGCGGGATCCACCACCAGCGCGCCCACCGGCACCTCGCCCGCCTCACCCGCCAACCGCGCCTCCAGCAAGGCGCGCTCCATCAAAGCGTGTTCGTGCGCCACGCGGTCTTGGGTGTTGTGATGATCGAGCGGACGGGCTTGCAGGGCACATCTCCTGATAGGCGCGGATGAGATCGATAACCGGCATGGCTGATCATAGCGCGCCCGCATCGGCAAAACACAAGTCTGCGGAGAAATCCGGCGCCTTTGGGGCCGTGGCGTCTCCAAAACGCGTCTGGCATTCATCCGGCGGCGCTTTCGCGCCAGAGCCGGACTGTGCTTAACAGGGCCCATGAGTCGTCCCGCAAAACCGCCAGAGCCGCCCGCCGCCCGCGCGCGCAAGTCCCGTCACGGCGCGTCAAAACCCAAGGGCGCGCATCCACCGTCGGCAAACCCGAAGAACACGGCAAGCGACGCCGCGGCGAACGCCCCCGAAGACGGTGATCGAATCGCCAAGGTGCTGGCGCGCGCTGGCGTCGCCTCACGGCGCGGCGCGGAGGCGCTGATCGCTCAGGGCCGGGTCAGTGTTGACGGCAAGACCCTGAAGTCGCCAGCCCTGAATGTCTCGCCGGCCCAGACGATTTTGGTTGATGGCGAGCCCATTCCCGAAGCCGAGCCGACCCGTCTGTGGCGCTACCACAAACCTCTGGACTTACTCGTCACCCGGCAAGATCCGCAGGGCCGGCCGACTATTTTCGACAGGCTACCGGAGGATTTGCCGCGCCTCGTCTCCATCGGGCGGCTCGACGTCAATTCAGAAGGCTTGCTCCTGCTCACCAATGATGGAGATCTAGCGCGGCGTTTGGAACTGCCCTCCACGGGCTGGACGCGCCGCTACCGCGCCCGCGCCCATGGCCGCCCGCGCCAGGAGGATCTCGACACCTTGGCCCAAGGCATAACCGTCGATGGCGAGCGCTTCGGCGCCAT
>CAZGCB010000089.1:0-11479 GCA_964524065.1 uncultured Caulobacterales bacterium | reverse complement strand
CGCGCGCGCCCGCCGCCGCGGCCAGGCCCTGCTGGGGCGGCTGCGTCTCGGCGAGATGCTCTTTTTCACGGATCAGAATCACCAGGGCGCGGATTTGCTCCTCGCTCAGCGCCTCAGCAAAGCCCGGCATGCCGGCATCCACCCGCCCCTCGCGGATCGCCGCGGCGATGGAGGCGTCATCGCCGCCAAAGCTCCACGCCCCATCAATGAGCGAACCGCCGGAGCCGCCCTCCAACACCGCGCCGTGGCAGGACGCGCAATACTGCGCATAAACGCCTTTGACGACGCCGGCGCCGATGGCTTGTTGCGCCCCAGCCGGCAGGGCGGCGAGCAGGGCGAGCCCCGCCAGCAGACAGCTCGCCGCCAGGAGCGCGCCCGCGCTTTTTAAACCGACACCTTTTGGTTTGGCCGCCACATCTTTGATCATGTCGCCACACCCCGCCGTTTATCAGACTGTCCACTTGAGACATCGGCGCGCACTCCTGACGTGCAATTGCGGCGAAGCCAAGACAGGCGCGCGCGCCGCGCTTTGACCTTGCGCAGGCCCGCCGCTTGGCGCACCGTCGCGCCGTTTGCATCCCCTCGACCGCGTGGGAGGAGCCCCATGATCGATCGCCCGCGCATCGTGCACATCGCTGCTGATTTTCCCAATGTCTACCGTCCTATCAACACCTTAGCGGTGCGCAATTTCGTCGACCTCAACCCCGACGCCCAGCACCATGTTTACGCGGTCACGCGTACGGCGGATCCGCGCAAAACCGCC
Source organism: uncultured Caulobacterales bacterium (assembly GCA_964524065.1). Taxonomy (GTDB): domain Bacteria; phylum Pseudomonadota; class Alphaproteobacteria; order Caulobacterales; family Maricaulaceae; genus CAZADA01. The sequence goes on along the minus strand of CAZGCB010000089.1, from coordinate 10,716 downwards.
CTGGCCGCCGGCGACGGACAGGGCCGCATGGACGTCACCTCCGTGCGCTATTGGGGTTTGCCAGGGGGCGTCAATCTGCCCCAGTCCATGAACCAACTGGCGGATCGCATCGCGGCGCATCTGCGTGAGAGCGGGCGCGAGGTGGATCTGATCCACGCCCATAAACTCACCTTTGAGGGCATCGCCGCGCGGCGCTTGGCCCAGGCGCTGAACGTTCCTTATGTCTGCTCTGCGCGCGGTGAAGCGGAAACGAAAACGCTGAAATACCTGCCTATGTATTATGGGCTGTTCCGCAAAGTCGCACAGGAGGCGGAGCGCATTTACCTCGTCTCGGCCTGGGTGCGCGATTTGCTGAAAGCAAAGCTGGAGCTGGACGACGCCGCGATGATCCCGCTGGCCAATTTCGTCAATCTGCCCAACGCGCAAACCGCCTTCCACTTCCATCGCGATAGGCTGGTGTGCCTGGCGCATTTGGAGGTGTATGAGAAAAAGGGCATTCCCGAATTGCTCGAGGCGCTAGCGCGCGTGGCGGTGGATTTTCCCGGCGCGCATTTGGAGATTTACGGTCGCACCCCACCCGACGCCGTTGCGGCCGTCGAAGCGCTGATCCAGCAGCACGGCCTGCAGACCCAAGTCACCATCGCCGGGCAAATCGCCCATGGCGAGCTGATGGCCAAGCTGGCCAATTACGCCGCCATGGTGCTGGTGAGCAAAAACGAAACCTTCGGCATGTCCTACGCGGAGGCGCTCTATTGCGGCGTGCCCATTCTGTATAGCCAAGGCACAGGCATTGACGGTTTTGTCGACGGCCTTGAGGGGGCGGTGGGCGCCGATCCGTTCAGCGTCGCCAGCATTGAAGCCGGCCTACGCCGCGTTTTGGGCGAGCAGCAGGCGCTGCGCAGCTGGTTGATCGACAATATCTCAGACGTGCGCCGCCGCTTTGAGCACGGCCCAATCCTGGCGGACTATAACGCCCTGGTGCGTGAGGCGATCGCCAAACGCCAAGAAGTGGCGTGAGGTTGGGCGCATAAGCACGAGCGCTTATCCCTTCGTTCGCGCCTTCTGGCCCCGCACTTTCCAGAGGAATTCCGCGATATCGAGGGTGTAGCGCTTGAGGAGGCGGCGTGGCTCCTGCGCCAGGCGGAACAGGAACTCGATCCGCAGCGTGCGCATCCAACGCGGAGCGCGGGGGAATTTGCCGGCGGTGAAGTCCAAAAACGCGCCGACCGCCACCAAAAGCGGCGCATGAACGCGATGGCCATAATCAGCGATCCAAATCTCTTGGCGCGGATTACCCAGCGCCACCAGCACCACATCGGCGCGGGCCTGGTTGATGGCGTCGGCCACCGCGTCGAAATCCTGCGTATAGCCATGATGGACGCCGCAAATCGTGACGCCGTAACGCTCAGGCATGATCGCGGCGCAGGCCTCCAGCACGTCGGGTTTTGAGCCGTACAGGAACACCCGCGTCCCCTCCGGCAGAGAGCGGAGCAAGGCCGGCGTGAAATCGGTGCCATTAAGATTGTCGGGGAACTTCACCCCATAAAGCTGCTTGGACGCGATATCGAGGCCCACCCCGTCATTGATGACGAGGAAGTCCGACAACAGCGCCGGCCCGCGCTCATGCTTGGTCAGCAGCGTGAGGAGGTTGGCGTTGGCGAAGGCGAGCGGCGTTTTGAGGCGGCGTGTCAGACGCGCCACCAAATGCATCAGCACGTCGGACGCGCGGGCCACCGAGACTTTGACGCCGAGAATGTCGCGAATGGCGAAATCCCCGCGCAGCTCGCCGGCCGCAGGCGTCGGATCATGATGCGGATCGTGCGCCGGGCCGTCGGGCGCGCTGGCGCCGTTGGCGCGCAGAGCCGCCTGGCTCGATGGCGTGGATGCGGGCGCGCTCCCCTCGCCCTCAGGCCAAGGCATCGGCGTAAATCTCCTCCAAACGGGCCGCCACATGGTCCCAGGAATGGGTGAGCGCAAAGGCGCGCGCGCCGGCGCGGTCCATGGGCGCATCGCTGGCGCGCCAGGCGAGGAAATCGCGCGCAGCGGCCTCGGGATGATGAAAATCGGTCAGCAGCCCCATACCGGCCAACTCCACCGTTTCGCGGAAGGCGGCATTGTCGTGCACGACAGGGATCAGCCCCTTGGACATGCCCTCAATGATGGACAAGCCGAAGCCCTCATAGCGCGAGGACGAGGCGATGAAGCGGCTGCGCGCGCACAGATCCTCCGCCTGCTCGCGCGAGACGAAGCCGTGGAAGGTGACGCCGTCGGCCACGCCGGCGTCCCAGGCGCGCTGGCGTAAGCCGTCGCCCAAGCCTTCCGGGTCGCCGCCCACCACATGCAAATGGGCGCCAGGATCGACGCGCCGCACATGCGCCATAAAATCGATCAGCAGCTCAACCCGCTTATTTTGCGACAGCCGGCCGATGTAGATCAGATCCTCGCCGGTCGCGAGGGGGCCGGCGAAGGGCTCGATGGGATTGCGCATCAGCTCGCTCTTCACGCCGACCTTCGCCATGATGTCCGCATCATTGCCGCTAATGGCCAGGACCGCAGACGCCCCCTTCAACGAAAAGCGCGTCACGCCGCGCAGATACGCCTCTTTCGCACGGCGCAGGCTTTCGGTGTGAAAGAAGAGCCCATGGCTCGTCACGACATAAGGCGGGCCGCCAAGGCTGCGCGCCAGAGCCACCAGCTCCAGCAGCTGATCGGTGCAGTGCATATGCACGATGTCGAACTTTTTGAACCACCCGGGACTGAGAAAAGGCGTGAAGAATTGCCGCGTCCCACGCCAGCCGACCCGGTGCACGGGCACGCCGTCCAGCCGCTCAAAGCGGGGCAGCGTATCGTCGGTTCCAAACACCTTGTTCAGGGTGAGCACATGCACATGATGACGGCGACGCTGGCGGGCCGTCAGTTGCTCCACATAGGTCTCCAGCCCGCCGCGGGCCGGGGCGTATTGGCGCACCACATGCAGCACGCGCAAACGGCGTGCGCCGTTGGGCTGGCTGCGCATGCCGGGCGTGGCGGAGCTGGGTTGGGCTGAGACGTCTGAGGCCATGATCCGATCCGATGGCGGCGGCGCCCCGCGCGCCGTCCAGGGGTTTCACCATGTCGGTCCGCGGGCGTAAAGGCCGGCGCGCCGATGGCGGCGTCGCGGCGGGGTGGGAGCGTCCTCCCATCGGGCGCTCACACCATAGTGAGCGTATGTGCGGCGCACGCCTTCACAAATCCATCGTATGGGCTGTGATGAACGAACGCGCTCAGCGCCCCTTTATCCCAGCGCCCGGCGTTCAGTGGACAGGCGGAGGTTGATGTGAGCAGCCCACACACCAGATCGCGGCAGGTCCGTCTTTGGCCCGCCGGAGCGCTTTGCATGCTCCTGGCGGCGTCGATGCTGGCCGGCTGTGCGCAGCTGCGCATGATCGGCGTGCAAACGCGGCTCATCTCCGTCAGCGAAAATCTCGACAAGCCGGCGGCGGAACCGCCCGTATTGGCGGCCTTCGGCGCCGATCCGCCGGTCACGACGTCGCAAGACTGGACGCAGCGCCGCGCGCCGCTGCTGCGCGCGGCTTTCCAAGAGCACGTCTATGGAACCATGCCGGGCCCGGCGCCGGTCACGGCCGTCTCCCGCGAGGTGTTGAGCCGCGACGCCTATGGCGGCCTCGCTCAGGTGGAGGAGCTCACGCTGCGCATCGGGGCGGCCGATGATGATAGCGGTTGGATCATGCGTCTGGCGTTGGTGCTGCCGCGCAAAGCGCTCGATGCGGGCGCGTCCTCGCCGGTGATCATCGCGCAGAATTTCTGCGGCAATCATGTCGCGGTGCCGGGCTTCGGCGTCGCGGCGCCGCTCACCGCCTACCCAGAGGCGTGCGAGAGCGCGTTCTGGCGGCCCATCATTGCGCTGCTGTTCGGGGCCCATAACGGACGCCCGCCTGTGGAGCAGATCATCGCCCGCGGCTACGCCTATGTGAGCCAGTATCCAGGTGAAATCGTCCCCGACAGCCGCGCCGCCGCGGAGCCCGCGCTCAGCAAATTGGCGCAACTGGGTGCGGCTTATGGCCGGCCTGGCGCGGTGGGCGCGTGGGCCTGGGCGTATCTGCGCGCGGCGGATTATCTCGTGACGCGCGATGAGATCGCGGCGGACAAGATCTCCGTCTGGGGCCATTCGCGCAACGGCAAGTCGGCCTTGCTGGCCGGCGTGTTTGACCCTCGCATCGCGGCCGTGATCGCGCATCAATCCGGCACAGGCGGGGCGACGCTCAACCGCAACCCGGCGGGCGAAACGGTCGCGCAGATCACCGACGGCTACGGCTATTGGTTCGGGGAGGCTTACGCCGATTACGCCGATCGCGAGGACGCCTTGCCCATCGATCAACATCAGTTGCTGGCTTTGCTGGCGCCGCGGCCGGTGTTTTTGGGCAATGCGCGCCGCGATGTCTGGTCCGGTCCCAACAGCTCCTTCCGCGCCGCCTTGGGCGCTCAAGACGCGTACGCCCTCCTCGGCGCGCAAGGCTTGCGACAGATCGCGATGGACCCGCCGGACCTCAACGCGGATATGGCGTTCTTCTTGCGTGCGGGGGGGCATGGCGTGAACAGCGCTGATTGGGATGCGTTTTTGGCGTTTCTAGACACGCACACGCCTCCCGATCCGGCCGCCATCACGCGCGAAAAGCGGGCGCAGGACGCACAGGCCGGTTGACCTCAACGCCGACGCCGTGATCATGCGCCCATGCTCCAAACTGGGAGAGACGTGTCGTGACCGATTTCGCCTATGGCGCCATGCCCCGCAAGCGGCGCTTCGCCCTCAACCCGGTGGACGTGCTGACTTTCATCATTGTCGGTTACGCCATGGGCATTTTGACGCCGGACTACACGACCTTCGTGACGCAGTCTGAGTACATTGAAAACGCGGCGCGATCGGCGGCGGCGGGCGGCTCCAACCGCTTCAACCAGATCTTCTGGGTGTTGGCGACGGGCGTGATGGGCTTCGTGGTTCTGCGCACTGGGCAACTGCGCGCCACCATCGCCGCGGCGGCGCCGCTGCTGCCGTTTTTGATGTTCGCCGTCGCCAGCGTGTTGTGGTCGGCCGACTCCAGCGCCACTCTGCGACGCACCCTCTTGGTGGCGTTTGCGCTGTTCTGTTATGCCGGACTTGCGGCCTCGTCCCATTCCTTGCGCGATTTGTGGCGGGTCATTTACGTCATCGCTTGGGTGATGGCCATCCAAGCCTTACTGGCCCTACCGCTGCCCACAACGTGGGACTATAGCGGCAACTTCCGCGGCCCCCATGGCGACAAGAACGCCATGGGCATTCACTCCGCTCTCGGCATGATGATCGCCATCGGCGCCGGCTCCTTCGCCCGTCCTATTGATCGGGCGCGCAATCGTTGGCTGCTCTATGGGTTGCTGAGCGTCATCTTGATCGTCAGCAACTCAAAAACATCGATGGCCATGGCGTTCGCCGTGACGTTCCTGGCGTTCGTGAACAGCGTGTGGAACCGCTCCATGTCGTCGCGCGCCAGGACCGCGGGCCTTGTCCTGTTGTTCACGCCTTTGTCTATTGCGGCGTTCTTTTTGATTTTGAACATCAACTATCTGATGCAGGCGCTATTCTCGCGCTTCACATTTACGGGCCGCACCGCGATTTGGGCTTGGGTGGATACGGAAGTGCAGCAGCACTTTTTCCTCGGCAGCGGCTATGGGGCGTTTTGGGGCATCGGCGCCGCCTCCCCTAATCTGTCGTCGCCCTTCCCGTTCGTGCGTCACCTCAACCAGGCCCACAACGGATATATGGATATCCAAGTGCAGTTGGGCGCCATCGGGATGACGGTCTTTGTGTTGTCGATGGTTTATGTGTTCTTCATGCTCGTGTCGGCGCGGCTGCGGAACGTCCCCGGCATGTTGATGGCGTGGTGCCTGATTTACTTCGCTCTGCTCCACAACTTCTTGGAATCCACGCTCTGGCGGAACTTCAACCATATCTGGGCGATGTTCATGTTCGCCGTGATCAGCCTGGCTTTGGAGCGGTATCGGCGGCGCGAAGCGGCGCACGCGGCGCAGGCTATGCCCGCCCCGCTCCATATGCCTCAAGCGTTAAGGCGCTGATCGCCTCGGGCGCGAAGGCGTCCAACGGCGCTTGGGGCGGGCGCGGCGCGGCGCGCACCCGATCGAGGGCATGGCGCAACACGTCCACCGAGAAGGCCTCATCATAGGTGGCCACCCAATCATGGCCCACTTGCGCGGCGAGTTCATTGAGCGAGCCGCGGCTGGGGCAGATGACCGGCGTGTTGAAGCTCAGGGCCAGCATGACCCCGCCTGAATTGAGGATGTACTCAAAGTTCATCACGTAGACGGCGATGAGCCCGAAATAATCCGCCAAAGTTTGCTCGGACAAGAAGCCGCGACGCACAATGACGCGTGGATCGCCTTGAGCCGCTTGGGCGATTTGTTGCCAATACTGTTGATCGGGACAGGCGCCAGCGATGATCAGCCGCTCATCCTCGCGCGCGCAGGCCTTAAACGCCTGCAGCACCGGCAGCGCGCCCTTATTTGGGCGGATAGAGCCGATGATGCCGATGTAATACGGCTCCGGCGGCAGATCCAAGCGGGCCAGCGCCTCATCCCGCCCCGGCGGCACGGGGTAGGCGTCACGGAAATGGGGATGGGGCGTGATCACATGGTGGCGATCGGCGATGTCGGGAAAGCGCGCGAGAGCCTGAGTCTTGGCGTCGTTGGACAGGTGCAGGCACACATCCACTTGCTTGCGAAACGCGCTGAAAGTCCGCTCCCAAATCCGCTGCTTGCCGGGCGTCAGCGCATCATGGGGCTCCAGATTGTGGACGGTCCACGCCACCGCCCCGCCACGGCGACGCACGCCGCGCGCCGTCGCGTTCAAACGCCAGCCCGCATAGCGCGCCGGCAATCCGCCAAACTTGTGCGCCGCGCGACCCCATAAAATCGCTTCCGGCCAGTGGACATGCAGCACGTCCACATCCTGCGGACGGCCGCCGCGCCAACGGTTGTAGGACGTCAGCGCCACCTGATCCTGCATCCCCGAATACACTAAGGATATGTACGGATTGGTGAGGTTTTCATCCATGGGGCCCGGCCACGCCAGAACCCGCAAGGGCCGATCCTGGGCTGGATTGGCGGCGACGCCCACAGCGCCGGCGGAGGGAAGAGAGACGTCAGACATGGCCGATCCCAAGGCTTTTCAGCAACGCGCCGCCGCGACCGGCGATCTCTCTCCTGTATGAGCTGGGAACGGGCCGGAAGCCAGCCCGCAGGTGCGTCCGGCGCCGCATTGCAGCAGATCGGGCGGCTTTGGGACGCCTGTGCGTTGACACCGACGCCTCAGCTGGACATAAGAGACGACTACGCCGGCGCGCACAGCGCCGGCGCCTGTGTTTCATGGGTCATTTCGCCAGACCGGGTCGGCGCGCGGCGCGCCGGCGCCAGCATTGAGGATCCGTTGCGGAACGTGAGGACGCGGCGGCGCATATCATGAGCGCTTATGCAGTGATCAAGACCGGCGGCAAGCAATATCGCGTGGCCGAGGACGACGTGCTGGTCATCGAGAAGCTGGCCGATGAGGATGGCGAACCGCGCGCCGCGGGCGATGAAATCGTGTTTGATCAGGTGCTGATGCTGGGCGGCGAGAACACCACCGTCGGCGCGCCGCTGGTGGCTGGGGCCGCCGTCACCGCTGAAGTGGTGGAGCAAAGGCGGGCGCCCAAGATCACCATCATCAAAACGCGCCAGCGCAATACATACAAGCGGACCAAAGGCCATCGCCAGCCGGAGACGGTGGTGCGCATCACCGGCATCAGCGCCGATGGCGCACCGACCCCGAAAAAGGCGAAGAAAAAAGCCGCCCCCGCGGCGGATTCCGCGCCCGCCGCCGCGGCTGTGAAGTTCCTCGACGCGCCGGATGGTGCGCCCGATGATCTGAGCCTGATTGGCGGTGTGGGCCCGAAAATCGCTGAAAAACTCAATGGTCTTGGCATCTACCATTTCCGTCAGATCGCGGCTTTCACGCCGGAGGATGTGGCCAAGGTGGACGAGGTGCTGAACTTCAAAGGCCGCATTGAGCGCGAGGACTGGATCGCCCAAGCCCAGGAATTGGCCGCCGGCGGCGAACCGCGCGCCGCCGTGGACAAAGCGAAGAAGGCGCACGACGCCGAGGGCCCGACCGATGAGGCGGCACAAGCCTCTGAGGACAAAGGCGACGACAAGGGTTAAGTCACGCTTCGCACTTATGTCGAAGCACACGCACGTTGGAGCACGTGCGTCAGTCGTGTACATACAAAGGCAATCGGGCGCATCGTCAGGCGCGCCCTCAAGGAGTGAGTGATGGCGCACAAAAAGGCCGGCGGTTCATCGCGGAATGGGCGCGACTCTGAGGGTCGTCGTCTCGGCGTAAAAAAATACGCCGGCGAAGCCGTGATCTCAGGAAACATCCTCGTGCGCCAGCGCGGCACCAAGTTTTACCCTGGCGATAATGTCGGCATGGGAAAGGACCACACCCTGTTCGCAACGGCCGACGGCAAGGTGCGCTTTGATCGCAAACGCGGTGATCGCTCCTACGTATCCGTCGAGCTTGCGGTGGAAAACGACTAAGGCGGCTTCAGCCCCCAGGGCGCGGCCGCACCTGATGCGGTCCGGCCCTTTGGCGAGAGGCGGACCGCCTCGCATCATCGCCAAAGGAGGCCGTCATGAGCCCCATTTTGCAGACCGAACGGCTGGTTCTGCGCGCACCGCGCGCCGATGACGCCGCGCGCATTGCAGCGCTCGCCGGCGATATTCAAGTGTCCCGCATGGTGGCTCAAATCCCCCATCCCTATCCGCCTGAAGCGGCGGAGGGGTGGCTGTGGCTGTTGGATTTGCGCCGGCGGCGCGGCCATGAACATGTGTTCGCCCTTTCCACGCAACGCGATGGCCTGATCGGTGTGACCGGCGCACACCGCCGCAACGGCTCCGACATGTTTGAGGTCGGCTATTGGCTCGGCCGGTCCTATTGGGGCCAGGGCTACGCCACCGAAGGCGTGGGCGCGCTGGTCGGTTGGCTGCAGAGGGAACTGCGCCAAACTCGGCTCACCGCCAGCCATTTCCGCGACAACCCGGCTTCCGCGCGAGTGTTGGAGAAGCTGGGCTTTCGCCATACGGGGCGCGTGACGCCGCGGTATTGTCTGGCGCGGGACGCCCAGGTGGATTGCCGCGACATGCTGTGGACCGCCGACGGACCGGAGCTGGAAGCCGCCTAGGCGGCCCCGGCCGACGCCATCAGCCCCCTCCATCAGGCGGGCTCGCGCGCTAAGCGAGCGGTCCCGTCTGATGGAGGCGCACCTTCAGCGCGCCATGGGGAATTGGCGGTCCGATGTCCTGAAAGCGGAGGCCCGTGGCGCGCGCCAGCGCCTCCTCGCTGGTGACGAGGCCGCACCGCCAGCCCCGAAAGCGCTCCTTCAGGATACGCCCAAGCGCCTGATACAGGGCGGATAATCGCGCGCGATCCCCCAAACGCCCGCCATAGGGCGGGTTCACCATGACCAAACCGGGCCCGCCTGGCGGCGGCCGGAGGTCGCTGATGGTCCCCTGCTCAAAGCGGGTGTGTTCGCTCAGACCCGCCCGCACGGCATTGGCCCGGCTGATGGCGATGGCTTTGGCGTCGCGGTCAAAGCCGTGGGCCATGGGCGGATCCCCATGGGGTGCTTGGGCGCCCGCCCCCTCGCGCAGCGCCGCCCAGGCCGCGGCGTCGAAGGTCGCCAAGCGTTCAAAGGCAAAGTCGCGCGCCCGCCCCGGCGCCAGGCCAGCGGCGATGTCGGCGGCTTCCAGGACAAAGGTGCCCGAACCGCACATGGGGTCCACGACCGGCTCACAGCCCGTGTAACCGCAGGCGCGCAGGAACAGCGCCGCCAAAGTCTCGCGCAGGGGGGCGGCGTTCACATCGGTTTTGAAGCCGCGCTTGTGCAACAGCGCGCCGGAGGTATCAAGGCTGAGCGTGCACACATCGCGCTCCAGCCGCGCCATGATCAAGACAGCGTCATCGGCCTTTTCAGGGCTCACCGTCCCCTTCACCGCCTCGGCCGCGGCGCGCGCCACGCGCTCGGCCGCGGCGCCGCTGTGATAGATGCGCGAGCGTTTGCACACCGCCTCCACCCGGACCCGCGCGCTGGGCCGCAGATGCGCCGCCCAGGGGATGTGGCGGGCGCATTTGTCGAGCTGAGCCAGATGCGCCACGCGAAAGCTGGCGATACGGACCAACACACGCGCCGCCCCCCGCAGCAGCAGATTGGCGCGCCACACATCACGCCAATCGCGGCGCGGGCTGACGCCGCCGGCGGTGATCTGCGGCGCCGCGAAGCCAATCTCGGCCGCTTCTGTGCGCAAAAGCGGCTCCAGCCCCGGCGGACCGGCGAGGAAAATCTCCAAAGGCGGGCTGTGCGTCACGGGCGTCTCGCATCCTGTGCTGGCGGTTGAAGGGGACACGGCCTACGGGCGCGATTGCGATGGCGGCATCCGGCGCGCGGCACGCTATGGCTTGCGCGCGCCCGGACAGATCCATACCCTCATTGCATGCGAAACGTGAGGCCGCGAGGCGCGCATGGACCTTCAGCCGCTGATGGATGCAAGCATCGCCGTGAAACTTCACGTCGCCACCGTCGTGCCGGCGGCGATCATCGGCTTGGTGCAGTTTCTACTGCCGAAGGGCACGCG
>CAZGCB010000088.1:0-11723 GCA_964524065.1 uncultured Caulobacterales bacterium | reverse complement strand
AGCATGGCGTCGCCACAGCCGCTGTGGCTGCGCGGTTTGATCTGCCCTGCATCGTCTTCATGGGCGCCACCGATGTGGAGCGGCAAAAGCCCAACGTCTTTCGCATGAATTTACTGGGCGCTGAGGTCCGGCCCGTCACATCCGGCGCTGCGACCCTCAAAGACGCCATGAATGAGGCCCTGCGCGACTGGGTCTCCAATGTGGACGACACCTTTTATGTCATCGGCACCGTCGCCGGCCCGCATCCCTATCCGATGATGGTGCGCGATTTTCAGTCCGTCATCGGTCGCGAGGCGCGCGCGCAAATGCTCGAACGTATCGGACGCCTGCCCGATGCGGCAGTGGCCTGTATTGGCGGCGGCTCCAACGCGATGGGCCTCTTCCACCCATTCTTGGAGGATGAAAGCGTACGCCTCATCGGGGTGGAAGCATCGGGTCATGGCCTCGACACCGACCGCCATGCCGCCTCGCTCACCGGCGGCGCGCCGGGTATTCTGCATGGCGCGAAATCCTATTTGCTTCAGGATGATGACGGGCAAATCCTCGATGCGCACTCCATCTCGGCGGGCCTCGATTATCCTGGCGTCGGGCCGGAGCATGCCTGGCTGAAGGATCTCGGCCGCGTCGAGTATAGCTCGGCCTCCGACGAAGAAGCCCTCGCCATGTTCCAGCTCTGCGCCCGTCAGGAGGGCATTATTCCGGCGCTAGAGCCCGCCCATGCGTTAGCGCGCGTGCGCGATCTCGCCCAGGAACTGGGGCCCGACGGCGTAATCCTGATGAATATGTGCGGGCGCGGCGACAAGGACGTGTTCACCGTCGCCGATGCGCTGGGCGTGGATGTCTAAGCGCGGTTGGAGCGAACGTCGTCGGGCCGGAGCGGCCTCGGCGTGGCTGCTAAGCGGCGGCGTCAATGGCCTGCGGCGTGACGCGCGTGACATCGCGCGCAAAGCGGATGGTGGCGGTCGTGCCCCCACCCGGCGTCGAATTCAAATGCAGCGTACCGCCATGGGCCTCCGCCACCGTTTTCGCCATGGTGAGGCCGAGGCCGATGCCGCCATGGGCGGCCGTGTCGCTCATATCGCCCTTTTCAAATGGCTTGACCACGCGCGCGAGGGTTTCTGCGTCCATACCTGGCCCGTCATCGGCCACCCGGATGCTGATATCACGCTCCTCCATTGTGCGTGACAGACGCACCACGCCGCCGGGCGCTGAAAACTGCACCGCGTTTTTGATCAAGGCCGCCAGCGCTCTTTCGGCGCGCGCCACATCAACGGTCACCGATACGCCCGCGGCGCTCGGCTCGCACACCACCGCCACGTCACGGTTCGCCGCGAGGCGGCTCTGCGTTTCCATGGCGGCGGCCATCAGCGCATCGATCTCTATATGGGCGGCCTGCGCCTTCACCTCGGCCTCGCTGAGGGCGGCGAACTCCAACACCGCGACAACGATCTCCAACATGTGCTGGCCGCTGGCGCTGATGGTGGCGACATAATCCGCATATTCCGGCGCCCCGAGGGGGCCATGCGTCTCGCTTTCCAAAATGCTGGAGAAGCCGATCATCGCGTTCAACGGAGTGCGCAGCTCATGGCTCATATTGGATAAAAAGCGGGCTTTGGCGCGGGTCGCCGCCTGGGCGTGCACCAGCGCATCGTGTAGCGCATGTTGTGTGCTCGCCAGCTCCGTGTTCGCGGTCTGCAGCGCCGTATTGGCGCGCTGGAGGCGCTCATTGGCGGCCGCGGTCTCTTGGGTTTGGCGCACCAGCTGCGCGTTCAGCGCCGTCTCCCGCTCCAACGCGGCCGTCGTGCGGGCCGTCGCAGCGTGTGCGCGCGCAAGATAACGCGCCCCGCGCGTGGATGCGATGCAGATCACCCCGCACACACAAGCCATGGCGACGATGCGCTCCAACAAAATCAGGATTTCGCGCGCCATATTGACGTTGGCGCTATGGGCGCCGGCGCTCGCCAACGCGAGAGTGGTCACCGCGCTCCACCCGGCGGCCGCCACCACGCCTGCGAAGATCATCTCGCGCACATTAAAACGCAGCGCCCGCAACGCGATAAGCACAAACACGAAGATGAAGGTGGGCGCCTCCAAGGTGAGCTGCGGATCACCGCCGGGACGCCAGTGGAAGGCTAAAATCACGAGATAAAACAGGACGAAGTCCGCCGCGATGGAGGTGTAAATCATCCAGGCAGGCGGATTGGCGCGCCGCGTGATCCACAGCCGCCAACCGCCCAGCATGGCGAACAGCGCCACCGACAGCGACAGGGGCGCAGCCGCGGCGGCCAAGGTGGCCGCGCCCGTGGCGCAGAACGCCACGAGTCCCCCTTGGATGCTCATACCGGCTAAGGTGACCCGTTGTTCGCTGATGCGGGCGTGGCTATGGCGCGCCTCAGCCAAATCGGAGGCCAGCGGATCGGGTGTGCTGTGCGCCATGATTCAACCGCCCGGGCAGACATCGTATTGGTAAGCACATTCGCCCGAACGCGGCGCCAAAGCGTCAATGTCTTGGAGACAATCCGCGCTATCGTTCCCCTACCGGCGCTCACGGCTTGAGCCGCGTGCGGCGGCCGTCTTCGACAAATAGCCGCTACCCAGAAAAGTGAATCTGTGGTGACGTAGCGTTCTAAGGGGCGTACGCGTGCTTCTGCACGGGCGACCCTTTGTCTGTGGCCGGCGTCGCCGGTCATGCATCGTGCACGCCGGGGACCGTCTATCGGCGTTAGAATGTAGGGGACGCATTATGAAGACTTGGACCATCGCCGCCATCCTGGCGGGCATTTTGTCTGCGCCGGCTTTCGCCGCCAAAATCACCGTTGAATTCACCGACACCGAAGGCAGCGTCTTTGTCGCGACGTTCGATGATGAAGCCATGACGGTGACCTCTGACGGCAACACTACGCCTTACACCGTCGACCCAGAAACACGCACGATTTGCGGCGCCGATCCTGAAGGCGAGCTATGCGTGACCTTCGCTGCAATGCCCGAAGCGCCGACAGTCGGCTTTGAAACCGGCTATGAAACCAATCGCGGCACGTCCGGCACGGCGAAAGTCACCGCTGTCGAATAGACAGCGCAGCGCTTTTATGCGTGTGCAAGACCGCTCGCCCGGATCAGCCAGGCGGGCGGTTTTTCTTTGGTCAGTCATGACACTTGGCGCATCCACACGGCGCGCTTTGGGGGAAAACGCGCCGTCACGCCGGCTTGGCTCTGGCGCGCCGGGGCGGCTTATGGTGAATTCGCGCCATGACGGAACGTTTGACCAAGACTTTTGCGGCCCTGCGCGCGCAGAACCGCTCCGCTTTCGTGCCCTACATCATGGGTGGCGATCCGGATCTGAACACCAGCTGGGAGCTGCTGGACGGCCTGGCCAAGAACGGAGCCAATGTCATCGAGCTTGGCTTTCCCTTCACCGATCCCACGGCCGACGGGCCGGCCATCCAAGCGGCGGGACAACGGGCCTTGGCCGGCGGCGCCACCTTGGACGACATTCTCGATCTCGCCCGCCGATTCCGCGATGCGCATGCGGACGTGCCGCTGATCCTGATGGGTTACGCCAACCCGGTGCATCGCCGTGGCTTTGAGGCCTTCGCCGCCGCCGCGGCCGAGGCGGGTGTGGATGGCGCCATCATCGTCGATATGCCGCCGGAGGAAGACGCGCCGCTGCGCGCCGCCTTTGCGCCGCATCATCTCAGCGTAGTGCGCCTGGCGACGCCCACCGCTGATGAAACGCGCCTCAACCGCATCGTCGAGCATGCCAGCGGCATGGTCTACTACGTCTCCGTGAAGGGCGTCACCGGCGCCGCGGCCGCTGCGCAGGATGTGATCGCCGCCAATCTGGCGCGCATCCGCACACACACCGACTTGCCGGTGGCGGTGGGCTTTGGCGTGCGCACGCGAACGCAAGCGGCGCTGATCGCCGGCGTCGCGGACGCGGTGGTGGTGGGCTCGGCTTTGGTGGAGACGGCCGCCGATGCCGGGGTGGAGGCCGCTCTGCGCCTGGCGAAGGACCTCAGTGCGGCTGTACGCGCCGGGCGTGCGGAAGCGGGCGCCGCTTGACAGACGGCTCTTCATGCTCAAGGCCTTGCGGATAGACCTGCGCGCAACGATCTGCGTACGGTGAGTTGGCGGCCGGCGCCGCCATGGGCGAGATGGGGCGGGAGCACCGAGGATGAGCTGGATTGACCGGGTCGCGCCGGGCTTGAAGAAGGCCCTGGCTAAACGCGACACCCCCGATGATTTGTGGATCAAATGCCCCAAAAGCGGCGACATGGTCTTCCGCAAAGACTTGGAAGCCTCGCAAAATGTGACGCCGGCCGGCCATCACATGCGCGTGGGTCCGGCCCAGCGTTTTGAATACACCTTTGATGGCGGCCCGGACGATATTGAGCTGATCGCGCTGCCGGACTCGCCACAAGATCCGCTGCGCTTCCGGGATAAGGAGCGCTATGTGGAGCGGCTCGCCAAAGCGCGCCGCAAAACCGGCCGCGAAGACGCCATGGCCATCGCCGTCGGCCGCGTCGAAGGCTTGGAGACCGTTGTCCTTGTCCAGGATTTCGGCTTTATGGGCGGCTCCCTCGGCTCGGCGGCCGGGGAGGCGTTCGTGACCGCAGCGCAAACTGCGGTGGAACGCGGGCTGCCCTTGGTGGCCTATGTCGCATCCGGCGGCGCGCGCATGCAGGAAGCGGCCTTGTCGCTGATGCAGTTGCCGCGCACCACCATCGCCGTCCACATGCTGAACGATGCCGGCCTGCCATACATTGTTGTGCTGACGGACCCGACCACGGGCGGCGTGACGGCGTCCTACGCCATGCTGGGTGACGTGCACATCGCCGAGCCGGGGGCGTTGATCGGATTCGCCGGCCCGCGCGTGATTGAACAAACCATCGGCGAAAAGCTGCCCGACGGCTTCCAACGTTCCGAATACCTCCTGGAAAAAGGCATGGTGGACATGGTGATCGATCGCCGAGAGCTGAAATCCACCTTGGCGCGTTTGCTGCGTGTGATGCTGAAAACCAGCGCCGCCCAGGCGGCCGCCAGCGCTGGCGCGCGCGATGACGACGCCGATCCCCTGCCGCTCGCCGCACAGTAAGCTGCATCTCCATGGCTGAGCCTGACGCGTTGGACGCCGCGCTGGATCGCCTGGCGCAGCTGCATCCGAAAAAAATTGATCTCAGTCTGGGCCGGGTGAACCGGCTGCTGGACGCCTTGGGCCGCCCGCAAGATGCGCTGCCGCCGGTGGTGCACGTGGCCGGCACCAACGGCAAAGGCTCCACCACCGCCTTTCTGCGCGCCATGGCCGAAGCCGCCGGGCGGATCCCCCATGTCTACACCTCCCCGCATCTGGTGCGCTTCAACGAACGCATCGTGCTGGGCGGTCGTGACATCAGTTCTGGCGCGTTGCTCACCCTGCTGGAGCGTGTGGAAGCCGCCAATGCCGGTGCGCCGATCACCTTTTTTGAGGTCACGACGGCGGCGGCTTTGCTCGCTTTTGCGGAAACGCCAGCGGACCTTGTCCTGCTGGAGGTGGGGCTGGGCGGACGCTTTGACGCCACCAATGTCATTGACGCGCCAGCCTGCGCTGTGATCACGCCGGTGGGCCTCGATCACAAAGAATTTCTGGGTGATGACATCGCCCGCATCGCGTGGGAGAAGGCCGGCATTCTTAAGCCTGACGCGCCGGCGATCTGTGGCCCGCAAGACGGGCCGGCCCGCGCCGCCATCGCCGCCGAAGCGCTGCAGGTGGGCGCAAAGCTGCAGATGTGGGGCGCCGATTACCGCGCCTTTGAAGATCAAGGCCGGCTCGCCTTTGAAACCGAAGACACGTTGTTGGACTTGCCCGCCCCAGCGCTGCGCGGGGCCCACCAGTATGTCAATGCGGGCGTCGCCGTGGCGGCGGCGCGGACTTTAGACTTTTCCACCGACGCCATCGCCGCTGGGCTGACGAGGGCGCGCTGGCCGGGACGCCTGCAGCTCCTGCGCGAGGGCGCGCTGGGCGATATGGCGGCCGAATGCAACGGTCAGCTCTGGGTCGATGGCGCCCACAACGCCATGGCCGCCACCGCCCTAGCGCGGGCCATGGCGGATTTGGATGATGCGGGACCGCGGCCGCTCATGCTGATTGTCGGCATGCAGAAGAACAAAGATCCAGAGGCGTTCTTGCGCGCCTTTGACGGCCTGGTGTGCAGCGTGGTGACCACGCCGTTGAGCGCCACGGACCATTGTTGGAGCGCCGAGGAGCTGGCCCAGGCCGCCGCTCTGTCCATCGCCGCGCCGGCGCGGGCCGCGAAATCGCTGACACAGGCGGTCCGATTGGCTTTGGATGACGCCCCCGCCAGCCCGCCGCCGCGGCTTTTGATCACCGGCTCGCTTTACCTCGCCGGCGAAGCGGTCGGCGCGCAAAACGGCGACATGCCACGCGCCACCACCGGCTAAAAGCCGTCAGAGCCCGCCAAACGTCCGCCTCTCAATACTTTGCCAAGCCCACCCGCGACAGTGTGGACAAGTGGCGCTTTCGGCGGAGTGTTCATTGGTGCGGAAGTCTGGAATGGTTGACGTACCGATTCGCGCAGAAGCGGGGTGTGATCGCGTGGCAGGAGCCTTCACAGTGTTGCGATGGGCATGTATCGCCGCCCTGTCGTGGACTGTGCTGAACGTCGAGAGCGTCCTGGCTCAAGGCGATCGCACCGAAGGCGCGCCCACCTTCATCGGACCGCCGGCGGAAGACGACGCCCGACGCATGGCGCGCATCCGGGAACTTTGGTCGATGGGCGAGCCGGCCTATCGCCACGGTCACTTCGCGCGCTTTGGCAATAAAAATTGGGCCTTCGACCTCTCCATCGACCTCATACTGCGCTACGGGCAGGGCGAGGATGAGTTGGGTCGCCGCCTCGACGACCAGGTCATCGATTTCAGCCCATCCTTAGACGTCGAGTTGAACTGGCTGGAGGACTGGCTCGAAAACGCCTTCAATGAACGGTTTCAGGTGCAACTCACCGCAGCCGAGGAAGACTTTCGCGCCGGTGACGGCTTGGATGATGATCTGACGGGCCCAGCCGGCGCCGACTCCAGCCCCAGCCAGCGGCGGTTCGGCTCCAACTCATCGCTGCGATTGCGCCAGGAGCGCCTGACCTTCACCAGCGGCCCTGATCGGCTGATCATCGATTTAAACAATGGGGCGATTTTCCTTGGCGCTTTGACGGCCCCGGTGACGGGCCTGCGTCAAGTGCTCGGTCCAAGCCTTGGGCTGGACGCCTCGCAAAGCGCCCAGGAGCGCAACAGGCGCAGCCGCACCACCGTGCGCCGCCCGCCGATTGTTACGCCTGTGGGCAGTGATGGGGTGACCAAGGCCGTTTATGTTCACAGCTTTAAAGAGAACCGCAGCTTGTCACGCCGTCGGCGCACCACGGACGGCGTGGCGGTGTCGGTGGCGCTGGAGCGGTATGAGCCCAACATCATCCGCGGCGATGGCAGCATTGATCGCAGCACGACTGTGGATCGCCCCATTGAGGTGGCGGCATGGCGCACAGCCACCCTCTTCGGCATGCCGACGCGCTTGAGCGCGCTGTATTCGTGGGGCAACGCCAATGGCCCGGGCGAGGACATCCGCAGCTGGGGCGTCGGCGCCGTCAGCACCGCCGGGCGCTGGCAGTTTGGCGGGTCCTATGCCGACCATGGCCCCAGCTTGCGCCTCGATCCTGACACCAGCGCGTACGGTTTGACCTATGGCCTGCGGCGGCGTTTTGCGGGGCCCACCTACCCGCTGACCATCGCGTTGTCGGGCGCCTACACCTATGAAACAGGGCGTGAATACCGCGCCTACGGCATAGGCGGCGAGTGGCGCGTGCGCAGCGGCATGGTGCTGAGCCTTGATGTGTCCACGTTCAACGATGAGAGCATCGTGGATGATGATTACGGCGTCGTCGTTATGGGCGAGATCCGCATTCGCCCCCGCTGGGGCTCCATGTGTCGGCTCACCGGGCTTTACGTGAATGGCCGCAATGGTGCGTGCTGAGCTTGCGCAATGCGCGGAGGTGCGGTGGCGCACACGCGCCTCGGCCGGCTTAGACGCTCATGCGGCGCGGCTATTCCACCACCTTCGGGACGACGAAAAAGCCGCCTTCGGCCTTCGGCGCATTGGCCAGCACTTTGTCCGGCATATCCCCGTCCGTGACCTTGTCGCGGCGTAACGGCAGCGCAACGTCCACAGCCGAGGACAAGGGCTCGACCCCCGTCACATCCACTTCATTGAGCTGCTCGATCCACGCCAAGATGTCGTTTAGCTCCCCCGCAAGCTCCTGCAGACGATCCTCCGGCGCGGCGATGCGGGCCAAGCGAGCGATGCGGCGCACATCATCGGGGGTGACGGACATGGCGGATTCCTATGGTTCGATTTCAAACTCGGTGCATATGCCAGCATGCGCACCCAATCAACAGCGACGTCCCCTCCCTCACCGGACCCAAAGCGCGGACCTCACGTGGGAAGCCTTGACGCAGGACGCGCACTGGCCAGGATGCATGCATGGCGCTGTTAGACATGTTTGAGCTGCCGCCCAAGGGGCCGTTGATCGGGTTGGATCCGGGCACAAAGACCATTGGTGTCGCGGTGTGCGATGAGGGGCGGCGCATCGCCTCGAGCCTCGAAACGGTGCGCCGCACAAAAATGGCGCAGGACGCCGCCCGGATTTTTGAGCTGTACGACGCGCGCGGCGCGGCGGGCTTGGTGGTGGGGCTGCCGCTGAACATGGATGGCAGCGAGGGCCCGCGGGCCCAGTCCGTGCGGGCCTTCGCCAATAATCTTTTGGGGGTGCGCGATGCGCCCCTGGCGTTGTGGGACGAGCGGCTGTCCACCGCCGCGGTGGAGCGCACGCTGATCAGCGCCGACGCCAGCCGCGCGCGCCGCGCCCAAGTGGTGGACGCCCTGGCGGCGGCGTACATCCTCCAGGGCGCGATCGATCGCTTGGGGCACGGGCCTTAAGCGCGACCCTCAGGGCCTGTCCCCAAGCGCGGCGCGGCTAAGGCTTGCTCCCAACGACGGCTGGGCTTAACAGTGCGCCACCGCGAACAGGCGCGAGGGAGTCATGGCCGAAACCGTTCTCGACGAAGAGGTTTTCCGCCATACGAGCTTTTTGCGCACCGCCGATCTCAACCGCGTCGAAGCCGAGATCCTGCTGGAGCGGGCCGCCCGCTATCTGCGCGCCGGTGCGGACATCGAACGAACGCTCGCCGGGCGCATGGTCTTCAACCTATTTATGGAGCCCTCCACGCGCACCCGCGCCTCCTTCGAAATCGCCGCCAAACGCTTAGGGGCCGACGTCATCAACCTCGCCAGCGCGGGCTCTTCAACCAAAAAGGGCGAGAGCCTCCGTGACACATTGCTCACCCTCGACGCCATGGGCGCCGATCTCATCGTGCTGCGCCACGCGGCGGCGGGCGCCGCCGCTTTCGCGCAACGGGTGACGCAGGCCGCCATCGTCAATGCCGGCGATGGCGCCCACGCGCACCCCACCCAAGCTCTCCTGGACGCGCTGACGCTTCAAACCGAGTTCGGACGGGTTGAGGGTCTCACCCTCGCCATATGCGGCGACATCGCCCACAGCCGCGTGGCGCGTTCGGCGGTGGTTCTGCTGCAGCTTCTGGGCGCGCAAATCCGCATTGCGGCGCCCGCCACGCTGATCCCGCCCGGCATGGCCGATTGGGGCGTCACCGTGTGCGCCAGCGCGCGGGAGGCGGCGCAAGATTGCGATGTGGTGATGGCGCTGCGCGTTCAACACGAGCGACTTGATGGGGTGCTGCTGCCCTCCCAGCGCGAATATGCGCAGTTTTTTGGCGTCACGGATGCGGTGCTCGCCGCCGCCAGGCCGGGGGTGAAGCTGATGCATCCAGGTCCCATGAACCGGGGGGTGGAGGTGACGGCCGCGCTGGCTGAGGATCCCGCCTACAGCCTCATCACCGACCAAGTCACGGCGGGCGCCGCGGCGCGCATGGCGGTGCTGGCGCTGGTGGACGCGGCGCAACAGCGCCTGGCCGCCCGCAGCGGGAGCAACACGCCATGAACACGGCGCATCTCATCACCAACGCCCGCCTGGCGGACCCGGCGCGTGATGACGAGATCGGCGCGGGCTGGTTGTATATGCACGAGGGGCGGATTGCGGCGCTTGGCGCCGGTGATCCGCCGGCGGACGTCCAAGGCCGCGACGGGGTCACGCCTTGGGACGCGGCAGGCGCAGTCCTCGCCCCCGGCCTGGTGGATATGGGGGCGCGTTTGGACGTCTCCGGCGCAGCGGGCGACGATCGCGCCGCCCTGGCCGAAGCGGCTGCCGCAGGCGGCGTCACCACAGTCCTGCTGAGCCCCGACAGCGCGCCACGCCCGCAATCGCCGGAGCGTTTGAGCGCCCTGTGCGCCAGCCTTTCAGCGCCCGGCGCAACGGGCGAGGCGCACCTAATCCCCGTGGCGGCGCTGAGCGCGGACGAGCGCCTCAGCGAGCTGGGGCTTATGCACGCCGCGGGCGCGCGCCTGGCTGGCGCCGGAACGCGGCCCGTGGCCCATGCGGCGCTGATGCGCGCCGCGCTGCGCACGGCGGCCAGCCACGGCCTGCCGGTGCTGACGCCGGCCCGCCATGGGGAACTGGAGGCCGGCGGCGTCGCCCATGAGGGGGCTGTGGGCGCGCGTCTGGGCTTGGCGGGGCTGCCTCCCTTGGCCGAAGCCGTCGCCATCGCCCGCGACGCCGCCCTCGCCCGCGACGCCGATGCGACACTGGTGGTGACGGGCGTATCCAGCCGCGACGGGCTGACCGCTCTCGCGGACGCCAAGGCGCGCAGCCGGGAGACGGGGCGCGGGCGCATTTTCGGCGCCGCGTGCGTGCACTCCCTGGTGTTCAATGATGTGGATCTGGGCGATTTGGATGCGCGCTTTCACCTCATCCCGCCCGTGCGCGAGGAGGCCGATCGCCTGGCCCTCCTTGACGCTGTACGCGGCGGATTGATCGATATGATCAGCAGCCAACATGACGCGGTTCCGCTGCACGAAAAACAGCATCCGTTCCCTGAGGCCGTCCCCGGGGCGCCCGGCTTGGAAACCCTGTTGAGCGCCCTACTCGGCCTTGTGAGCGACGAACAGCTGAGCCTGCCGGAAGCCCTGCGCCTGGCGAGCATGGGGCCAGCCGTCGCGTTGGGATTGGAGGCGGGACGTTTGGAGGCCGGCGCTCCTGCTGATCTCGTCCTGTTCGATCCGCATGCCCCATGGAAGTGCCGTGCGGCGGAATTTGCCTCCACCGGACGCGTCACGCCCTTTGAAGGGCGCCTGATGAACGGACGCGTGCGCGCGACTTTTGTGGGCGGCGTGGTGGCGTTCCACGCCGCAATGGCGGCATAAATCGCAGCATAAGCGGAACGGGCGGCGCCGCCATGGGAACGTCGCGGGCAATCGGGGAACGCCATGGACATCGTGCAAGTTCTGCTGGCCGTCAGCGGCGGCTACCTGCTGGGCTCGATCCCTTTCGGACTGGTGCTCACTCGGCTGGCCGGACTGGGGGACATTCGCGCCATCGGCTCGGGCAATATCGGCGCGACCAATGTGCTGCGGACCGGTCGCAAAGATCTCGCGCTGGCGACCTTGCTCTTGGACTCCGGCAAGGCGGGGATCGCGGCGCTGCTGGGGTGGGCTTGGGGCGGCCATGATGTTGGCTTGATCGCCGGGGGTGCTGCGTTTTTCGGCCATCTCT
>CAZGCB010000087.1:0-11901 GCA_964524065.1 uncultured Caulobacterales bacterium | reverse complement strand
GTGTCCTTCCCCATCCAGTCGGGCCATGGCTGCATCGGCTGCTCGGAAGAAGATTTCTGGGATCAAGGCCCCTTCTACGACCGGTTGGCGAAGGTGAACACGCCGCTCGGCGCGGAGGCCAACGCCGATCAAATCGGCCTCGCCGCGGCGGGCGTCGTCGGCGCCGGCGTGGCCGCCCATGTGGGCCTCACCGCGTTGAAAAACGCGCGCGACAAAATGGCAGCCGCCAGCGCGGCTCGCACCGCAGACGTTGATTAAGGCTGGAGCCCCCCATGGTGACCCAAACGCCCAACGGCTACACCCTCGACGACAGCGGACGCCGTGTCGTTGTCGACCCCATCACCCGCATCGAAGGGCATTTGCGCATCGAAGTGAATGTCGACGACGCGAATATCATCCGCAACGCCGTGTCCACCGGCACCATGTGGCGGGGTCTGGAGGTCATCCTCAAGGGCCGCGACCCGCGCGACGCCTGGGCCTTCACCCAGCGCATTTGCGGGGTGTGCACCGGCACCCACGCCCTGACATCCGTGCGAGCGGTGGAAGATGCGCTGAACATCGACATTCCTGAAAATGCCAACACCATCCGCAACATCATGCAGCTGGCGTTGCAGGTGCACGATCACATCGTGCACTTTTATCACTTGCATGCGTTGGACTGGGTGGATGTGGTGTCGGGCCTGTCCGCCGATCCCAAGGCGACCTCGGAGCTGGCGCAATCCATCTCCAATTGGCCGCTGTCGAGCCCAGGCTATTTCCGCGATCTGCAAGCCAAGCTGAAGCGGTTTGTGGAGTCCGGCCAGCTGGGACTGTTCCGCAACGCCTATTGGGGCCACCCCGCCTATAAGCTGCCGCCAGAAGCCAATCTGATGGCGACGGCGCACTATCTTGAGGCTCTCGATTTCCAAAAGGAAATCAAGAAAATCCATACCGTGTTCGGCGGGAAGAACCCGCACCCGAACTGGCTGGTGGGCGGGGTGCCCTGTCCGATCAACATTGAGGGCGTCGGCGCTGTCGGCGCAGTCAACATCGAGCGCCTGAATCTGGTCAAATCGATTATCGACCAGTGCATTGTATTCTCCGAGCAGGTGTATTTGCCGGACCTGCTGGCCATCGCATCCTTCTACAAGGATTGGAACTATGGCGGCGGGCTCTCCTCCACCAATGTGCTGAGCTATGGCGACATTCCCAACCACGCCAATGACTACTCAGCCGAGAACCTCGCTTTGCCGCGCGGCGCCATCCTCAATGGCGATCTGTCGCGGGTCTATGATGTGGATCTGCGCAATCCAGAGGAAATCCAGGAGTATGTGGCGCACTCTTGGTACTCTTATGATGATGAGAATGTCGGCCTACACCCCTGGGATGGGGTGACGCAGCCCAATTACGAACTTGGTCCGAACGCGGAAGGCACCAAAACCGCCATCGAGCGGCTGGACGAAAACGCGAAATACTCCTGGATCAAGAGCCCGCGTTGGCGGGGCAACGCCATGGAGGTGGGCCCCCTCGCCCGCTACATCATTGGCTACGCCAAAGGCATTCCCGAGTTCAAAGAACCGACGGACGCCGCATTGCGCCAACTGGATCTGCCGGTGGCGGCGCTGTTCTCCACCCTCGGGCGCACCGCTGCACGCGGGTTGGAGGGTGTTTGGGCCGCGTACAAAATGCGCGATTGCTACGACAAACTCATCGCGACCATTCGTGGCGGCGACATCTCCACCGCCAACATCGACAAATGGGAGCCCGAAAGCTGGCCGACGGACGTCAAAGGCGTGGGCTTCACCGAAGCCCCGCGCGGCGCGCTCGGCCATTGGGTACACATCAAGGATCAGAAGATCGAAAATTATCAGTGCGTCGTGCCCACCACCTGGAATGCGGGTCCGCGCGATCCGCAGGGCAATATCGGGGCCTATGAAGCCGCACTCATGGACACGCCCATGGCCGATCCCGAGCAGCCGCTGGAGATCCTGCGCACGGTCCACTCTTTTGATCCGTGCTTGGCGTGTTCGACCCATGTCATGAGCCCTGACGGCGATGAACTCGCCGACATCAAAGTGCGTTGAGGGGGAGCTGACCATGGTTGACGCTCCCGCGCCCCCGCCCCACGCCTCTGAGCCGAAAAAAGCGGGCATCCTCGACGCCATTGTCGCCCAATCCACCGAGGTCACCAGCCCGGCGGAAAAGGTCTATGTCTATGAGTGGCCGTTGCGGCTGTGGCATTGGGTGAATGCGCTGTGCATCACGGTGCTGTGCATCACCGGCTATTTGATCGCGACGCCGCCGCCCAGCGTGCCGGGCGAAGCCTCCGACAGCTTCCTGTTCGGCAATATCCGCATGGTGCATTTCGCCGCCGGGCAAATCCTCGCCATTGGTTTTTTGGCGCGGATTTACTGGGCCATTGTCGGCAATCACCATGCCCGCCAGATCTTTCTGCTGCCGGTATGGAGCGGAAAATGGTGGAAAGAGGTGTTGTTCGAGCTGAAGTGGTACAGCTTCATCGAACGCACGCCGAAGAAATATATCGGGCACAACCCGATGGCGCAGCTGGCCATGTTTTTCTTGTTCGTGGTCCCGACTGTGCTGCAAATCCTGACCGGCTTCGCCCTCTATGCCGAAGGGCATGGCGTCGATACCTGGTGGTTCGCCCTCTTCGGCTGGGTGTTCGGCGTATTTGGGAACAACTCCTTCGCGGTCCACACCTACCACCATCTGTTCATGTGGGTGATTGTGATTTTCTCGATCGTCCATATCTACGCCGCCATCCGCGAAGACATCATGAGCCGGCAGAGCTTGATCTCCACCATGGTGTCGGGCTGGCGTTACTTTAAGGACGACAAGGAATGATCACCCAGCCCGACCGCACCGGGGCGGCGGCGCTCATCCTTGGTGTCGGCAATGTGTTGTGGGCCGATGAGGGCTTCGGCGTGCG
The DNA here is from genome assembly GCA_964524065.1 of uncultured Caulobacterales bacterium. GTDB lineage: Bacteria > Pseudomonadota > Alphaproteobacteria > Caulobacterales > Maricaulaceae > CAZADA01. The sequence continues at coordinate 8,972 of CAZGCB010000087.1, read as the reverse complement.
CTGCGCAGAAGCCCTCGCCCAGAACTACACCGCACCCGACGGCGTTGCGGTGATGGATGGCGGCACGCAAGGCCTGGCCTTGGTTAATGATCTCGCGGAGGCCCGGCGCATCCTGATTTTTGACGCCGTGGACGTCGGGGCTGAGCCCGGTGAATTGATCGTCGCGCGCGGGGCCGAGGTGCCGCGTTTTGTCGCCGGGGGCAAAGTCTCCCTGCACCAAACCTCCATGATGGAAGTGCTGGCGCTGGCGGAGTTGCTGGCGGAGGCGCCGCCGGAAGTCATCACCCTCATTGGCTGCCAGCCGGTGGAGATGGAGGATTATGGCGGCGGGCTGACGCCGGCCGTGGCCGCGCGCGTGCCCGAAGCGGTGGCGCTGGCGGTGCAGGAATTGGACGCGTGGGGCCTCGCGCCCCTCCCTACGGCGGGCAGTGAGAGCCCCGTCATGCCGGCGGCGGTCGGCTGGCAAGCCTATGAGTCTGGCCGGCCCAGCGCCGAGGCTGCGTGTCGTATCGGCGATGCACGCGTCTTGGCGCGCCAGAACGACGCGAAGGGCTGAGGCCATGTGTGTCGGCGCGCCGTTACAGATTATGCGGGTGGACGGCCTCAGCGCTGAGGCGATCGCGCTCACGGCCGACGCGCGCACCGAGACCATCTCCCTCGCCCTCACCGGGCCGCTCGCCGCCGGCGATCATGTGCTGGCGCATCTGGGCTCAGCGATGCGGGTCATTGACGCCCTAGAAGCGCGCCACATCGCCGACGCGCTCGACGCCGTGGCTGCTGCAGCCACGGGACAGCCCTTTGACCATCTGATCGCAGACCTGGCTGACCGCACGCCTCAATTGCCGGAGCATCTGCGCCCGCCACACCCTGCGGAGGACACGCCATGAGCCACCCCCTGATCGACAACCTCCTCGCCCTGGATGAGGTGAGTTTGGTCCACGCGGCGGATCTGGACGCCTTTTTGGATGCGGACGTGACCCGCGCCACGGCGCTGTTCATCACCGGCGATCCCAACAAGCGGCTGGAGACAGCCGATGTGGCCGTGGTGCTGCGCGAATTGCTGCGCCAGCATCCCGGCCGCCTGCGCGCCGGCGTGGTGGCGTTGGCCGATGAGGGCGCGGTGATGAAAGCCGTCGGCGCCTTCGCCTCGCCCGCCCTCGTGTTCATGCAGGGCCGCGAGCGACTGGAGACCATTCCCAAGATCCAAGACTGGTCCGTCTACGCCGAGAAGGTCCCCCACATCCTGGCCCGCGCCGACGGCGCCCTGCCGGCCTAATCCGAAGAAGGAGATCGCCATGCGTCATGGACCGATGATGTGGGACGATGAAGCGCCGCAGGGCGTGCTGTCGCCCTTTGAGGGGCGCGACGCGCTGGAGGGCGATCAATCGCTGTCTTTGCTCGGACTGCCTTCCGGCGAGGCGATGATCCGCTCGCGCGATGTCAGTGCGGACGCCGCCGCCGGGCCGGCGGTGCATGCGGCGCTGGGCAAGATCGCCGACGCCCTCGCGGCTGCGGCCGCCCGCGGCGTGGGCTGGCGCTATCGCTTGGACGGGCTGTCTGAAGAACAGCGCGCGGTGCTGCTCGATGCCTTGGGCGAAGGCGAGGTCAGCGTGGTGATCGCCGGCGGCGCGCCCGATGAGGGCGTCGCGCACATGGCCGAGACCATTTTGCCGGGCGTGTGGGTGGGCCGCGCTGAAGACGTTGACGGGGCGGTCAAAGTGCATTGGGTGGAGGTGGGCGACGCGCCCCGCGCCCTGCGGGAGACGGCCTTGACGCGCCCGCGCGCGGATTTGGCGATTGAAGCGCTCACCGCCCCCCATGGTGCGATGAATGTGATGGCGGTGCTGGCGGAAATCCGCGAGCGGGCTCAGGCCTGGACGCCGGGAACACCCAATCACGTGCTGAACTTCACCCTCTTCCCCATGACGGAAGCTGACACCGCTTTCCTCGCCAAAGTGCTGGGCGAAACGGGCGTGCGCATCGCTTCAGGCGGCTATGGCGCCGCGCGGGTGGTGATGACGGCGCTGCGCCATGTGTGGGGCGTGCAGTATCTCAACGGCATGGGCACGGTGATTTTGGACACCGTGGAGGTGGGCGACATTCCCGCCTCCGTGCTCGCGAGCCGCGAAGACTTTGAAGACAGCGCGATGCGCCTCAACGACATTCGCGAGGCCTATGCGCCATGAGCGGCGGGTTTGAAAGCTCCGTCGCTGGCGCGCTGAATGATGATGCCGTGCTGGAGTGCGGCGTCTGCTGGCGCGTTTATGATCCGACCGAGGGAGACGAGACGTGGGATATCGCCCCCGGCACGCCCTTCTCCCAGTTGCCGGCGCATTGGCGCTGCCCGAGCTGCGACGCCCCGCCCTCCAAATTCATGGTGCGCGATGCGGGCGAGATGTTGGCTGTGGCGGCGGACACCTCCCTGGAGGCGCGGGTGGCGGCGCTGATCGGCGCGTATGAGGCGGCGGAAAGCTCCATGCTGGGGCTGCCGGTGCACAACGGCGCCCTGCGGGTGGAGGCCGTGGGCTTTCGCCCGGTGGAGGCCGGCTATGCCGGCGTGATCATCACGCCCTGGTGCATGAACATTGCGGTGCTCGCGACCGACCCCAAGGCGGCGCCGGCGGGACCGTTGGGCTCCACGCGCACGCACGCGTTTCCTTCTGGGCGCTACAGCTTCACCATTGGGCGCATGGACGGCGTCGGCGTGGTGGAGACGTGCTCGCTGTTTTCGCCCATGGACGAGTTCGACGATCCCGCGGTCGCGCGCATGACGGCGGAGTCCGCCGTGGAGGGTTTGTTCACGGCCGAGGCGCCGCCTGCGCCGAAGAAACCTGCAGGCGTGACGCGCCGCTTCATCCTCACCACCAACCGGGCCGAAGCATGAACGCCACGCCCGCCCTGCGCCGCTACACGCTAACGCCGCAGTTGGAGGCGGGGCGCCTGCGCGTGTCCGTTGCCCGCTCCGGCCCGGCCCAGCCCATGGCGTTGGCGCACGGACGCCCGGTTGCGGACGCGCTGCGCCTGGCGCCGGCGGTGTTCAGCCTCTGCCCGCACGCCCATCGCGCGGCGGCGCATCGCGCCTTGCATGACGCGGGGGGCGTGGAGCCGACAGCCGGCGTGGAGGCGACGCATGATGTGCTGAGCGTGAGCGAAGCGCTCAGCGCCGCAGCCTTTCGCATGGGCGTCGCCTGGCCGCGTTTGCTGGGCGGCCCGCCGCTGGCCGACGCCGTCAAGCCGGCGCTGCAAGCGGCGGCGGCCCTGGCGGGTCATGTCGCCTCGGGCGCTTGGCGCGCGTTGCGGCGCGATGGCGCCGTGCTAGCCGCTAGCGTCCGCCGCCTCGCTGCGCAGAGCGAGCCGGTTTGCGCCCAGGCGGCGCGGTTTTCTCTGCACTCAGGGTCAGCCATGATGGCGCTAGGGGCGGCGCTGCACGATCCCGCGCTAACACCGGATGACGCCGCCCGCGAGGAAACGCCGCGTAGCCAGTCGGGCCCGGCCGCGACGCAGACTCTCGCGCCCTGGTACGAGGCGCAGATCGCCCATGCCCGCGACCTGGCGGACGGCTTAGACGAGCTGTGCGCGACGTGCGATCTCACGACTCCCACGGCCCCGCTGAGCGCATTATCCACCCAAAGTCAGATGACGGGCCTCGGCATGGCGATGACCGCCCGCGGTCGCTTGCGCCATGTGGTCCGCATCGCTGAGGGGCGGGTCGTCGACTGGCGGGTCGCTGCGCCGACGGATTGGAACCTGGCGCGGCATGGCGCGCTCGCCCATAGCGCGATGCGCCTCGATCTCCCAAATCGTGAGCCTGAGACGCTGACCGAAGCGCTGCACTGGCTGGCCGGGGCGTTCGACCCGTGCGCGCCCTATGACATCGCTGCGCTCCACAGGCCTTCATCCCATCAAACCCCGGAGGCGATCCATGCATGAGATGGCGCTGGCCCAAGGCGTGATGGAGATTGTGACGGCCGAGGCCGCCCGTCAGGACTTCACCGGCGTGCGCCGCGTGGTGTTGGAGGTGGGCCCGCTCTCCTGCGTGGACGCCCATGCGCTGGAGTTCTGCTTCGATGCGGTGTCGCGCGACACCGTCGCGGCCGGCGCCGCGTTGGACATTGAGACGCCGCCGGGCCGCGCCCATTGCTTCAGCTGTGAGGCCGATATCGAGATCAGCGCGCGCGGCGAGGCCTGCCCCCATTGCGGCTCCCACCAGCTGGTGGTGACCGAGGGCGATGCGTTGCGGATCAAACATTTGGAGGTGGTGTGAGATGTGTACGGTGTGTGGCTGCAGCGAAGGCGAAACGACCATCGATCCGGGCCCGAAGGCTCCGGGCGCCAAGGGCCATGGGTCGTCCCACAGCCATGGCCACGACCATCACCATCACGCGTCCGAAGGGGCAGGCCATCATCACGCGCATCACCACCATGAGCCGGGTCACCACGCCCATGCTGCGGACGGGTCGCTGCATTTCGGACAGGGCCCGGCGGGCGTCAGCGTCGGAGGCCTGAGCCAAGCGCGGATCATCGAAATCGAGCAAGACATTCTCGGCAAGAATGACACCCTGGCCGCACGCAACCGCACGCGCCTCGAAGCGGCGGACATTCTCGCCCTCAACCTCATGTCCAGCCCCGGCTCCGGCAAAACCACGCTGCTGGTGGAGACCCTGAAAGCCCTGGGCGGATCGACGCCGATGGCCGTCATTGAGGGCGATCAGCAAACCTCCAATGACGCCGCGCGCATCCGCCAAACCGGCGTAGCGGCGGTGCAAGTGAATACGGGCAAGGGCTGTCATCTGGACGCCGCCATGATCGGCTCGGCGCTGGACCATATGGAGCCGCCCGCCGGGGGAATTTTGTTCATTGAGAATGTCGGCAATCTGGTGTGCCCGGCAGGCTTTGATCTGGGGGAGAGCCGCAGGGTCGTGCTCGCCTCCGTCACCGAAGGCGAAGACAAGCCGCTGAAGTATCCCGACATGTTCGCCACCGCCGATGTGATGCTGATCACCAAGACAGATTTGCTGCCGCATCTCAGCTTCGATGTGGAGGCGTTGATCGCCAACGCCCGCCAAATCCGGCCGGGTCTGGAGATCATCCACACCTCGACCGCCAGCGAAACCGGCCTTGATGATTGGTTGGCATGGCTCGCACAGGCCCGTGAACGGCCTGCCGCCGCAGCGGAGTAAGCATGGGCCTCCCGATCCCCTCCACCGCCAGCATGACCCGCGCGCGGGTGCGCGTGCGCGGCGCGGTGCAAGGCGTCGGCTTCCGTCCCTTTGTGTGGAGCTTGGCCCATGAACTGCGCCTGGCCGGCTGGGTGATGAATGACGCCGAGGGTGTGTTGCTGGAGGTGGAGGGCGCCGGCCTTGACGCCTTCATGGCGCGTCTGGCCGACGAGGCCCCGCCCCTGGCGCGTATTGACGCCATCGCCGTGGAGCCGCGCGAGCCTGCCGGCGACACCGCCTTCGCCATCCGCCCCAGCGCCAAGGGCGCTGCGGCGGGCACCGCCATCAGCGCGGACGCCGCCACATGCGAGGCGTGCCTGGAGGAGATTTGCGATCCGACGGATCGGCGCTGGGGCTATGCCTTCACCAATTGCACCCATTGCGGGCCGCGCCACACCATCACGCGGGCGGTGCCCTATGATCGGGCGCAGACCTCGATGGCCGATTTCGCCATGTGTCCAAGCTGTCAGCGGGAGTATGACGATCCGGGGGACCGTCGCTTTCACGCCCAGCCCAATGCCTGTCCGGACTGCGGGCCGCAACTCTCCATGACGCCGCGCGAGATGGTGCAGCGCCTGCAAGACGGCGCCATCCTCGCCATCAAGGGTTTGGGCGGCTTTCATCTGGTGGTGGACGCGCAGAACGCGGACGCCGTGGCGCGGCTGCGCGCGCGCAAACGCCGCGACGCCAAGCCCTTCGCCATCATGGTCGCCGGGCTGCCCGCGGCGCGGCGCTGGGCGCAGGTCAATGCGGCGGAGGCGGCGCTGCTCACCGCGCATCAGCGGCCCATCGTGATTTGTGAGGCGCACGCTGACACGCCGCTGGCGCCGGGCGTGTCCAACGGCCTGCCGACGCTGGGGCTGATGCTGCCCTACACGCCGCTGCACCATTTGCTCTTCCATGCCGCGGCCGGCCAGCCAGCCGGGACGGCCTGGCGTGAGGATCCCGATCTGCCGGCCTTTGTCATGACCAGCGCCAATCCCGGCGGCGAGCCGCTGGTGATCGACAATGACGAGGCTGAAGCGCGCCTTGCTGGCATCGCCGATGTCATCATCACCCATGACCGCGCCATCCTCACCCGCAGTGATGACAGCGTCACCCGCATCATCGCCGGCGCACCGGTGTTTCTGCGCCGCGCGCGGGGTTGGACGCCGGAGCCCATCACCCTGCCGCGCGCCATTGCGCCGACCCTTGCGGTGGGCGCGAGCCTGAAAAACACCGTCTGCCTCACCCGGGGGAATGAAGCCTTCGTCTCCCAGCATATCGGCGATCTCGACAACGCCGCGACCTTCGCGTTTTTTGGGGAGACCATCGCCCATCTCAGCGCCATCCTTGAGGTGACGCCCACGCGCGTCGCCGCCGATCTGCATCCCGACTTTTTGTCCAGCACTTACGCCGCACAAACCGGTCTGCCGCTCGTGCGGGTGCAGCACCACCACGCCCATATCGCCGCCGTGATGGCGGAGCATCATTTGGACGGTCCGCTCCTTGGCCTGGCGCTGGATGGCTTTGGCCTCGGCGCGGATGGCGCCTCCAGCTGGGGCGGCGAGCTGATCCTCGCCCAAGACGCGCGCATGACACATCTGGCGGGGCTGAGCCCGCTGCGCCAGCCGGGCGGGGACAAGGCCGCGCGCGAGCCCTGGCGCATGGGCGCGGCCGCCTTGGCGGCGTTGGGCCGTAGCGACGAAATTCCGCAGCGCTTCGCCGATCAGGAGGGGGCGGGCTTGCTCGCCCATATGGTGGAGCGCGGCGTGAACGCGCCTCTCACCTCCTCCGCCGGGCGGCTGTTCGACGCCGCCTGCGGCCTGCTCAACATCAAACCCAAAGCCTGCTTTGAGGGCGAGGCGCCCATGGCGCTGGAGGGTTTGGCGGATCGTTGTGAGGTTATGCACGATGGTTGGCGCATCACCGCCGATGGCGCGCTGAGTTTCCTGCCCCTACTGGAGGCTTTGGCCCAGCCCGACATGGACGCGCGGCGCGGCGCCGGCCTTTTCCACGGCACATTGGCGGCGGGTCTGGCCGACTGGATCGCACGCCATATCGACGCCCACGCTTTGCCGCGCCAGGTTGCGGCCTCCGGTGGGTGTTTGCAGAACAAACGCCTGACCGAGGCGCTCATGGCCCATCTGGCGGCGGCGAAGATTGACCTGCATTTGTCGCGGCGCGTGTCGCCCAATGATGGCGGCCTTAGCCTCGGCCAGGCCTGGATCGCCGGACAAACCGACCTGCCACAGGAGGACTGCCCGTCATGTGCTTAGCTTTGCCGGCCGAGGTGATCTCGGTGACCTATGATGAGGCTGTCGTGGATGTGGACGGGGTTCAGCTCCCCGTGTCCTTGGCATTCCTGGACGGTGTGGAGCCTGGCGATTTTGTCGTCGTGCATGTGGGCTATGCGCTGTCGAAAATCGATCCGGACTTGGCCGCCGAGCACATCGCGATGTTGAAAGCCGGCGCGGTCACACACCCCCAGGAGGCGGCGTCATGAAGTATGTTGATGAATATCGCGATCCCGCCTCCGCCAAGGCGCTCGCCGCCACCATCCGCGCCGAAGCCGACCCGACACGCGCCTATAATTTCATGGAGTTTTGCGGCGGCCACACCCATGCGCTGTGCCGCTTCGGGCTGGAGGATTTGCTGCCCGAGAACATCCATATGATCCACGGGCCGGGCTGTCCGGTGTGCGTGTTGCCGGTGGGTCGGCTGGACATGGCCATCGCGCTCGTCCTCGAGCGTCCCGACGTGATCCTCGCCACCTACGGCGATCTCATGCGCGTGCCGGGCGGCGATGGCGCGACATTGCTCAGCGCCAAATCCCGCGGCGGGGATGTGCGCATGGTGTACTCCAGCGCCCAAGCCGTGCAGCTCGCCGCCGACAATCCTGATCGCGAAGTGGTCTTCTTCGCCATCGGCTTTGAAACGACCACGCCGCCCACCGCCGCCGCCATCCTCGCCGCCGAGCGCCAGGGCCTCACCAATTTCAGCGTGTTTTGCAACCATGTGCTCACGCCCTCGGCCATTGACGCCATCATGATGACGGGCAGCGGCGGGGCCGGCGCACGCTTGGACGGCTTTGTCGGCCCGGGCCATGTCTCCACCATCATCGGCGCGGAGCCCTATGAGGCGGCGGCGCAGACTTGGTCCAAGCCCATCGTGATTTCGGGTTTTGAACCCAATGATCTGCTGCACGCGATTGTGATGCTGCTACGCCAGGCCAATCGCGGCGCTGCGGTGGTGGAGAACCCCTTCGCCCGCGCCGTGCGTCCCGGCGGGAACGCGCAAGCACAAGCGATGTGCGCGCGCGTCTTCGCCATCCGCGACAGCTTTGAGTGGCGCGGCCTGGGCGCCATTCCCAACAGCGCCCTGCGCCTGGCGGACGCCTATGCCGGCTTCGACGCCGAGGCGAAATTCGCCATGGAATATGTCTCGCGCCCGGACCACAAAGCCTGCGCCTGCGCTGACATTCTGCGCGGCGAGAAAACCCCGCGCGAATGCACCGTGTTCGCCACCGGCTGCACGCCGGAGCGACCGCTCGGCTCCTGCATGGTGTCGCCGGAAGGCGCCTGCGCGGCGTATTATCTCTATGGCCGCTTCCGCGACGCAGAGCCCCGGGCCGCGGCCGAATGAGCGCCACAGTTCGCGCGGAGCGGCTGTTCGCCCGCAAGCTCGACATCAAAAACGGCGTCGTAGAGTTGATCCATGGCGCCGGCGGCAAGGCCTCCGCCCAGCTGTTTGAGGAGCTGTTCAAGCCCGCCT
>CAZGCB010000086.1:0-11967 GCA_964524065.1 uncultured Caulobacterales bacterium | reverse complement strand
CCCGCTTCAGCGCGACCCAGGCGCCCGTGATGGCCGCCGTGCGCGTGCCGCCATCGGCCTGGATCACATCGCAATCGAGGGTGATTTGGTTCTCGCCCAGCTTTTTCATATCGACGCACGCCCGTAGGGAGCGGCCGATCAGGCGCTGAATCTCCTGCGTGCGGCCCGATTGTTTCCCCCGCGCCGCTTCGCGTTGACCGCGGGTGTGGGTGGCGCGCGGCAGCATGCCATATTCGCCCGTAACCCAACCCTTGCCGCCGCCGCGCAGCCAGCCCGGCACCCCTTCGGTGAAGCTGGCGGTGCACAACACATGGGTGTCGCCGAACTGCGCCAGGCACGCGCCTTCGGCGTGCTTGGCCCAGCCTTCGGTGTCGAGGGTGACGGAACGGAGTTGGTCGGGCGCCCGTTTGGACGGACGCGTGACCGTGCTGATGGTATCGGTGCTCATGACCCCAGCGCTAACGCGCCCCGGCCCCGACGTCCAGCTGAACCAGGCGCGCCTGCGCCATACCGGCCCAAACGCGCCCGATCATCGCGTCATCAATTACGCCCCATTAACTCGGCGCGTTCTTCAGGGCTCAGATCATAAATGGAGCGAATTTCAATCTGAGCGCGCGCATAGGCCGGCAACTCAGGTGCGGCGCCCCGGCGCGGCGCCGGGCCGGCGGCGGGACGCGCACGGCGCACTTGCTGCGCCGTCGGACGGGTGGGCCACAGCTCGGCGTTCACCTGCTTAGGCCGGTGGGTGACAAACGCGCCGGTGATGGGATCAACAATGAGGCTGCCAATGATTACGCCATTGAAAACGTTGGCGAAGCCTGTGGCGTTGAAGCCTGGCTCCAAATCAATCTCATAATCCTGATAGCCTGGCGCAGACACCCGAACCCGGTAATCGGCCGGATTGAACACCCCGTCAGCACGCTGCAACGACACCCGCGCCGGCGTCGGCCCGGAGTACACGACCGCGCCGCGCTTATCGAAAATCGTCACCTTGGCTTCAGGCACATTGGCCGTGATCGGCAGGATCTGCCGCGACCCGTCCGCAACGGACGCACACCCCGCCGCTAACAATCCCGCCATGACGATCGCCGCGGCGGCTCCACTCATCCCTCGTCTGTTCATGTCCATCCTCATGGCCGCGCGATGCGCAATTGATGTCGCGACACGCTTTCGCTGCACACAAAAGCCAGCCCCCAGGCTGTCATACACAACATGGGCGCCGATCGCGACTATGGCGGCGCCGGCACAACCGCCGCACGTCCACGCCGCAAGCTGCATGCCAAACACGCGCCATCGCCTGCTCTTTCAACACCACAGCCTGGGGCGACAACACGACAGCCTCACGGCGTGTCCGCGGCGACTTTGCGGCGAGGCCCGCACACGCCACGCGCCTTGCGCGGGCCGCCCACGCGACCCACACTTACGTTCATGAGCCGACGTCCCCGCGCGCCCGCGCCATCCCGCTCCAAATCTGCGCCGCCCCGCGCCCCCGTGGCGGCGGTTGGCCCGCCGCCCGCACCTCCGGCTTCGGGCCAACCCAGCGCGCTGGCCGAACTGGATGCGCGTGCGCGGGAGATTTTCCGCACCATCGTCGAGAGCTACCTTGAAACGGGCCAGCCCGTGGGATCGCGCACCGTGTCGCGCGTGGGGCCTGTGGATCTGTCACCGGCATCGGTGCGCAACACCATGCAGGATTTGGTGCATATGGGCTTGCTGGCGGCGCCGCACACCTCCGCCGGGCGCCTGCCTACCGAAGCGGGTTTGCGCCTCTTCGTGGACGGCCTGTTGGAAGTGGGCGATGTCAGCCGCGAAGAACGCGCCGCCATTGAAACCATGGTATCCGGCGCCGCCCCCAGCGTCTCCGATGCGTTGGAACGGGCCTCCCAGCTGCTATCGGGCCTCGCTGGCGGGGCGGGACTGGTCGTGACCCCGACCCGCGAAGCCGCGCTGCGGCATGTGGAGTTCGTCGCCCTCGGCCCCGGCGAAGCGCTGGTGGTGCTGGTGTTCGAAGACGGCACAGTGGAAAATCGGCTCATGCACCCGCCGGCCGGCGTGACCCCTTCCGCCCTGACAGAAGCGGGTAATTATCTCGCCGCGCGCCTCAAGGGTCGCACTCTGTCCCAAGCGCGCGCCATGATCCTCACGGAACTGGAAAGCGAGCGCGCTCAGTTGGACGAAGCTGGCCGGCGCCTGGTGAAGCAGGGCCTCGCCAGCTGGACCGGCGGCGAGGGGGCCCGCGCGCTGATCGTGCGCGGCGCGGCCAATCTGTTGTCGGATGTGGAGGCAGCCGAAGATTTGGAGCGCGTGCGCCTGCTCTTTGATGAGCTGGAGCGCAAGGAGGATTTGATCTCCCTCCTCGATCAGGCCAGCCACGCCCAAGGCGTCAAGATCTTCATCGGCGCGGAGAATCCCTTATTTAGCTTATCGGGATCGAGCGTGGTGGCGGCGCCCTATATGGACGCGGAGCAAAAAATCGTGGGAGCCTTAGGCGTCATCGGGCCGACCCGGCTCAACTACGCACGCGTGATTCCGTTGGTGGACTACACGGCCCGCATCATTGGGCGGGTTCTGCATGGAGGGGGGCCGGAGCGGCCTCCGCAATCGGCATGAGCGACGAGAACACCCACACCCCATCCCCGAACGGCGATCCTGAACCCGCCGCCAACCCGCAGGCCGTGGATGCGGACGACACCGGGCCCGAAGCGGCCGCAAGCGACGCCGCCGACGACGGCGCGGCGCAGGACGGCTTCAGCCCGCTGGAGACCGAATTGGCGGATATGAAAGACCGCCTCATGCGCGCTATGGCCGATGCGGAAAACACCCGTAAACGCGCCGAACGCGAAGTGGCGGACGCCAAAGCCTACGCCCTCACCAGCTTCGCCGGCGATCTCATCCAAGTGGCGGACAATCTCGACCGCGCCATCCACGCGGTGACGCCGGATCTGCGCGATGGTCTCGGTGATGCCGGCGCCGGACTGCTGGCGGGCATTGAAATGACCCGCAAAGAGTTGCTGGACGCCCTCGCCCGCCAGCACATCAAGCCCATCGACTCCACACCCGGCGTGCGCTTCGACCCCAACCTGCACCAAGCCGTGGCGCAGATCCCCAGCGATCATCCCAAGGACTGCATTGTTGATGCGGTCCAATCCGGCTGGCGTATCGGGGATCGCACCTTGCGCGCGGCCATGGTGGCCGTGTCCGCCGGCCCGGCTGATGGCGCACCGCCATCGGAGCCGGATGCGGACGCCGTGTCTGAAGCGGCATCCGATACTGAGACGACCGAGGACGACGTCAACACCGCGACGCCCGGCCAACGCCTCGACACGACGATTTAGGGGCGTGCGCGGGCGCCGGCGCCTCGCGCTTCACCCGTCTTTCGGGGCCGGCGTCTTGTCCTTAAACCGGCACAAATCGGCGATCACACAGCGACAGCATTCCGGCTTGCGCGCCTTGCACACATAGCGTCCGTGCAGGATCAGCCAGTGATGGGCGCCGCGCTTGAACGCCGCCGGCGTCACCTTCTCCAGCCGCAACTCGACCGCCAGCGGCGTGTCGCCGGGCGCCAGCTTGGTGCGGTTGGAGACGCGGAAAATGTGCGTGTCCACGGCGATAGTCGGCTCGCCAAAAGCCTCGTTCAGCACCACATTCGCGGTCTTGCGGCCGACCCCCGGAAGCGCCTCGAGCGCATCGCGATCGCGCGGGACGTCGCCGCCATGACGCTCCAACAAAATCCGCGACAAGGCGATGACGTTCTTCGCCTTATTGCGATACAGCCCAATGGTTTTGATGCGATCGCGCACGTGATCTTCGCCCAGCGCCAGCATGGCTTCGGGGGTGGAGGCTTCCGCGAACAAGCGCTTGGTGGCTTTGTTGACGCCCACATCCGTCGCCTGGGCCGATAACGCCACCGCCACCACCAGCGTGTAGGGGTTGATGTAGTCCAGCTCCGTACGCGGATCGGGGCGATCGGCCGCCAAGCGTGCGTAAAGCTCCGCCGCCGCCGCCTTGGGCAGCCCACGCGGGACGGCTTTCGGCTTTTTCGGCTGAGCCGATGTTGACGCGGAATGAGAGGCCATGGCGCAAACCTTCGCTGAACCGCCGCCGCCAACGAGGGCGGCGCAGCGTTAGGTCACTAAGAGATACAACGCCCGCCCCGTAAGCGGGAACAGCAGCAGGCTCGACGCGACAAACAGATAAAACCGGACCGTCACCACATTGCGCGTGCACTGCCAAATCGAGTGCACGATCCGCCCCACAACATAGCCCCACGCCAAGGCGACATCGACGCCCGCCGCCTCACCGCTCAGCGCCAGCACAAACACGATGGCGTAAAACAGCGTCGGCTGCTCCATCAGATTATTGTAGTTGTCGGCGACCTGACGCACCTCAGAAGGCAGGACATCCCACGCATCCCCGCGCGTATGGCGGACCTTTTCGGGGTGCAGGCGCGCTTTGCGCATGGCCGGAATCCGCGTCGCCATCGTCCAAACGGCGACAACCAACGACCACGCCACGAGAGCCGCGGCCGCCAACAGAATACTGTGGCTCATGCAAACGCCCCAATCCCATCAATGGGACGATACCTTAAACGCAAAGAGCCGCGGCGCGAATGCGATCAAACGCGCAGACACACGCCCCTTCACCCATCCATCGCCTGGATGATGGGCCATCCCCGCGGACGCGCTATATCTGGCGTTATGTCGACGCCCGCCGCTTCCACCGCTGACCACGCCACGCCCGCCGGCGCGCCCTTGTTTATGGATGCGGTGCTGACGCCCAACCGCTCCCTGCCCAAAGCCGGCTTTATCGCGCTGATGATCGCCATCATCGCCATGGCTGTCATCGCGGGCGCGTTTTATGTCACCCTCGGCGCTTGGCCGGTGATCGGATTTATGGGCGTTGACATCCTTCTGGTGCTGTTGGCCTTCCACCTCTCCTACCGCCAGGGCCGCGTGTGCGAGATGGTGCAGGTGACGCCGCAAGAGGTCCGCGTCGCGCGCCGCCATCCCAATGGCCGCACGCAAAGCTGGAGCGTCTCGCCCTATTGGGCGCGTGTGCATGTGGAGCGCCGCGGCGAACATGCCGTACGCGTCATTCTGCGCAGCCATGGCGAGGGGGCGGAGCTGGGATCGTTTTTATCGCCCCGCGAGCGGGAAGATTTCGCCGACGCCCTCAGCCGCGCCCTCGCCACCGCGCGCGAGACTCCCGCCCCGCAGGCCGACGACGACGCGCCGCAAGCCTAGCCCCCCAAACACGCGCCAAAAGGCCGCCGCCGCAAGATCCGGGCGGTGTCGCAGCCGCGCTGTATCTAGAGTCGCCCTATCGCCACGATAGGAACACGCCCATGCTGGTTTCCATGACTGCACCATCATTCTCGCGCGCCACGCATCAGGCCGACCGACTCGCGAGCACCGCGCCCGATCTGGGATCGCTGGAACAATCGGCCCGCGACAGCGCGCGGGTCATACAAGCCCTATCCTTTTTGGGCGAGGAATGGCGCGCTCAGCCCGATTACGCCGCTGCAGCGGCCCGCATCGGCCTGTCGCCGCACCATTTCCACAAGCTGTTCTCGCGCTGGGTAGGCCTGTCGCCCAAGCGTTACGTCCAAGCCATCGCCCAGGCCGAAGCGCGCGCCGCGCTGGAAGCCGGCGCCAGCGTGGAGGAAGCCGCCTGGGACGCAGGCTTTTCCGGTCCCTCGCGGCTGCATGATGTGTTCATCGCCCATGAGGCGGTGACGCCCGGCCAGGCCCGCCGGCGCGGCGCGGGGCTCTCCTTCATCTGGGGCTGCGCGCCCACCCCCTTTGGGAGCGGCGTGTTCCTCATCGCCGAACGGGGCCTCGCCGGCCTCGCCTTCGCCGATGCGGGCATGGAGGACGAGGCCTTCGCCGATTTGGCCCAGCGTTTTAGCGCCGCCATCTTCACACGCGACGATGACGCCGCCCGCGCTTGGGCGCACCGAATCTTCGTGGCGTCCGAGGGCCCGCTGCCGCTCGTGTTGCATGGCACACCCTGGCAGCGCCAAGTGTGGCGCGCCTTGCTGGCCATCGAACCGGGCGGCCTCAGCAGCTATTCGGACATCGCCAGCCAGGTATGCACACCCAAAGCCAGCCGCGCCGTGGGCGCAGCCGTGGGCGCCAATCCCATCTCCTGGATCATTCCCTGCCACCGGGTGTTGGCGACGGACGGTCGCCTCACCGGTTATCATTGGGGCGTGGAGCGCAAACGCGCCATGCTGGCCTTCGAAGCGCTGCACGCCGGCACAACCGAAGTGGATGAGACGCGCGCCGACGGGTGACGCGCCGGCCCCAACCCCCTACATCCTCGCTATGGGCGTTGGCGCACTTATCCTTCTCGGCTTTGCCATCCTGGCCGGCGTACAGCTGGCCTTGCTGGTGTGGCGCGGCCGGCAGGTGGCCGCACGCGCGCAGGATGAATGGAGCATCCGCTCGACCCGCGGCGATGCGAACCTGAAGGGCGTGAGCCAAGACGAATTCGTGGCGGCTTACCGCCACGTCCATGGACCGCGCGGGCAAGTGTATGTCCTGGGGGCCCTCACCGCGGCGGCGCTGGCGACGCCCATCATACTCGCGGCGCTGTATGGCGCCTGGCACTGGGGCTGGGTGCTCAGCGACAAGCCGCGCCTTTATGCGCCAGGTAATCTGCTGTCCCAATTCTTCTTGTTTTTTGGACTGATCGGCGCGTGGGTGCTCATCGCGAGCCGCTTCGCCGCCCGCTATCACCGCACCCGCGTGCTGGATCTCGATCACGCCCTGCTGCGCAAACGCGCCGGCCTGCAATAGGCTCCGAACACGCCGCAAAGCTGGCCGCCGCATTACCGCCAGCTAAACGCGTCCTTACCAAAATATCATCGAAAAACGATAAATTTTGGATTGCCTCGGAGCCTCGGCGCCCGTACGTTCACACCATAACGAAAACAAGAAAAACGAAGTGAACACAGCAGAGACTGGAACAAAAAGTTAAACAACGAAAGCCAAAGCGCAGTCAAAATGGCGGTGCAGCGCGCTGTCTTTACAAGAAAGGCTGGTAACATGAACGTGCAAAGCAAAAATCCATTAAACGCCGTTGTCGCGAGTGTCGCTTACGTCGCCCTGATCGGGTGTGTGGCGACGGTCTCCCTGACGGTGTTCGTCCCTTGGATCGCGTAAGATCAGCGCACTGCACACGCAGCGCTGAAATCCAGACCTGTGAAAGACCGGGGCGGCGATCGCGCTCCGGTCTTTCACGTCAGATCCACCCAACCTGCGACGCGTCGCAAGCCCGTCCGACCTGAAGCGCTCACCGACGCCCGACGCCGTAGAGCCGAACCGCCGCTAACCCTGCGTTTCCGTGGCGAGGCCCACCACATCTTCCATGCCGTACAGCCCGGGCGTTTCCTGCCGGGCGACCCAGCGCGCCGCGGCCAAGGCGCCGCGGGCGAAAATCACGCGATCATAAGCCCGGTGCGAGATGGTGATCATGCCGTCCGGCGCCGCAAAGCGCACTTCATGGTCGCCCACGACACCGCCGCCACGCAGGCTGGCGAAGCCGATATCCCCCAGCTTGCGCGGGCCGGAGAGCCGCTGCGCCGCACGCCCAGCCACGGCCTTCTCGTCCAAATCCACGCCGCGCCCCTGGGCCACCGCCTTGCCCATGCGCAAAGCCGTACCGGACGGCGCATCAGCTTTAGCCCGGTGGTGCATCTCCAGGATCTCCACATCCCAGGTTTCGCCCAACGCCGCCGAGGCCCGGCGCACCAAATCGGCCATGACCGTCACCCCGACCGAGAAATTGTCCGCGCGCAGGATCGGAATGTGCTCTGAGGCCGCCTCAACCGCCGCAATATCCTCGTCCGAAAAGCCGGTGGCGCCGATGACCAGACCCGGTCCGCCGCGCGCCGCCAAAGCGCGCGCGTGATCGGCCGCCGCCTCGGCGGTGGACACATCGATGAGGACATCCGCATCGCGCACCGCATCTTCCAGCGTGTCCGTAACGGAGACACGCAAATCCTCCAGCCCGGCGAAGGTGCCCAAATCCATGCCCGCCGCGGCCGAACCGGGGCGCGCAAGGCCGGCCACCAGCGCCACATCGCGGGCCTGGCTGGCGGCGTTCAAGATGGCGCGTCCCAGGCGCCCGGCGGGCCCCGCAACGGCGATGCGGACGGTTTTGGTGTCGACGGTCATGGCGCTCTCCCTGATGGGCGCGACGGCGGCGCGCAATCCGGACTCTATTCTAAGGGAGATTTAAGGGCTGAGTCGCGCCTTGGCAGGGGGCGGGGCCCCACTTGCGTGCTCACATCAGCGTGGGTCGCGGCGCAGTAAGCGCAAAAAGCACCGCAATCCCGCCATAAGTTAGGGGCGTGACGCGCGCGTCACGCCCCAGGAACTCGGACCCAGGTCGGGGGGGGAGGGGCAGGGTCCGAGCTGAGGCGGTCCGTCCTTAGAACGCGACGCGCACACCCGCTTCGAGAATGTTGGCGCTGTATTCAATGTCGAGATCCGCCGGAAACAGGCTCACTTCCGTCTCCACATCGGGCGTCGCGCGATAACGGTAACCGCCATAAAGCGACAGCGTGTCGCTGAGCGCGTATTCGCCGCCCACCATCACCTGGTACAACAGGACCGTGTCGTTATCGTCGACGATCACGAAGCCGGATGGGCTGTAATCCACATCCACCTGCGCCAGGCCGAGGCCGCCGCCCACATAGGCGCTGAACGGCGAGCCTTCAAAATCAAAGTCGTAATAGACATTCGCCGCGACGCCGAGCGTTTCCACCGATCCCTGACCGTCGGCCACCAAATCGCCGATTTCGATCCCGACGGCGGCATCTGTGCCGATGAGCAAATTGGCCGCATCCAGCCCATCCGCCGCGATCGAGCCCGCCAAGGTCACGCCCGCATGGGTGTCCACATCATTGCTGGTATAGGACAACTCGCCCTCAATTCGCAGGCCGACCGGCAGCTCATAGCCATAGGCGCCGGAGAGGAAAACACCGTTTTCAAACTCCGTCGTCCACGCCACCGAGGTGTCCGGTGTCACCGGGACGCCAACGGGCTGCAGCGTCGCGGAGGCGGTGAAGTTGCCTGAGTTATCGCTGTCCATCAGCGCCGAAAGGCCGGCCGAAGCCCGCACATAATGCTGCGCGGACGCGGCGCTAGCGGTCCCCAAAGCGAGACTGGCCGCGCTGGCGAGAAGGATCGTTGTGCGTGTCATGCTCATAGATGGCTCCTGCTGTGGGCAGCCCCCTCTGGGCTCCTATAGTGTGTATCGTATATCGTATACAAAAATGCAAGAGCTTTTTTCGGGAGGCCGTCCTGTTGGCGATATATGGGCGGTTGCGGCGCGCGCAGATAATTCGCTCACGGTCTGTGTGCGAATACGGCCTATATGGGACCGAAACCGCGCCACGGCGTGGCCGAGAGTGAAAGGACGACAGTATGGCGGCGCGCGCGCAAACCACCGATCGACGGACGGAACTGCTGGAAATGCTGTCCGGCACCGCGCTGAAAGAAACCTCCGCGCCCATCAGCCTGCGGCAGTTCGCCATCCAGGCCGGCGTATCGGAGCCGACGCTGCGCCACCATTTCGATGACCGCCAGGGCTTGGTGATCGCGATTTTGCGCCATGTGGCGGCCGCCGCGCGGGAGTTCCTCGCCCAATGCGCCATCCCCGGCGCGGATCATGCGCAGTCTGTTCGGGGCTATGTGGATTTGGCCATGCGCGGGGTGGAGAATGACGTGTTTGCGCGGGCCCACGCCTTTGCGCTGGTGGAATCCATGCATGATCCAGAGGTGGCGCGCGCGTATCTCACGGTGATCATCGAGCCGTCTTTAGAGGCGCTGGAGGCGCGCCTTGCGCCCTCCGTCGATCCAGACGGAACCGACCCCGACAAGGTGCGCGACACAGCGTTTTTCCTCTACGCGCCGGTGCTGCTGGCCGTGCTGCATCAGCGCCTCTTGCGCGGCGCCGAGGTGCGCCCGCTGGATTTCCCGGCCTTTTTTGAACGCCTGACCACCCTGCTCACCAAAGGCGTGTAAGCGCTCCGCTCGGTTGCAGCGCCGCGGGAACGCCGCACGAAACAGAGGCGACAATCGCGTGAGCCGCACAGCCCCGTTTTACGGGCGCCCCTCATCCGCGCCGGCGATATCGTCCCAAAAACGCTTGGCGCGATCGAAGAAATTTTTGTGCTCGGGATGGCAATCTTCGCCGCTTTCTTCAGCGAACGCCTCCAGCAGCTCCTTTTGGCGCGCATTGAGACGTGTGGGCGTTTCGACTAACAGCTCCACATACATGTCGCCATGGGTCGCGGCGCGCAGACGCGTCATGCCTTTGGCGCGCAGGCGCACCTTGCGGCCGGTTTGGGAGCCTTCCGGCACCCGCACGCGCACACGCCCGCCCTCAATGGTCGGGATCTCCACCTCGCCGCCAAGCGCCGCCGTCGTCATCGGCACCGGCGCACGGCAATAGAGATCAGCCCCATCACGTTCAAACAGCTCGTGCGGACGCACACTGATAAAGATGTAGAGATCGCCGCGCGGCCCACCGCGAGCGCCGGCGTCGCCTTCACCGGCCAGACGGATGCGCGTGCCATCCTCAACGCCCGCCGGGATCTTCACCGACAGCGTCCGCTCCGCGCGCACGCGGCCCACCCCGTCGCACTTGCGGCACGGCGTTTTCACATAGCGTCCCTGACCGCCGCAGGTGGGACAGGTACGCTCCATGGTGAAAAAGCCCTGTGTTGTGCGCACGCGGCCAAGGCCGTTACAGGTGGGGCAGATCTCGATTTCCGTACCCGGCTCCGCGCCGTCGCCGCCGCAATGATCGCAGGTCTCGGTGGTGGGGACTTTAATCTCCACAGCCTTGCCGCGATAGGAGTCCTCCAGCGTGATCTCCATATCATAGCGGAGATCCGCGCCACGGGCTGGGCCATTGCGCGGCCCCCCGCGCATGCCGGGGCCGCCACGGCCGAAAAATTCACCGAAGAGATCATCGAAATTCGAGCCGAACGCCGAGCGAACGAGATCCTCAAAGCCCTCAAAACCCTGGCCGGGGCCCGGGCCGGCGCCATTGCTTTGGGAGAAGGCCGCATGGCCCATGCGATCATAGGCTGAGCGCTTCTGATCATCGGACAGAACCGCGTAGGCCTCGTTCACCTCTTTGAACTTCGCTTCAGCAGCTGGATCATCGGGATTGCGATCGGGGTGATACTGCATGGCGAGCTTGCGATATGCGCTCTTCAGCGCCTTCTCATCCGCCGACCGATCGACCCCGAGGGTTTGGTAATAATCGCTGCTCATCACACTCCCGCCTGGCGTTTTCCACCATCCGGCGCGCGCATGCGCGATGCGGCGCACCAGGGCGGCAGGCTGAGGCGCGGCGGCTTACAACCCCCGCGCCCGCAAGGCGTTACGCCCGCTTCTTGTCGTCATCCACTTCTTCAAATTCAGCGTCGACCACGTCTTCGCCTTGTGCGTTCGCGTCCGCATCAGGCTCGCCGCCCGCGCCTTGCGCCTCACCGCTCTCGGCTGCAGAGGCATTGTACATGGCCTCGCCCAGCTTCATCGCAGCCTGCATCAAGGCCTGGGTCTTGGTCTTGATCGCCTCGACATCATCGCCGTCTTTCACCGCTTTGAGGTCCGCGATCGCCGTTTCGATGGCGGATTTGTCCTCGGCCGACACCTTGTCGCCGAACTCCTCCATCTGCTTTTCAGTCTGATGCGCTAAGGCGTCGGCGGCGTTTTTCGCCTCCACCAGCTCGCGCTGTTTTTTGTCGGTTTCCGCGTTGGCCTCGGCCTCTTTGACCATGGACTCAATGTCCGCATCCGACAGACCGCCAGAGGCTTGGATGCGGATTTGCTGCTCTTTGTTGGTGGCTTTGTCCTTGGCCGACACATTGACGATGCCATTGGCGTCGATGTCGAAGGTCACCTCCACCTGCGGCAAGCCGCGCGGGGCGGGTGGAATGCCGAC